>NZ_JADYXJ010000001.1:0-359105 GCF_015864365.1 Pseudoalteromonas sp. SWXJ133
AAAAATATCCAAACCATAATAAGCAGCTGGGATGGCAATATTTATTTTCATCACATAAATTAAGTCTTGATCCCGAGAGTAAGCAATTAAGGCGCCATCATATCGATGAAAAGCAATTACAGCGCGCTGTTAAAAAAGCCGCTTTTGATGCACATATTAATAAACACGTTACCCCACATACTTTGCGTCACTCTTTCGCTACGCATTTGCTGCAAAGCGGCGCTGATATCCGCACAGTACAAACACAGCTAGGTCATAGTGATGTGCGTACTACACAAATATATACCCATGTACTACAACAAGGTGCCAACGGTGTTATTAGCCCTTTTTCAAGATTATAAACTTCCCTATTTAAAACAAAAAAGCACAGCCCACAAGCGCCATGCTTTTTAAATTCAACCGTAAAACTACTTACTTTACAAACGAATACCGCCGTCTATTTCAACTACGCGGCCGGTAAAAAAGTCGTTTTCGATTATGTATTGTGCGGTATGGGCAATTTCGTCGCTTTCGCCTAAGCGCCCTACTGGCGTTACTGCAAGCATACGTTGTTTGGCTTCGGGCTTCATGGCGTCGGTCATGGCGGTGCTTATTACACCTGGTGCAATAGCGCCTACACGTATACCAAAGCGGCCAAGTTCTTTAGCCCATGTGGTGGTAAGTGCCACTACGCCTGCTTTTGATGCCGCGTAATTTGTTTGGCCTATGTTACCTGCACGCGCTACGCTCGACATATTAACGATTACGCCGCCTTTGCCTGATTCAATCATGTGGCTTGCCGCTTCGCGCCCTGCTAAAAACACACCTGTCAGGTTTACATCAATCACTGATTGAAATTGCTCAAGAGACATTTTTTTAACGACTTTGCCGTCTTTAGCCTTTATAAACATGCCGTCGCGTAAAATACCGGCGTTGTTTATAAGCACGCCAATGTGGCCAAAATCACTGTTAATGGTATTAAATACGTTTTCTACTTCGCTTTCAGCGGTTACGTTTGCGGCATACCCTTTAATGTTGCCTGTGACACCTTCAAGCTGTGTGAGTTGCTCGCATGCTGTATTAAGAAGCTCTTGCGCCATATCTATTAAAGCAATGTTTGCGCCCATAAGTGCAAACTTTTGCGCCATTGCAAAGCCTAAACCTTGTGCGCCACCGGTTATTACTACCGTGTTATTTTTAATTTCCACGCGTTGCTCCTACTTAGAAAACAGTTTAAAAATGGCACTAAAATCATCACTACCTGCACCTTGGTGCTGTAGCATAGTGTATAAATTTTTAGCCATTGAACCCATAGGGGTTGATGAATTACTTTGCTGCGCGGCTTCCATAGCAAGGCCTAAATCTTTAGCCATTAAATCAACCATAAAGCCTGGTTTGTAATCGTTACTTGCAGGTGCGGTATCCATTACACCTGGGCAAGGATTGTAAAGTTCGAGCGTCCAGTTACGGCCAGAACTTGCGGTCATTATGTCGCTAAGTACTTTAGGATCTAGGCCGTTATTAATACCCATTTGCAGTGCTTCGCTGGTGCCTGCCATTAAAATGCTAAGTAGCATGTTGTTACATATTTTGGCAACTTGCCCTGCGCCAATATCGCCTGCATGAAATATGTTTTTACCCATATCACTCAGCACTGTATTTGCTTTATCAAACGCTGCTTTTTCGCCGCCAACAATAAAAGTAAGTGTGCCAGCAGTTGCGCCTGCAACGCCGCCCGACACCGGTGCATCTACAAAGCTTATGCCTTGTTCACCAAGTGCGCTGCCTACAATACGTGCTGATTCTGCATCTATTGTTGAGCAATCAATGACTAATGTATTTTTGCTCAGCACGTTAATTAGGCCGTTGTCGTCGTTATTACCTAAGTACAGCGACTTAACATGTTTGCCCGCTGGTAACATACTAATAAGTACGTCAGCATTAGTTGCGCACTGTTTTGCATCAACTGCTGCTTTTGCGCCTTTGCTTGCAAATTCATTTACGACCGATTGGTTTAAATCGAACACACTTACTGTATGCCCAGCTTTAATTAAGTTAGCCGCCATTGGGCCGCCCATATTACCTAAACCAATAAAACCTATGTTTAATTTACTCATAGTTGTTCCTTTTAGATACCAATTTTATTTAACAGCAAGCTCATTGAGCGGGTGATTTTCGCCAAAGCTGTTAGCAAAAAAGCTATCTATTATTGTTTGTGGTACATCACTAAGTGTTTTGTATTGCCAATTTGGCGCACCGTCTTTATCTATTAGTAGCGCCCTTACACCTTCTTGAAACTCACCTACTTCGCCAGCGCGAACCGACATACCCAGCTCCATTTTAAAACACGCTAATAAGCTTTTGCCTTGGCTTGTTTTTAATTGCTCACTTACAAGTGCACAACTTAGTGGGCAGCCATGTTTAAGTGATTTTTGAGCGCGTTGTAGCCATTTATCGTCAGTGGTTAGCCCTAAAATGTAATCAACTTGCTCCTGCAAGGTTGTAAACTCACCCAGTTTTTGAATCGTTTTTAGGTTAGCTTTTACGTTGCCTTTGGGCATACGCGCCGACCGGTTGTCTAAATCGGTGAGTAAATCGGTTAACCTGTCATGATTTAGGCTTGCCGTTTTTCCCCACTTAGCAGTTAAAATTTGCGCAAGCATGGCATCATACTTGTTGCTATCGATAAAGTGATCGGCAAGCGATACAAAACGCGCGTCGTCGCAGTTTATAGAGGCCGACGTTAGCCCTAAAAATAGCCCGACGCTTTGTGGCATTTTATGTAAAAAGTAACTGCCGCCTACATCTGGGTATAAACCAATGGTTTGCTCTGGCATGGCAATGCGTGATGTTTCGGTTACGACGCGGTGGCTAGCACCGGCCATTAACCCTAAACCGCCGCCCATTACTATGCCGTTACCCCAAACGAGGATAGGTTTATCAAAGGTATGAATAAGATAATCAAGCTTGTACTCAAGCGTAAAAAACTCTTCAGCTAAGCTTGTTGGTTTACCTTGCGCCATTGCACGATGAAGGCTTACAACATCGCCACCAGCACAAAATGCTTTATCGCCAGCGCCTTTTAACAACACCATTGCAATAGCATCATCGTCTTGCCAAGTTCGCAATTGCGGCTCAAGTAATTTGATCATCTCAAAATTAAGTGCATTTAACGCTTTTGGCGCATTGAGTGTAATAAGCCCTATTAAACTGCCGTTTTCTGCGGTGGCGGTTTCAAATATCACGGGCTCATCGGTGCTATTTAATACTGTTAAAGCACTCATTAGCCGTTTACCCAGTTAGCGCGGCGTTTTTCTAAAAAGGCATTTACGCCTTCTTGTTGATCTTCGGTATCAAATAAACCAACAAATAATTCACGTTCAAGAGGCAAAACACTTGTCATTGGTTGATGGCGCCCTTTTTGAATCAATGTTTTACACACAGCTACTGAGGTAGGGCTTTGATCGGCCACTTGGTTGGCAAGCTTTAATGCCGCAGCAAAGCTTTCGCCTTGTGGCACTACTTCTTCTACTAAGCCAATTTGCAGGGCTTTATCGGCTTTTAAGCGCTCGCCGCATAAAATCATGCGTTTTGCCCAGCCTTCGCCTACAAGCCATGCTAAATTTTGTGTACCACCCGCACACGGTAATAACCCTACTTTAGCTTCAGGTAGCGCCATTTGTGCTTGTTCTTCAGCAATACGTATATCGCACGCAAGGGCAACCTCTAAGCCACCGCCCATTGCATAACCGTTAATGGCAGCGACCGACACACCTCTAAAATTAGTCAGTGCTTCAAACGCTTCACCAAATACACGCGACATGTCGGCGGCTACGCCTTTATCGCCACCTGCAAATACGTTTAGGTCGGCACCGGCGCTAAAAAACTTCTCGCCTTCGCCAGTCAGTACTAAGGCATAAATATTTTTATTATTGTTTAGCTCGTTAACGGTATTTTTTAAATCAACTAAAGTGTCTTTTGTCCACGTGTTTGCTGGCGGGTTAGACATCGTCAAAATTGCAACGTGACCTTCGGTTGTAAGTTCAATACTTGGATTAGATTTAGATTCTGACATAAATTGCTCCTTATAAAACGTCGCTTGCAGATTCAGCTAAAATACGGCGCGCAATAATTACACGCATGATTTCGTTAGTGCCTTCTAAAATTTGATGAACGCGTACATCGCGTACATGGCGCTCAAGTGGGTATTCTTTTATGTAACCGTAACCACCATGAATTTGCAGTGCGTCGTTACACACGGTAAAACCAACATCGGTAGCAAAGCGTTTAGCCATGGCGCAGTAAGTGGTTTTTTCAACGTCGTTATTATCAAGTTTAAATGCAGCAAGCCTAACCATTTGGCGCGCAGCTACAAGCTCGGTGTTCATATCGGCAATTTTAAATTGTAGTGCTTGAAACGCAGCGAGTGGTTTACCAAATTGTGTACGTTCTTTTAAATATTCGCGGGCGGTATTGAGTGCTGCCTGCGCTGTACCAATTGAACATGTGGCAATGTTAATTCGGCCGCCATCAAGGCCTTGCATCGCAAATTTAAAGCCTTCGCCCTCAGCCCCTAATAAGTTGTGCGCAGGAATGCGTACATCTTCAAAGCTAATTAGGCGTGTAGGTTGTGCGTTCCAACCCATTTTTTCTTCTGCTTTACCGTATTCAACGCCTTTTGCGTCGGCAGGCACTACAAATGCAGAAATACCCGCAGCGCCTTCGCCGCCTGTACGTGCCATTACCACTAGTACTTCGGTTTCGCCAGCGCCCGATATAAACATTTTTGAGCCGTTAATAACGTACTCATCGCCCTCAAGCACAGCTTTTGTTTTAAGTGATGCGGCATCTGAGCCCGAGCCTGGCTCTGTTAAACAATAAGAGGCAAGTAGCTCGCCCATGACTAATTGCTCTACGTATTGGTCTTTAACTGCATCGGTACCAAAACTTGCTACCATCCACGTGGCCATATTATGAATGGTTAACATGGCCGTGGTTGCTGTACAGCCCATAGCAAGCTGTTCAAAAATAATGCTCGAATCTAAACGTGATAAACCAAGGCCGCCGGCTTCCTCTGGCGTGTATAAACCACAAAAACCAAGCTCGCCTGCTGCTTTAATCGTGTCTTTAGGGAAAATATGTTCGCGGTCCCATTTTGCTGCATAAGGTGCGAGTTCTGACTCGGCAAATTGTCGTGCTGTTTGCGCAAAGGCTTGTTGATCTTCAGATAAGTTAAAGTCCATGTTAGACCTCTTTAATTGTGTAAGTTATGTTAGTTGTGTTGTTAGTGTTTCCCGTTACGGGGATATCGTGACGAGCGGCGAAGGCTTATGTGTGTTGTGTGTGAAGTAGCCTTCGCGCCCATCTTTATTATTAATTATTCTTTTATTTACTCATTTTTTAATTACGATTATTTTAAGTTAATGCTCATGTTTGGACCCGAAGCGATATCGTCTTCAAACCAACGTGAGGTAATCGTTTTAGTTTCTGTGTAAAAACGAATACCTTGCTTACCGTACGTGTGCGTATCGCCGTAAAATGAGCCTTTCCAACCAGTGAACGAAAAGAACGGAAGTGGCACCGGAATTGGTACATTAATACCTACTTGCCCTACTTCAATTTCGTGTTGGAATTTACGAGCTACTGCGCCGCTTGAGGTAAATAACGAGGTGCCGTTACCGTAAGGGCTGTCGTTAATAAGTGCGATTGCTTCATCAAGCGTGTCTACAAACATACACGCCAGTACGGGGCCAAATATTTCTTCTTTGTATAAATCCATTTCTTTGGTTACGTCAGTAAATAACGTTGGGCCAACCCAGTTACCTTGCTCATACCCTTCAACTGTAAAGTCTGAGCCATCAATTAAACAGGTAGCGCCTTGCTCTTTACCACCGGCAATAAGCGATAAAATACGCGACTTTGCTGCTTTTGATGTTTGTGGCCCGTATGCCGCGTTTGCATCATCCCACACGCCTGGGCGTACATTTTCAAAGCCTGCTTTAATTTCGTCTACCCATTCGCTCGCTTGACCTACAAATACAGCAACCGAAATACCCATACAACGTTGACCAGCTGCACCTACTGATGCGCCTACTAAGTTGTTTACAACGTGCGATTTACTTGCATCAGGCATAATAACCATGTGATTTTTAGCACCAACACACGCTTGCACACGTTTAAGATTTTGTGTGCCTTTAGAATAAATATAAGCACCTACACCACACGAGCCAACAAACGAAATAGCACGTACTGCTTTATCTTCTAATAGGCGGTCTACTTGTGGTTTTGTACCGTGAACAACTTGTAATACGCCTTTTGGTGCACCGGCTTCAATAAATAGCTCTGCTAAGCGCATTGGTGTAAGTGGATCTTGCTCAGACGGTTTTAAAATAAAGGTGTTACCACACACAATAGCCAGCGGGAACATCCAAAGTGGGATCATTGCAGGGAAGTTAAACGGAGTAACGCCCGCACATACGCCAAGTGGCTGCATGTAAGAATACGTATCGATTTTGCGCGCTACGTTTTCCATTGTTTCACCCATCATTAATGATGGAGCATTAGCTGCTTGTTCTACTACTTCAATACCACGCCAAACATCGCCTTTTGCATCTTCAAATGTTTTACCCAATTCGTGGCAAATAATAGTAGCAAGCTCATCGTGATGTTCTTTTAATAGCGCCGCGTACTTCATCATAATGCGAGCACGTTCTGTAATAGGTACGTCTTTCCATGTTTTAAACGTCTCAGAGGCTGAGGCAATTGCCGCGTCCATTTCTGACTCGGTGGTACATGGCACTTGTGCAAGTACTTCTTGAGTTGCTGGGTTTATAACATCGATAAGCTCTTTTGATGCTGATTGAATAAATTCGCCATTAATAAGTAGTGGTACTTGGTGCATGATTAAATCCTAGTGTGTGAGTTGTGTGTTCTCTTTTAAAATTGGTAGCGCCGCTTTGTTAGTATTATTAGTGCAGCGCTTTTATAGTTATTCGTACAGCTTTCTTATAACTATTAAATACCTAGTTAATATGCTTCTACGGCCATAGCAACCGCTTCACCGCCACCAATACATAAAGACGCAATACCTTTTTTGAGGCCTCGGTTTTTAAGGGCATGAATAAGCGTTACTAAAATACGTGCGCCGCTTGCACCAATTGGGTGGCCAAGTGCACATGCACCGCCGTTAACGTTTACTTTGCTTTCATCAAGTTTTAACTCGTTAATAGCCAGCATAGTTACCATGGCAAATGCTTCGTTAATTTCCCAAAGGTCAACATCGGCGGTTGTCCAACCTGCTTTTTCAAGCACGCTATTCATTGCGCCTACGGGCGCAACTGTAAATTCACTTGGTTTTTGAGAATGCGTACTGTGCGCGACAATTTTACAAAGCGGTGTTAAGCCCTGCTCTTTTGCTTTTGATTCGCTCATTAATATAAGCGCTGCGCCACCGTCTGAAATTGACGATGAATTAGCGGCTGTAATGGAGCCGTCTTTTTTAAATGCTGCACGTAAGCTTGGAATTTTTTCTGGGCGGGCGTTACCTGGTTGCTCGTCTATCGATACTGTTACATCGCCTTTGCGTGTTTGCATTGTGTGCGGGGCAACTTCGTTATCAAAACTGCCGTTTTGTATTGCGGCTTTTGCTTTACTTAATGAGCCCAGTGCAAACTTATCCATTTGCTCGCGACCTATGCCGTATTCGTCGGCGGTGTCTTGTGCAAAACAGCCCATTGCTTTGTTGTCGTAAGCATCTTCAAGGCCATCACTCATCATGTGATCTTTTATTTCGCCATGCCCCATACGCATTCCGCCGCGCGCTTTTGGAATAAAGTACGGTGCGTTTGTCATGCTTTCCATGCCACCGGCAATAGCTGATTGAATAGAGCCTGCTCTAATTAAATCGTTTGCAAGCATGGCCGCTTTTAAACCAGAGCCACATACTTTGTTGATTGTTGTAGCACCGGTGCTAAGTGCAAGCCCTGCTTTTAACATGGCTTGACGTGCGGGCGCTTGCCCAAGGCCTGCTGGTAATACACACCCCATAATTACTTCGTCTATAGCATCATTAGCTAAACCAGTTTGTGCAAGTGCACTGGCAATGGCGGTTGCGCCAAGCTCGGTAGACTGCGCATCGCTTAACGCTCCCATAAAACCACCCATTGGGGTGCGTTTTGCTGCTACAATTACCACTGATTCTAAAGTCATAACTAACTCCGTTGTAATTTAATGCAAATAATTGTTAGTATATTTGCTCTATTAATTTAGTATTCATTTATTATTTAATACCTACACACAATACTAACGTTTACGCCAACGTCAACTAAAAACAGCTTAATTTTTAGTTTTAAAAGTGTAAGTATTATTTTCCAGTCGTAAGTCTGCATCAAACAAATAAAATTAAACCATTGAATATTAATAATATAATTTAACATTTCACACCAACACTCCTTTATAAATAGTTTCAAATCACGCCAAGCTTTACCTTTACGTAAACTTCACTTATATTGGAGTTATTCGAATGAGGTAAATACAACTATGAAACCAGATAATCAAACAAACTTTGCAAGCTCTGCCAAAATGCCGGCAAGTAATGAACAAACATTTAGTATTAGCGAACTCGCTAAAGAGTTTGACATTACTACCCGCTCTATTCGCTTTTACGAAGACCAAGGGCTAATAACGCCTGATCGTAATGGTCAAACCCGTATTTATTCAAAACGCGACAAAGTGCGCTTAAAACTAATATTACGTGGTAAACGATTGGGCTTTACGCTTGCCGAAACTGGCCGTTTGTTTGAACTGTACGACGCTGATAAGTCGAGCGCTAAGCAGCTGGTTACCATGCTTGATTTAATAGCTGATAAAAAGTCTGATCTATCTCAACAAATGGACGACATTAAAGTTGTTCTTATGGAATTAGTGACGGCCGAACGCCGCTGCAGAGACACACTTAACAAAATAGACGAGTAGCCTATTTTAAGAATAACAACACACTGACGACACACAGGAATGAATCATGAGCACTATTTCACTATATAAAGAAATGAACTTTGGCCTAGGCGAAACCGCCGATATGATCCGCGACCACGTAAACAGTTTTGCGAGTCAGGAAATTGCCCCGCTTGCTGAAAAAACTGACTTAGATAACGCTTTTCCAAATCAACTTTGGGCACAAATGGGCGAAATGGGTGTACTGGGTATGACCGTATCTGAAGAACTTGGCGGCGCCGGTTTAGGTTACTTAGAACATGTTATTGCTATGGAAGAAATTAGCCGTGCCAGTGCCTCTATAGGTTTAAGCTATGGAGCACATTCTAACCTGTGTGTTAATCAAATTAACCGTAACGGCACACAAGCTCAAAAAGAAAAATACTTACCAAAGCTTATTAGTGGCGAGCACATTGGTGCTCTTGCAATGAGCGAGCCTAATGCGGGCTCTGACGTTGTATCGATGAAACTTAAAGCTGAAAAAAAAGGCGATAAGTACATTTTAAACGGCAACAAAATGTGGATCACCAATGGCCCCGACGCACACACACTCGTTATTTACGCTAAAACAGATTTAAACGCCGGCGCTAAAGGTATTACCGCGTTTATTGTTGAGAGCAACTTTCCTGGTTTTTCTACGGCGCAAAAACTCGACAAACTGGGCATGCGTGGCTCAAACACCTGTGAGCTAGTATTTGAAAACTGTGAAGTACCCGAGGAAAACATTTTAGGTAACTTAAACGAAGGCGTTAAAGTACTTATGAGTGGCCTTGATTACGAACGCGTAGTGCTTGCAGCAGGCCCGCTTGGCATAATGCAAGCGTGTATGGATATAGTAGTACCGTACATTCATGAGCGTAAACAGTTTGACACTCCTATTGGTCAATTTCAGTTAATTCAGGGCAAAGTAGCCGACATGTATACACAAATGAACGCTGCGCGCTCATATGTGTATACGGTAGCTCGCTCTTGTGACCGTGGTGAAACAACCCGTAAAGATGCTGCCGGTGCCATTTTATATGCCGCAGAGCTTGCGACTAAGATGGCGCTTGATGCGATTCAAATTTTAGGCGGAAATGGCTACATAAACGAATACGCAACAGGCCGCCTGCTTCGTGATGCTAAATTATACGAAATTGGTGCAGGTACATCAGAAATACGCCGCATGCTTATTGGCCGCGAACTTTTCACTGAAAGCCGTTAAGGATTAAACCATGACGATTTTAAAATCGAGCGTTAATCCTCACGATCCAACGTTTGTGCTAAACCATAAAAACATGTCGGCGCTGGTGGACGATTTACGCAGTAAAGTAGCAACAATTAGCCAAGGCGGAGGCGCGGCATTAAAGGAACGCCACGAAGGCCGTGGTAAATTATTTGTTCGCGACCGTATAAGTACATTAATTGATGAAGGCTCAGCGTTTTTAGAAATATCGCAATTTGCTGCCTTTGGTGTGTACGAACAAGCAATACCGTGCGCCGGTGTTGTAGCCGGTATTGGCCGTGTTAAAGGCATTGAATGCATGATTATTGCAAACGATGCCACGGTTAAAGGCGGTACGTATTTTCCGCTTACCGTTAAAAAGCATTTACGCGCACAAGATATCGCCGAGCGTTGCCACTTACCGTGTATTTATCTTGTAGATTCGGGCGGTGCTAACCTGCCTGAGCAAGACGATGTATTTCCGGATAAGCTGCATTTTGGTCGTATTTTTTACAATCAAGCCCGTATGTCGGGTAAAGGTATTCCACAAATTGCCGTGGTAATGGGTTTATGTACCGCAGGTGGTGCATACGTACCCGCTATGGCCGATGAAAGCATTATTGTAAAAGATCAAGGCACTATATTTTTAGCAGGCCCGCCCCTTGTAAAAGCAGCAACGGGCGAAGAAGTAACCGCTGAAGAACTAGGCGGCGCCGATGTGCACTGTAAAGTGTCGGGTGTTGCCGATCACTACGCTGAAAACGATGCTCATGCCCTGTCTATTGCGCGCCAATGTATTGAGCGCATTAACTACACACGCCCTACAGCGCCGTTACTTAAACAAGAACTAGAAGATGTAAAACCACCGCGTTACGATATTAACGAACTTTACGGCATTGTAGGCACCGACCTTAAAAAGCCATTTGATGTACGCGAAGTAATAGCCCGCACAGTAGATGACTCATCATTTGATGAATTTAAACGCTACTTTGGTGAAACGTTAGTCACAGGTTTTGCCAGCATTTATGGCAACCCCGTTGGCATAGTGGCTAATAACGGTATTTTATTTAGTGAGTCGGCGCAAAAAGGCGCGCACTTTATTCAGCTGTGTGCTCAGCGCAATATTCCTTTAGTGTTTTTACAAAATATTACCGGCTTTATGGTGGGTAAAAAATACGAAGCCGAAGGCATTGCTAAGCACGGCGCTAAAATGGTGATGGCGGTTTCGTGTGCTGATGTGCCTAAATTTACAGTACTTATTGGCGGCTCTTACGGCGCAGGTAACTACGGAATGTGTGGCCGTGCATTTGAACCAACCATGATGTGGATGTGGCCTAATGCCCGTATCTCGGTAATGGGCGGCGAGCAAGCAGCGGGTGTAATGGCGCAAGTTAAACAAGATGGTTTAGCACGCAAAGGTCAAAGCATGAGCGAGCAAGAAATCAGTGACTTTAAAAAGCCAATTATTGAACAGTACGAAGAGCAAGGTCATCCGTATTACGCCAGCGCACGTTTGTGGGACGACGGTATTATAGACCCTGCCGATACGCGTAATGTATTAGGGCTTGCGTTAACGGCTGCGAATAACGCACCAAAACGTGATTCGAAATTTGGCGTATTTAGAATGTAACCGGAGCGCAAAATGTCAGTAACACTACAAATAACAAAATCTAATGTGGCTGTACTTGTGTTAAGCCGCCCAGAAAAAAGAAATGCATTTAATAGCGAAGTAATACACGAGCTGATTCAGTGTATTGAACATGCAAATACGCTCGATATTCGTGCTTTGGTTTTAAAAACAGAGGGTAAACACTTTTCAGCCGGCGCCGATTTAGCCTGGATGAAATCAATGGCGGATAACAACTACACCGATAATTTAGCTGACTCAATGCAATTAGCTAAATTAATGCAAGTGTTAGCAAGCTCGCCGCACCCTACAATTTGCGCCGTGCAAGGGGCTGCTTTTGGTGGTGCACTGGGCTTAATAGCCTGTTGCGACATAGCCCTTAGTAAAGACGATGCGCAATTTTGTTTAAGCGAAGTAAAGCTTGGCCTTATTCCGGCTGTTATTAGCCCGTATGTAATTAAAGCCATTGGTGAGCGCTCTGCTCGCAGATACTTTTTAACGGCTGAAGTATTTGATGCGCATACTGCTAAGCAACTGGGTTTAATTCATCAAGTAACCGGTAATTTAGACTGTGCGCTCGATAACATGTTGCAAACACTGGTTGATAACGGGCCTGTTGCAGTAAAAGCCGCAAAAGCATTAATTAACGATGTCGCAAATAAGCCAATAACCGATGAACTCATTGAGCTTACCGCAGAGCGTATTGCAAAAATTCGCGTATCTGAAGAAGGTCAAGAAGGGCTAACTGCTTTTTTTGATAAACGCCCACCCGCTTGGCAACTGTAGGATTGATTATGAACACACAACGATTACAAAAAATACTGATTGCCAATCGTGGAGAAATTGCGTGTCGAGTAATGCGCACTGCAAAACAAATGGGCTTAACCACGGTCGCGGTTTATTCTGATGCAGACAAACATGCTCAACACGTAAAAATGGCCGACGAGGCTTACCATATTGGTGCTGCACCAAGTAAAGATTCGTATTTAGTAGCAGACAAAATTTTACAAGTTGCCAAAGACTGCGGCGCTGATTGTATTCATCCAGGGTATGGTTTTTTATCTGAAAACAGCGAATTTGCTAAAGCCTGCGAAGCTAACAACATTGCGTTTGTAGGACCACCAGCAAGTAGCATTGAAGCTATGGGGTCTAAAACCCGCGCTAAAGAAATAATGGCAGCTGCTAACGTGCCGTTAGTACCAGGTTATTATGGCGATAAACAAGATCCTGCTTTTTTACAAAGTGAAGCTGAAAAAATTGGCTACCCTGTACTAATTAAAGCCGCCTTTGGTGGCGGTGGTAAAGGCATGCGCGTTGTACAAAATGCCAAACAATTTATGAGTGCACTTGAGGGCGCACAACGTGAAGCGATTGCCGGTTTTGGTAACGATTTAGTATTGCTTGAGCGCTACGTAAACCAGCCTCGCCATGTTGAAGTGCAAGTATTTGCGGATAACCATGGTAACTGTGTTTATTTAGGCGATCGTGATTGTTCTTTGCAACGTCGTCATCAAAAAGTAATTGAAGAAGCCCCTGCTCCGGGTTTATCTGACGAACTACGCAAAGAAATGGGCGAAGCGGCTGTACGTTGTGCATTGGCTATAAATTATAGAGGTGCAGGTACGGTTGAGTTTTTACTGTGTGGCGATGAATTTTTCTTTATGGAAATGAACACCCGCCTTCAAGTAGAGCACCCCGTGACCGAAATGGTAACCGGTGTAGATTTAGTCAACTGGCAAATTAATATTGCGGGTGGGCAAACATTGCCACTAACACAAAGTGATATTCAATTACAGGGTCATAGCTTTGAAGCGCGTATATACGCAGAAGATCCAGCCAACGACTTTATCCCGTGCTCAGGCACGATTGAAGCACTACATACACCACTTAACAGTGAATTTGTACGCATTGATACAGGTATTGCACAAGGCGATGAAATCAGCCCGTTTTACGATCCGATGATTGCAAAGCTAATTGTGCACGACGACAATCGCGAACAAGCACTGAGCCGTTTACAACACGCCCTTGAGCAATTTCATTTAGCGGGTTTTAGCACTAACATTGGTTTTTTACATAATTTAGCAAGCCACTCTACGTTTAAACAAGGTGCGCCAAGTACGCACTTTATTGCAGAGCAAGGCGACTCGTTAGTAGCGGTTGATGAGAAATTGTTGCAAGCAAGCCAACTTATTGGTGCGTTTGCATATTTAAAATCGTTAACTAATACACAAAATGCAGCAAAGAGTGTAAGCCCTTGGCAACAACTAAGCGGTTTTACACTCAATACGCAGCAAGTAATTAAAGTCCCTTTTGCCGATTTACAGCTAAGCGCTATAAAAACCACAGCGGGCTATAGTATTACGCATAACGAGCACGTATTTAACCTACAAGGCACATTAAATAATGGCCTGTGCAGCATATTTATTAACGGCGAAAAATACAGCGCGCACGTAAATACGGTAGGTAATAATACCGTTGGCAATAGTACAGTAGCTAATAGTGTGACGGTGATGAATAAAGCACTGCAAACTAAGCTTGAACTAGTTGATAAACATTATATTAGTTCGCACGAAAGCGAAGCATTGCCCCTTGCCGCCCCGCTCAATGGCACGGTAGTAAAACACTTAATTGAAATTGGTAGCACAATTACCAAAGGCGATGCGGTTGTTATTATTGAAGCCATGAAAATGGAATACACGCTTAACGCACCACACGACGGCATTTTAAAAAGCTATTGCTTTGGTGAAGGTGAATTGGTAACCCATGGTGCCCTGCTTGCAATAGTCGAAGATACGACTGAGGAAGGTGCATAATGAGTGCTTTTCCGAGTAAAGTACGTATTGTAGAAGTTGGCGCGCGAGACGGCCTTCAAAACGAAAAAACAGTCAGTACAGCCGATAAAGTATCGCTTATTAACGCGCTAAGTGCTGCAGGTTTAAAAGACATTGAAGCTGGCGCGTTTGTATCCCCTAAGTGGGTGCCGCAAATGGCAGATTCAGCGGATGTAATATCAGCCCTTGATTTACCTGATGTAAACCTAAGTGCCCTTACCCCTAATTTAAAAGGTGCACAAGCAGCGCACGACGTCGGCATTAAAGAGTTTGCTATATTTACCGCTTCGAGTGAGTCGTTTTGTCAAAAAAATATAAACTGCTCAATTGATGAAAGTATTGAGCGTTTTAGTGAAGTAATGGCGTTTGCTAAAGCGAATAATATCCGCGTACGTGGTTATGTAAGCTGTGTACTAGGTTGCCCTTACGAGGGTGAAATTGACCCACAAGCAGTGCTGAGTGTGTCGCAAAAACTATTAGACTTAGGCTGTTACGAAGTAAGCCTTGGCGATACCATAGGTGTTGGCACTGCTAAAAAAGTAACGCAGCTAATAGAATTACTTTTAACACACATTGATAAAACCAAGTTAGCCGTGCATTTTCACGATACTTACGGCCAAGCGCTCACAAATATTTACGCAGCCTTAAACCTAGGTATAGCAACGGTTGACGCGGCAGTGGCTGGCCTTGGTGGCTGCCCTTATGCTAAGGGTGCGTCAGGAAATGTTGCCACCGAAGATGTAGTTTACTTGCTACAAGGGCTTGGCATTGAGCATGGAATTGATTTACAAAGGTTAAGTGATGCTGGCTGGGAGATAACCAAAGTACTTGGTAAGCAACCTGTGAGCAAAGTATCTGTGGCACTACACACTAAATAGCTATCTTATAAAATGATAATTCACTACTAATACAAGATAGTTAACAATAAATAGCACACAATGAGGAGAGACTCATGGCCGGTTTTGATAAAGTAGTTTCTAGTTACGAAGCTGCAATGGAAGGATTAAAAGACGGCGATACTATTATTGCCGGTGGTTTTGGTTTATGTGGTATTCCTGAGGGCTTAATTAAACAAATTAAGCACATGCAAACAAAAGACTTAACCGTGGTATCTAATAACTGTGGTGTTGATGACTTTGGTTTAGGTATTTTATTACAAGACAAACAAATTAAAAAAGTAGTTGCCTCATACGTTGGCGAAAACGCCCTATTCGAGCAGCAGTTATTAAGTGGCGAAATTGATGTAGAACTTACACCCCAAGGTACACTTGCTGAAAAAATGCGTGCTGGTGGCGCGGGTATCCCTGCGTTTTATACCGCTACAGGTTACGGTACTCCAGTGGCTGAAGGAAAAGACGTAAAAGAATTTAATGGTCGCCCGTATATTTTAGAAGAGTCTATAACCGGTGAATTTGCCATAGTAAAAGCGTGGAAAGCCGATCGTTATGGTAATTTAGTGTTTAGACACACCGCCATGAACTTTAATCCAATGGCTGCAACAGCGGGTAAAATTACCGTTGCCGAAGTTGAAGAAATTGTAGAGCCGGGTGAGCTTGAACCAAGCCAAATTCATACCCCGGGTATTTTTGTAAATCGCGTTATTAAAGGCAACTTTGAAAAACGCATTGAACGTGTAACAACACGAGATTAAGCAGGAGCATAATTATGGCATTATCACGTGAACAAGTTGCAATGCGTGTTGCACAAGAACTTCAAGACGGTTACTACGTAAATTTGGGCATAGGAATTCCGACACTCGTCGCAAACTATGTACCGGATGATATTGAAGTTATGTTACAGTCCGAAAATGGCCTTTTAGGCATGGGCCCGTACCCGACTAAAGCAGAGCTAGATGCCGATATGATTAACGCGGGTAAAGAAACCGTGACAGCAGCTAAAGGTGCAGCCATATTTAATAGTGCAGATAGTTTTGCCATGATACGGGGTGGTCATGTAGACTTAACTGTTCTGGGTGCATTTGAAGTTGACCAGAACGGCAACATCGCATCGTGGATGATCCCTAAAAAGCTGATTAAAGGCATGGGTGGCGCGATGGATTTAGTCGCTGGCGCGAAAAATATTATTGTTACTATGACCCATGCAAGTAAGCATGGTGACTCTAAACTATTAGAGTCCTGCTCTTTACCGCTTACTGGCGTTAATTGCGTAAAAAAAATAGTAACAGATTTAGCCGTATTAGAAGTTAAAGACGGCGCATTTCATTTATTAGAACGCGCTCCGGGCGTAACTGTTGATGAAATCATTAGTAAAACAGCAGGTAAATTACTTGTTGACGGTGAAGTACCAGAAATGGTTTTTTAGGCTTTAGCTTAAAATAACGCTTTACCCTGTACCGACCTCATTCCCAGTGCCAATGGCGCTGAGTTACCCAAAATCCCTCTCACGAGGGATTTTTTTTATCTTTTGCCATTATTTTTACCGTCATTCATACATCTGTAGTAAATTTTATCTATAATACAAATATAAATTAAATGTAAGCGCTTAGATTCTTTGCACTATTTTGTGGATAGTCTGCACCCTTTTTGTGAACTAGCGTTAAATTTATTTTTAACCTACTGATATTTAAATATTAAATAGTTGGTTCAAATTTTGCCTAAGTAAGGCGTCTCAATAAATTAAATAATTCTGGAAAACATGCAAACTCCGATTCGTGGCCTTCGCTCTTTTTGCTTTGCCGCAAGAAGCCTAAGTTTTAAGCATGCAGCTAATGAGCTGTACTTAACGCCGTCTGCGGTAAGCCATCAAATAAAACAACTTGAAGAACAACTTGGTATTGAACTTTTTCAACGTAAAACGCGTTCAATTAGCTTAACCACAGCGGGTAAAAACTTTTTTGATGCAGTGTCTCCTATCATCACAATGTTAGAGGGCACCATTAACGAGTTTAGTCAGATGCAGCAAAATACAAATTTGACAATTACGTTGCCTGAGTTTTTTGCCAGCGAGCTACTCATGCCTAAATTAAGTGAGTGGACGTCAGAGCACCCTAATATAAACCTGCAAATGGACACGCTTAAAACACGCAAAGAGTTAACGCGTCATAGCGATTTATCTATTGTATTGTCCTCAGGTAAACCTACTGAAGGATTAGCAACAGAGTTGTTTAACCTTGAATATATTCCTGCATGTAATAAAAAATTGCTCGATCAATGGAAAGACGATCATCGTCAAGCGCTTAACCAAGTTCCCCTCATCCTCCACAAAGCTCGCCCTTGGGCATGGCACCAGTGGGCCGAAAAAGCGGGTATTGATGACTTTTCTCCTTCGCAGATTATTCAAATAGATAGCATGTTTGGTGTAGCGCGTGCAGCGCAGCAAGGCATGGGCATTGCGCTTATTCCACTGCCTATTAGTCAAAGCTGGTTAGATGAGCAATGGCTGTACAAATTATTCGAGCAGCCTTTAACAACTAAAGATAAATACTATTTAGTGCAGCACGAATCAAGCACACCTAATCACCCGCTTGATTTATTTGCGAAGTGGGTTGTAAATACGTTTAGAAAAATCCAAGAATAATCCCCTATTAGACGAGTTCATTAATACAACCCACTCTGTGTTTTATTACTGAACTCGTCTAAACCTCCCTGCAATTTTTAATAGTATTTTTTATTTAAATACATAAGCTTAACACCAAGCCTTAGACTAAAGTCTATAGTTTAATTTTTTTCACTCATTGGTTTCATTTTTATCGTTTGTCGAAAATAAAGTTAAATATTAAAGTTACTTCATCAGTTCAAAACAACTTAGTTAATTTGTTTTTTAAGAGCAATAAATGCAACCTTTTGAGTTTTAGTAACTCAAACTTAGCAGTGAAAAGAATCTTATATTGTGTGTGTAAGATGTTGTCAGTGTGAAAAAGCGGTTCAAGTTAGGTGGTGACTTGGCTTGAACTGTTTTTATTCTTGGCTCAACCACATGATATGCATTACAAAGCTACTAAAGCGTAGCAAACAGAATCTTTATATTGTGTGTGAAGATGTTGTCAGTGTGAAAAAGCGGTTCAAGTTAGGTGGTGACTTGGCTTGAACTGTTTTTATTCTTGGCTCAAACCACATGATATGCAATACAAATGCTTTGAGAGCGTAGTAAACAGAATCTTTATATTGTGTGTGAAGATGTTGTCAGTGTGAAAAGCGGTTCAAGTTAGGTGGTGACTTGGCTTGGACTGTTTTTATTATTAAGCACATACATAATATAGTTATATACAGGTTAATACCTTTTAAAAAGCCCCGTAAGTTATAACTTACGGGGCTTTTTTAGTTAATTTTTTATTTGATACTCTTTTTTTAATTTACTTATTTGCACTTTATGTGAAAGCAAGAATGTATCAAATTTCTTAACTACCTCAGGGTAGTCAATCGACGATAATAAAAAGGCTTGTAAATCTGTCGGCAATTCGTTTTGAAAATAAACGGGTCGGGTTAATTTGAAATATTTAACGATATTATAGTTTAATACATCGTTAGATATGTAAATACACTCCACTCGCTCTTTCAAAAGCATCTCTATTAATTCCATTACGTTAGCTGTTTCAATTAGCTCAACGTTTTCGTTATTCATTAAAGGTTTAAAGCTTTGAGACGTAAACCCTCTCACCGTTGCAAAACTAACGCATTCATCAATAGTGATATTTTTATTTAAACTCGCAATACCCGTTTTAGTCACAACGGTTGGCTGCGAATAAATAATTTCATTTAAATCACCAAAGGAAGCTTTATAACTTGGTTTCCATTGAGGGTTATCTGGATATTTAAAATCAACATGATGGTGATCAATAAATTCTTTATAAAGACGATTAATTGGCAGCGTGTAAAACTCAAATTCAAAATCGTGCTGCTGGGCGAACAAAGTAAGTAATTTTTGACTGAAGCCATAATAATCTGCACCATTTGTTCCACTACCATCAAAGTAAGGTAGATACTCTATATTCTCTACGCCGACGACATAGTGCGTTGCCGACTTAGCATCGGTAATAAAAATTAATAAAGCTAAAGGCAAATACATTAACTGCGTTGTTATTTTTATAAATTGATTCATTTACAACCTAAGTAATATTATTGATGTGTAGCTCAACGCTTTAATTTTAACAAATTTGCAAAGAATATGATAAATCTATTTTATTTTATGCAAAAAAAAGCCTGATTAAAATCAGGCTTTACAAAGTAAAAGGTTTAGCTTTTATCTCTTGGTACAAAATCGAGTACTGTTGCGTTTATACAGTAGCGGTCTGTGCCTCTAGGGCCTTCTCCTGGGAATAAATGACCAAGATGAATACCTGTACTTTTAGAACGTAGCTCAATACGTGTTATTCCCCAGCTGCTATCGTCATGCTGCGTTACACTACTTTTTACTGGGTGCTTAAACGACAACCAACCAGTACCGGAGTTAAACCTATCGCTTGTATCAAATAGTGGCTCTCCACTTAATTTATCAACAAAAGTACCATCAGGTGTATTTTTAAACTCTTTGTACTCTTTACAATAAGGTCTATCTGTTCGTGCATCGAATGCAACTTTATAAGCATCACTGTTACCTAATTTAAAAGCGCCTAATGCTTTATAAAACTCTTCAGGTGTTGCATAGCCTTGACGGCCATATACCTCAACGCCATTTTCTAGAAACAAAATAGTCGGCGTTGCCCACGTGGCTGACTTAATAGTTAAATCATTAAGTTGGTCAGCATGGCGAAATGTCATAGGTATTGTGCCTTTGTAATCATTTGCGACTGCTTTTTTAAATTTTTCACAGTACGGGCAGTAATCACGAGAATCAAGTACCACTATTTGCTTACCTGCGAGTAGAGCACTGTTGTCTGCTTTTTCTACGGGTGTTTTATTAAAAACTACGCCTGTAGAATGATCGGGGCAATAGCCATTAGGGTTCTTTTCTAGATAATTTTGGTGATATTCTTCTGCCGATACAAAACCTGTAAGCGGTTTAATAACCGTTTCGATTTTGCCGTAGCTCGCATCAGTTAAAAGCTGCTGATATTGCGATTTAACTTGCTCAGCTACTTTAGCTTGTGCATCAGTAGTCGTTAATACAATTGAACGATATTGAGTACCGATGTCGTTACCTTGGCGATTTTTTTGCGTAGGATCGTGACTTTCAAAATAGTTTTTTAAGAGGTCTTCTGCTGAAATTATATTGCTGTTATACATAACTTGCACAACTTCAGCATAATTGTCCTCGTCAAAACGACGAGACTGATCAGTAATATTTCTGTACGTTGCTTTAAACCCATTACCGTCAGCATAACCCGACTCAGCATCAATAACGCCATTAAGCGCTTCGTAGCGTTTTTCTGCTCCCCAAAAACAACCAGACCCCAGTACAATGGTTTCTACATGCATGGTGGCTTCTACATTACTGTGTTCTACCTTTTCCATAGATAAAGCAAAGCTGCCTGCGCTAAATATAATAGCAGCGCCTGATAAATATAATAAATGCTGGTGTTTCATAAAGTACCTCATAAACAAGTGCGTGCTAATTAAGACCTCCTTATCTTAATTTTCATTTCAACCTAATTACTTATTTAGTACGAAATGTATTAAGTTTTAGTCCTCAATAAGTTAAATACGATTAATTGAATATAAAAACACTCTTAAGGTAAGCTGGGTAAATAAACACTAAACATAACCACTTAGTCGCAATGGTGTAAATAAATTAATAAAACTGTGTTACGTTTAAATTATGTTGTACAAATAGGTTTATTTAATGAAGCCAGCTCCCCATATTTATGCATTAACAAACAGTAGTTTACTACTTGATGCATCGCATTTAGACGCTACAGATAGACTCTCTGTTCAAAAGAAAATTTGGGCTTTAACCAGCCACTGTAAATGCACTGATGAATTTACCGATTTGGTGCCAGCCATGAACTCGCTCACTCTCTATTTAAAATCAGATAAACACTTAAATAAGTGGTTACAAGTGCTACCTTCGCTGTGGAATGATATTAAAACGAGTACTTTTAAAGGGCAACATCACTTAATCGAAACTATATACAAGGGTGAGGATATTAATTACGTGGCTCGTTATCATAATTTAAGCGCTGATGAGGTTATTAATATTCATAGTGAAACCAAATACCACGTTTTATTTTTAGGCTTTCAGCCCGGTTTTGCCTACCTACATGGCTTAAATCAGCAATTACATACACCAAGGCGTGATGAGCCACGCATTAAAGTTCCTAAAGGCTCTGTTGCGATAGGTGCTGAACAAACCGGAATTTACCCCGCAGATACCCCTGGTGGTTGGCACATAATAGGTCATACAGATACTGCTTTGTTTGATTCGACCTCGGAGCAACCTTGTTTAATTCAACCAGGCGATACGCTTGAATTTGTTCCGCTAGTTAATAAAGGAGCAACTCATGATTAAAGTACTTAGAAGTGGTGTATTACTTACAATTCAAGATTTTGGCCGTGAAGGCTACCGCCATTTAGGTGTAAGCAAAGCGGGTAGCTTAGACCCATTTGCACAAATAATTGCTAATAGATTACTTAACAATAACGACAATGATGCCGTTTTAGAAATAACCGTTGGTTTGTGCGAGCTGGAATTCACCTGCGACACAGTAATTGCGCTTCATGGTGCAGATTTGCAAGCAACCCTTGATGGACAAGCAATTTACCCTGGTTGGACATACGCAGTAAAAAACAAACAAGTACTGAGCTTTGCTACTGGTAGAGCCGGCTTAAGAGCTTATTTAGCAGTGAAAGGCGGTATACAAAATACTGATGTTATGGGCTCTAAATCTACAGATTTAAACGCATGTTTTGGTGGTATTGAAGGTAGAGCTCTCGCCACTGGTGATGAAATACCTATTACTCCTTATTATGGAGAGTTTATAAAAGTAGGCGCAATTGCTCCCGCCCAGCGCAAGCTTATACGACTGCACCCAAGTCCTCATGCTAATTTATTAGGCGAGCCTTTACTTAACAACTTTGTATCTACCGCATTTAAAGTTAGTAGTAACAGCAACCGAATGGGCGTAAGGCTTGAGCATAAAAATAATTTGGCACATTCGCACTCTTTGCCATCACTAGGGGTGAGTCCTGGGAGTATTCAACTGCCACCGAATGGTGAGCCTATTGTGCTACTTAACGATGGTCAAACAACCGGGGGCTACCCTCTTTTAGGGACTGTAATTGAAGCCGACTTACATCAATTTGCACAATTTAGACCTTTAGATACTGTTGAATTTAAATATGTAACGTTTGAAGAAGCAGCAAAGGCGAAGCAGAAACTTGACGGGCACCTACATCAATTGAGCCTTGCACTTAAAAATAACCTATAAAATATTCTAGAATCAACACGCCCTAGATTTAAAAAATAGGTACCATGTAATAAAGGTTCAAATTCCGACGGCCGTTTCCTTACTCGCCGTTAATATTATTTTAATGTATAGCTTGGTGTTTAATGACTAAATCAACTTCTACTATGCCGTGTGTATTAATAACTGGCTTTGCTCCTTTTGGTGGCGAAGCTATAAACCCTTCTTGGCAAGCAGTGCAAAAACTTGATGAAACTATCATCATGAAACACAAAATATGTACACTAGACCTTGCCTGTGAATTTAATACGTCTATCAGTCAGCTTATAAACGCCATTGAGTCGCACAATCCGGCGGTTGTTTTATGTATAGGCCAAGCTGGTGGGCGCAGCGAAATATCAATTGAGCGTATTGCAATAAACGTTGACGATGCACGCATTAAAGACAATGCAGGTAAGCAGCCTATCGATACACCAATAGAAAAAAATGGCCCTGATGCCTATTTCACAAACTTACCAATAAAGCGCATGTTACAAGCATTGCACAACAGCAATATACCTGCTGCCATTTCCAATACAGCAGGTACTTATGTGTGTAATCACGTTATGTATGGTCTTATGCATTACATAAATGATCACTGCGCTGTAATGAAAGGTGGCTTTGTGCATATTCCTTATTTACCAAGCCAAGCTGTGCACCACAATGGCGCACCAAGCATGAGCGAAGAAACCGTTATTAATGCCCTGAGAGTTATGATTGCACAAGCTTTGAACAATAATAGCGACGTAAAAATAGCAGCAGGAACCACGCATTAACCACTTTGGTGCAATTACATCTAGCTTGGTGCATAAATTATTCTTAATTAATTGTAAAAGCTATGTGACTTGAGTAATTTTTTCTGATAAAACAAGGTTTCGCAGCACAGCAAATTGGCTCTGCTGCACACATAATAGGAATGAGGAGTTACTATGTGTTCAATTTTTGGGGTATTAGATATTAAATCTGATCCCACTCAATTGCGTACCCAAGCAATTGAAATGTCAAAGCTGCTTAGACACCGTGGCCCAGATTGGTCTGGTGTATATGCATCTGAAAAAGCTATTTTAGTGCATGAGCGTTTAGCTATTGTTGGTGTATCAAGCGGTGCGCAGCCTTTATACAATCCTGAAAAAACAAATATTTTAGCGGTTAACGGCGAGATTTATAATCATAAAGAACTTGCAGCAGAGCTAGATGTTGATTTTACTTTTCAAACTCAATCAGACTGTGAAGTTATTTTAGCGCTGTATAAACAAAAAGGGCCTGACTTTTTAGATGACCTAAATGGCATTTTTGCATTTTGTTTATACGATGAAGAAAATGACGCCTACTTAATTGGCCGTGACCATATTGGTATTATCCCGCTTTACACCGGTCACGACGAGCACGGTAACTTTTACGTTGCTTCTGAGCTAAAAGCACTTTCTCCAATTTGTAAGCATATTGAAGAATTTCCTCCAGGGCATTACCTGTATAGCAAAGATGGCAAAATGACGCCTTATTACAAACGTGATTGGGAAACATTTGATGCAGTTAAAGATAACAGCGCAGAAGCGCAAGACGTTAAAGATGCATTAGAAGCCGCCGTTAAACGCCAATTAATGTGTGACGTGCCTTACGGTGTATTACTGTCTGGTGGTTTAGACTCATCGGTTATCTCTGCTATTACCCAGCGCTTTGCTGCAAAACGTATTGAAGATAACGACGAAAGCGACGCATGGTGGCCTAAGCTGCATTCTTTTTCAGTAGGCCTTGAAGGCTCGCCTGATTTAGCGGCTGCACAAAAAGTAGCTGACATGATTGGTACTATTCACCACCCTATCATTTTTACCATTCAAGAAGGTATTGATGCATTACGTGAAGTGATTTACCACATAGAAACCTATGACGTAACAACTATTCGTGCCTCTACACCTATGTACCTAATGGCTCGCCAGATTAAAGCAATGGGCATTAAAATGGTGTTATCTGGCGAAGGTGCTGATGAGCTATTTGGTGGTTACTTATACTTCCATAAAGCCCCTAACGCACAAGAGTTTCATGAAGAGCTAAACCGTAAAGTATCAAAACTGCATATGTTTGACTGTTTACGTGCTAATAAATCAATGGCGGCATGGGGCGTAGAAGCACGTGTACCGTTTCTTGATAAAGAATTTGTTGATGTTGCTATGCGTATCAACCCTGAAGCTAAAATGTGTAAAGATGGCAAAATTGAAAAACACATTTTACGTGAAGGCTTTGAAGGTTACTTACCTGATGAAGTGCTATGGCGTCAAAAAGAGCAATTTTCAGACGGTGTAGGCTACAGCTGGATTGATACCTTAAAAGAGTTTGTAAATGAGCAAGTGAGCGATCAAGAGCTTGAAAATGCGAAATTTAAATACCCTATTAATACGCCAGATTCAAAAGAAGCTTACTACTACCGTACTATTTTTGAATCGCATTTCCCTGGTGATGCATCAGCTAAATGTGTACCTCATGGTAAATCGGTAGCGTGTTCGACTCCTGAAGCACTTGCATGGGACGCATCGTTCCAAAACAATGCTGATCCATCAGGTCGTGCTGCAGGCGTTCATAACGACGCATATGCAAGCAAAGGTTAATACTCTTTGTTTAGCGAAGCGTAAGCCTAAATGGTTTACGCTTCGCTTTATAGAGCTCATTTCCACCGAATCTGTTTTTTATAGCTCTGCACATAACTTAAAAGGCTCAAGCGCTTTAATTGTTATTTATAAAAATGGGTTAACATCAAAAACAATGCAATATATTGCATCACAATCAACTTACCCTGCTACCGTATTTTTAAATCAAAATGAGATAGCTAAACGCCATTGCAATATTCGCTGGTTTAACCAAACAAGTGAAATTAAACGCTGCGGACATGGCACTTTAGCGGCCGCTAATTTTTTAATAGGTTATTTGGGTTATTGCCCTGAAGTATTTACTTCAATGAGTAATGAGCGCTTTACTATAAGAGTAAAAAAACAACGCGCTCAGCTGTTACTAAAAAGCATAGAGCCTAAAAAAAGCGAGTTAGCTGAAGGTGAGTTAAAAAGTGTGTTTTCAGTAGCAATAAAAGCAGCCTACAGTACCGGCGACAAAAACGGTTATACGGTTGTATTATTTAGTAAAGAATTTAATAAGGAATTTAGTAAAGAATTCGATAAATCAGTTAAAAAAGATGATTTAAAAAGCGTACATGTTGATTTTAAAGCTTTGTGTGCACTCCACAAAAATGCAGTAATTGCCCTTAGTATAAAAAATAAAGACAAGAAAAATGCCATAGCGCATTTTAGATACTTTGCACCCCAGTTTGGTGTTAATGAAGACAGTGCTACAGGCTCTGCGGTATCTGTTATTGCCCCCCTGCTATTTAGACTGTACGGTTTAAATAAAGCCAAGCTTATACAACAATCAAATAATGGTGCATTGCTAAACTATGAGTTTAACAATGCCCAAGTTGTCATTTACTAAACATAACTTAAGTAAGGTTTAAAGCGGTCTTAATAAGCACAGAGCAAAATAGTTACTATCGTCTTGCCATGTTTGCTCTAACTTTAAATTAGCTTGCGCTGCAAGCTGCTTAAACGACTCAAGCGTGTACTTGTGAGAGTTTTCCGTATGAATGCTTTCACCTTCTATAAAGTCTATTTGCTGATCATTTATAATCACGCTTTGAGTACGATTACTTACTAAATGCATTTCGATACGGCTATGTTGCTCGTTAAAGCGTGACTCGTGGCTAAAGTTATCTATATTAAATGTGCCGTTTAGCTCGTTATTAATACGTTGTAGTAAATTTTTATTAAAAGCACCGGTAACTCCCGCTTTATCGTTATATGCATCAAGTAACACTTGGCGCTCTTTTACTAAATCAACCCCAATTAATACATAACCATTTACACCGCATAAGCGATGGAAATTATTCATAATTTCTATGGCTTTAACTGGGGCAAAATTACCAAGAGTAGAGCCCGGAAAGTACACCAAATTAGTTTGACTGTCTAAAGCGGTGTCTTTGGTTAGCTGTTTGACCATTTGGCTATGTGTAAAGTCTCCTAATAATGGCGAAATTGCCAAATCTGGAAATAACGGTGACAAATGTGCAAGTGAATAACTGAGCATCTCCTCAGATATTTCAAACGGTACAAAGGTTTTAACGTTTGCCATATGCGCTAATAAATAGGCTACCTTTTTACCCGAGCCACAGCCGGGCTCTATAATAGAGAGGTTTTCAGGTAGCATTTGAGCAATCGACTTTGAGTGTTGCGCTAATATAGAAAGCTCAGTACGTGTAACATAATACTCTTGTAAGGTTGTTATTTGCTCAAATAATGCAGCACCTTTATCATCATAAAAATATTTACACGGAAGCGTTTTTTGTTGTTGAGTTAATCCGCTTATCACGTCGTTTAGAAATTCAGTGTCGGTTATGTTGCTTTGCTTAATCGCTGTTACTTGGCTCATACTATATCCTTAGCTAGTCTTATCCCGCTGCACATCCACGCTTGATGCGGGTAATAAAAATTACGGTATGTTTGTCGTAAATGGTTTTGAGGGGTAAACACACACCCGCCGCGTAATACCATTTGGTTATTCATAAACTTACCATTGTATTCCCCTGCTACTCCTTCAATAGGTTTAAAACCGGGGTATGGTAAATATGCACTGTTCGTCCATTGCCAGCATGAATCAGTTAACTGACTTATTTTAGTATCACCTTTTGCTAATTGAGGTGTGAGATAACGCTCTTCTGCTTCAACCAAATAATCGTTCTTAGCCGCATATTCCCATTCGAACTCTGTAGGCAAACGCGCTTTTACAAAATTAGCATAGGCACTGGCCTCAAAATAACTAACATGGCAGATGGGTGCATTTAAATTAAGAGGCTGCAACCCATAGTGTGTAAACTCAAACCATTCGTTATTTATGCAATGCCAATATAATGGCTGTGTTAATTTGTTATTTTGAATGTTTGCCCAACCATCGCTCAGCCAATACTGTGGGTCGCTATATCCACCGGTATTTATAAACTCTAAATATTCACCATTAGTGACTAACCTGTTAGCAAAGCTAAATGGATGAATTAATACTTGGTGCTTAGGTAGCTCGTTATCATATGCAAATTCGTCGTCGGCATTTGTGCCTATATTAATAATGGCTTGCTCAAAGTTTATAAAATTAAGAGGCTTAATATGAATTGGTTTATTTTGATTAGTTAAAAGTGATGTTTGATATTGTGGAAATAATGGGTTTACTGAAAAGTTATATTTGATGTCCATAAGCATCAGCTCTTGATGCTGTTGCTCGTGGTTTAATCCAAGATCAATAATATCTTTAATTTGTGGACTAACTTCGCTCTTAAGCAATTCAATAATACAGCTATCTACATGCTTTCTATAAGCTAATACTTCATCTAAACCAGGTCTGGATAAACTACCTCGGTTGGCGCGCTTAAATTGCTCTCCAATACCATTGTAGTAAGAATTAAAAAGCATTCTATAGTGAGAGTTAAACACAGTGTACTGCTTGCAATAAACACTAAGTAAAAACGTTTCAAAAAACCACGTCGTGTGCGCTAAATGCCATTTACTTGGGCTGGCATCTGCCATAGCTTGTAATTGGCAATCTTCTACAGTGAGTGGTTCAATAATAGCCAGGCTTTCGCCTCTAACGCTGTAAAAGCGTTTAACAAGTTCGTTTTGATTGGTATTGTTTAAAGCGCATTCACGCATAATAGTATTAATCCTTTGCCTATCTATTTATAAAATATAGCTTAGTGTTGTGTTAAATCATATTCATATTACAACTTGATTAAAGATGCTTATCAGCTTATAAATTTATACTAGCCCTGGAGGGAAATTTGCTCTTTACTGCTCAGCTTTTAATTATTCTCACGTGTATGTAAGCATGTAGAATAACGCAGATTTGAAACAGCACCGTTAGGTTACAAACTTAGGATCGATTAAATCGCTCCTAAATAGAACAAATTTCAATCCTAAAAGGTCAACAAGCCCTAGTATTTAAGCATTAATTAAGTTGCTTAAAAGTGATCTTTTTTTACTTAACCAAGTAAATTAATACTTTTAATAGCAAACTAAATTTTAACGTTCACTGAATTTATAATTTTAGGGCTTTTTAAATAAAAGAATCATGAATTTGGCTATATAAACAGCGTTTTAAATGCAAATTCATTTACATTTAATATTTAACTCATACACTACTAGCTGTATGATCACTCTTCAAATTAGTTAGTCTTCAAATAATTATGGTATTACATTTACTTAATATTTAAAGGCTAATGTAATTCGATATGACGCCGAATTTATTTTGGCTTGTTAGGACAACTAAAGAGGTATTGCATGAAGGAAAATCATGACAAATATAGTATTGACAGTACAGACTACACTGTAGGTCAAGACAACGTACAAAAATGGGGGCTTGATATACATAACTCTGTTTTCGGCATAAGTGCCGGACTGATTGTCATTTTTTTAATCGCCATTCTTGTTACCGAACCACAAACGGCTAAATCTGCTCTTGATGGTATAAAAACAGATATTATCAATAACTTTGACGCCTTATTTATGTGGGCTGCTAATTTTTTCGTTGTTTTTTGTTTAGCGCTTATTGTTTCACCTTACGGTAACATTCGTTTAGGTGGCGATGATGCTAAACCGACTCATTCACGTATCTCATGGTTAGCTATGTTATTTGCTGCGGGAATGGGTATTGGCTTAATGTTTTGGGGCGTTGCTGAACCACTTGCTTATTATACAGGCTGGTTTGAAACACCACTGAATGTAACACCTAATACACCCGAGGCGGCAAAAGTAGCAATGGGTGCGACTATGTTTCACTGGGGTCTTCACCCGTGGGCTATTTATGCCGTTGTAGGGCTTTCGCTTGCATTTTTTACTTATAATAAAGGCTTACCACTGTCTATTCGTTCTATCTTTTATCCTATTTTAGGTGATAGAGCATGGGGCTGGCCAGGTCACCTCATCGATATTTTAGCCGTGCTTGCAACCCTGTTTGGTCTTGCTACTTCTTTAGGACTTGGGGCACAGCAAGCTTCTGCAGGAATAGACCATGTATTTGGTACCTCAGGCGGAGTTGGTTCACAAATTTTAGTCATTATAGGTGTTTCACTTTTAGCTATTGTTTCAGTAATTCGTGGGATTGATGGCGGCGTTAAAGTACTTAGTAATGCCAATATGCTAATCGCCTTAGTTTTGCTTATCTTTGTTTTTTTAGTAGGCTTTGCTGTTTCTGTAGGTAATATCCCGACTACTGTTATGGGGTATATAGAAAATATCATCCCACTAAGTAATCCTCATGGTCGTGAAGATGAAACTTGGATGCACGGGTGGACTGTATCTTATTGGGCATGGTGGATTTCTTGGTCACCGTTCGTAGGTATGTTTATCGCGCGTGTATCACGTGGTCGTACAATTCGTGAATTCTTAATTGCGGTATTGCTTGTTCCTACTGCTGTTACTATTTTATGGATGTCTATATACGGCGGAATTGCAATTGATCAAGTAATCAACGGTGTAGGTGAACTAGGTGCTAACGGCCTAACTGAAGTACCTTTAGCTATGTTCCAAATGTTTGATGCATTACCTATGGCGAACATTTTATCATTTGTAGCGATTATTTTAGTATTGGTTTTCTTTATTACTTCATCGGACTCTGGTTCTTTGGTAATTGATTCAATCACTGCCGGTGGCAAAATTGATGCTCCAGTACCACAGCGTATTTTTTGGGCTGTGACGCAAGGTGCGGTAGCCGCTGCATTACTTTGGATAGGCGGGACTGAAGCGATTCAAGCACTTCAAGCTGGCTCTGTATCAGCAGGATTACCTTTCACTATTGTATTGTTATTTATGTGTTTAAGCTTAGTTTTAGGTTTACGAACTGAGCCTCGCTCAATTAAATAATACTTTTAATAAGTAACACTTTTACTTAGTAACAAAAGCGCCGCAATTTTTGCGGCGCTTTTTTGTTTAACTATTTAAAATCATACCAATTTGCTTAATAAAGTGCTCTATTTTGTGGCAGGAAAATCGTATCGATAGTAAGGCAAAAATTTCGTTATTTAGTTATTCTAAATGAGAAATTTTTAACGCAGCTAGCGTCAGGTTTAACTCCAAAAACGATTAAAGTATCATTGCGTATTGGTATTATACCCACAACTCTGAAATTGGAGTATCTACACGGTAATGATGACTCAGTTGCGCTTGTAGAAGCTCGGCTGTAGCAAGCGCATCCGTTAAAGCATTATGGTTATTATATGGAGGTAATGAGTAACGCTCGCGGCAATCTGTTAATCTGAGCGATCCTAGTTTTGTGTTAAACAATCGACCTAATACTCCCTGCCTTGCTTTTAGTGCTCTTTTTTCTAGCTCCATTGTATCAACAAGTGCAAACTCAATACCTTCTTTAAGCCTAAGTAATAACGCATTATTTAAAAAATGTCGCTCTATTGCGGCGTAATGCACTACGACAACCTTACCACTTAGCGCTTCGAGTAAAGGTTCAATAATTCGGTTAAAATCAGGGGCGTCATCCACCTCAGAGTGCGTTATTCCATGGATTAAAATAGATTCTTCATGCAGGTTACGTCTTGGTTGAACAACCCAATGCCGACTGTGTTTGCAATAAATACGCTTTAAATTAAATGGCACTAAGCCAACACTCACAATATCGTCGTTTTGGCTATTTAAACCTGTTGTTTCAAAGTCCATTGCTACAAAAGGCACATCTTCTACTGCTGCTTTATCTTGGTTATAAGCACCTGCATAAAAGTGTTTTAGAAGTTTATTTTCGGTGTTGTTGGCAAGCTCGTTGTATCTAGCTTGCCAATCAACTGCTTTGTAATTACGCGGATTCATAGGCTACTTCACACCAGAATTTGCTGTGTAGCTAAATTTTAAATAGCTTTGTGCTTTTTCTAAAATAGCGAATGCCTCTTTCAAGTTTCGCTGTTCAAAAGGAGACAGTAAATGTGGGTCTAAGTCGTTATCAGGCTCTTCGCCCTTCTCTATTTGCCACGCTTGATGGCGAATTCGCATCATGGCAATATACTCAAGTGAATCACGTAAATCTTGCGCTTTACCCTGCGGTAATAGCTTAGCTTCAATAATATCTTCTAATCGCTCAAACGAGTTTTGTTTACGCGAACCAATAGCTAATGCGTGTACACGTATAACATCAGAAAGTGGTGCAGTACCTCTTCGTTTTAAGTTCATTGAACGCTTATGTTGGCCGTTATGCTCCATAACAAAGCCTTTAAAAAAGCCAAGAGGTGGTGTCCTATTTCGAGCATTTGCCGCCATATTTGCTAGAAATATACGATTCACTTTACTTTGTTTCGCTATAAATATTTTAAGCTCGTCGGCCCACTTGGTTTTGCCCCACACACCGTCTAAATCAAAAAATATAGAGCTATTAAGCAGTGCTTGTGGTTTTGGCTGGGCTATCCAATCAGCAAATTGATCGAACCACTCTGAGCGAGTTTTACGCCATTTTTTAAACGACGCCATTATTTCGCCATCACAATAAGTGTAACCACACTGCGCTAAGCCATCACACACAAAATCGGCAATATTTTGAAAGTACGCGTTATGTTTTTCTTCGTCGTAACTGTCATCTAAAATTAGTGCGTTATCTTGATCAGTTACAATAAGTTGCTCGTCGCGAGCCATGGAGCCCAGTGCAATAAAACAATAAGGAACAGGAGGTGAACCAAACTTTTCTTCAGCTAATACAAGTAATCTTTGTTTAAATGTACGTCCTATAACGGCCATGGCAGTGCCAATCATATGTGAATTTGCATCTTCGTTAACCATACGGACAAATACATTGGGTAATTGGCGTGCATAATGCGCTAAATCCTCAATTGTTTGTTGAGCAAGTATGCCGCGTACAAGTAATAAGCTGCTTTGCGATTCGTAACGTAAAATATCAGAGAGGGAGATAACTCCTATAGGACGTCTTTTTTGTACTACGGGTAAATGATGGAGATTATCTCTGAGCATGGCCAGTACCGCCTCAAAAATATAGTCATTAGCATCTAAAAGCACTAAGTTAGTAGACATAATCTCTTTTGCTTGTGTGTTAAAATCAAGCCCTTTAGCCACTACTTTTGAGCGTAAATCCCTATCGGTTATTATGCCAACGACTTGTCCATCATCTTCCTCAGGATCGTCGTTTATTGGTTTATTTACATCGGTTACCAAAACTGACGATACCGCCTCTTCGGTCATTAATTTAGCGATATCTTGTATTGTAGAGGTTGCATCTACGGTGACTACATCTCTGTGAATTAATGATTTTACTTTAGCTGTTGTAAGGTCGTTGCCATCAGCTTGTTCAACAATAGCTTGACGTAAACGCACGTTACCATCTGTTTCAAAGTAATCAGCAAACGCATCAAACTCATCGCAGTAACGATTAAATAGCTCAACATTTATACAATAAACTAACGTATCTTCAAGAGCAGTTGCAGGAAAACGCACCTTACGGTTCATCAATAAACCCATTTGACCAAATATCCCTGCGATGGCCAAGCGATTGTATAGCTCACCATTTCGGCGATACATTTCTACAGAACCACTTCTAATCACATACAAATCAGATATGTCTTGTCCAAAACTTAAAATGTCTGTTTTTGCTCTAAAATAAGCAACTTCTACTTGTTGAGCTAGCTCATTAAGCGCTTTTTGAGGTAAGTCATCAAAAGGAGGATGTTGTGCTAAAAATTGTGCGATTTCAACTTGTTCGGCTTGCATAAATCCCTTCCTGTATGCGCATTAAAATGACTAAATATGTTTTGCAGATTAACACTATCATCGGAGTGTGAAAACAATTACTGCACAATTTTGGGCACAAAAAAAGAGCCTAAATAGACTCTTTAAATGTAATACTTATTGTAAAAATTTATTTACCGCGCTGAGCGTCTTTTTGGGCTTTTTTGGCTTCTTTACGTTGCTGTAAAACAGCTTGTGCCTCATTACCAATATGGCCTTCGCCACGTGCTTGCGCTAATTCTATTTGCTTTTGGCGCTCCGCAAAACGTGTCCGCTGCTCGTCTGTCACTTCTTCAATACAATGATGACAAGATACACCTTCCATGTATTCAGGCTTTAACTTTTCGTCTTCTGTAATTGGCATACGGCACGCGTGGCATTGATCATAAGAGCCCTTTTGTAAGTCGTGATCAACCGCAACGCGATTATCAAATACAAAACATTCGCCTTCCCACATGGTTTCTTCTTTTGGCACTTCTTCTAGATATTTTAAAATGCCGCCTTCAAGATGATAAACTTCGTCAAAACCTTGCTCTTTCATGTAGGCCGTCGATTTTTCGCAGCGGATACCACCTGTACAAAACATCGCTACTTTTTTATGTTTTTCAGGGTCTAAGTTTTCTTTAGCCCACTGTGGAAATTCGCGAAAAGTTTTAGTATTTGGATCGACTGCGTTTTGAAATGTACCAATTTCAATTTCGTAATCATTACGTGTATCAATTAAAATTACTTCTGGATCAGATATAAGTGCGTTCCACTCATTTGGCTTTACATAGCTACCCACAACTTTAAGCGGATCTACACCTTCAACGCCCATCGTTACAATTTCTTTTTTTAGTTTTACTTTAGTGCGGTAAAACGGGCATTCATCATCGTAAGATTCTTTTGTTACAATGTTTTTTAAATTTGGTTGCTCATCAAGCCATGCTAATAAGTTGTCTATCCCTTCACGTTTTGCAGAAACAGTGCCGTTTATACCTTCGGCAGCGAGTAGTAAAGTACCGCGTACTTCATTTGCTTCCATCACTTCAAGCAACGGCTTACGGATAGCTTCAAATTCAGGTAAACCAACAAATTTATACAGCGCACATACTACAAAGTGATCGCCCGTTACATTATCTTTATGAACAACAGTCATTATATTTCCTATTTTGCCTTGTTAGCCAGTATTGGCGTTTACCGAATCGTAAATCCGGCGCATATGGGGCGCGTATTTTACGCTTTTTTAGTTTAATTGCAAAAAATAGCGCTATAGATTGGTTTTTACTGTTAGCGACCTATCTGTGTAAGCTATAATGTGCTGATAAATTTATAGACTTAATTTGCTCATTTTGGAGAAACACACATTGCAGTTTACTGATCTTGGGATTGATACACGCCTTGAAACACAACTAGCACATCAAGGGATCACCCAGCCCACCGATATTCAAGCGCATGCAGTGCCTACCGCACTTGCAGGGCATGACATTTTCGCTCAGTCTAAAACTGGGTCGGGCAAAACCTTGGCGTTTTTATTACCTGCTGTACAAAGGGTTATGAAACAAAAAGCACTCAGTAAACGCGATCCTCGTGTACTTATTGTTGCTCCTACTCGTGAGCTTGCTACGCAAGTATTTACTCAGCTGCGTTTATTAATTGCAGGCACAGCCATTAAGGCCGTAAAAATACTTGGTGGCGAAAACTTTAATGACCAAATAAAAGCACTTAGAAACGACCCACAATTCGTAGTTGCTACACCAGGGCGTTTAGCTGATCACATTACAAAACGTTCATTACAATTGAGTGGACTAGAACTGCTTATTTTTGATGAAGCCGATCGTATTTTAGATTTAGGCTTTACCGAGCAGTTAAAAATGATTAACGAGCAAGCTAATCACCGTTTACGTCAAACGTTATTGTTTTCTGCAACACTTGACCATGCTCAAGTAGATGCTCTATCACGTAACCTATTAAAAAAACCAAAGCAAATTACGCTAAGTGCAGCGAACGAGCAACATAGCGATATTAAACAAACTTTATATCTAGCCGATCACCTTGATCACAAAGAAGCGCTATTAGAGCACTTTTTGAATCAAGATGATGTTGGTCAATGCATTATCTTCACAGCAACACGTTCTGACACGAGTCGCTTGAGTGAAGCGCTTAATGCTAAAGGCTTCAAGTCTGTAGCGCTTGCTGGTGATTTAACACAAAATAAACGTTTAGATATAATGGATTCGTTTAGTCGCGAAAACTTTAAAATATTAATCACCACCGATGTTGCATCTCGTGGTTTAGATTTACTAAGTGTAACGCATGTTATTAACTTTGATTTACCAAAACACGCTGAAGAGTATGTACACCGCATAGGTCGTACAGGACGAGCTGGCTTTAAAGGTAACGCAATTTCATTAGTTGGCCCAAAAGATTGGGCAAGTTATTTAGCTATTAAAGCATTTTTAAATGATGAGTTAAAATTTGCGAGCGTAGAGGGCTTAAAAGCTAAGTTTAAAGGTTTAAAAGAGAAAAAGCCTGAGGCAACGTGGGATAAATCTAAAGAAAAATCCGCCGCTGTTAAAAAGCCTGTATTTAAACGCAAAGCCAAACCTAAAAAGCCAACAGCACCAATTAAAGCACCAATGAACATTGATGGCGATACACCAATGCGCCGTAAAAAAAAGACTGAGCAGGAATAATTATGAGTTACCTAGGAACCACACAAACATTATTTGTAAAAGAAGTGAGTAACGAAGGTGCTTACTTAGATGGTCATGATTTAGGTGAAGTGTTTTTACCAAAACAAGAAATTAAACATGAGCTTGAAGCGGGCGATAGCATTAGTGTATTTATCTTTTTAGACAACGCTAACTTAGCAACTGCCACAACTAAAAAGCCACACGCACAAGTAGGTGAATATGCCCTGCTTCGCGTTAAAGAAATTAATAGTATTGGTGCATTTTTAGATTGGGGTCTTGAGAAAGATGTACTAACCCCGTTTAACGAACAAAAACCACGCATGCAAGAAGGTCACTCATATTTAGTTCGTTTGTACCTTGATAATGCAAGCCAACGTATTTGTGCATCAAACAACTTTAATCGCTTCCTATCTAAAGATGAGCCACAATATACTCACTTACAAGAAGTAGATTTAATTGTTGCTGGCAAAACAGATATTGGCTACAAGGTATTAATTGAAGAATCGCATTTCGGTGTTGTTTTTTACAATATGGTATTTAAAAGCTTATTTGTGGGTCAAAAGCTTAAAGGCTTCATTCAAAAAGTACGTGAAGATGGAAAAATTGATGTTGTATTAGAAAAGCCAGGTATGGGAAAAGTAAGTGACCTTGGTGAAACTATTATGCAAAAACTAAAAAATGAAGGTGGTGTTATCCCATTAGGTGATAAATCTGAACCTGAAGCAATAAAAAAGATGTTTTCTACTAGTAAAGCTAACTATAAAAAAGCAATTGGTGGATTATTCAAACAAGAGTTGATAGATATTGAAGCGAAATCCATTCGCTTAAGATCTTAATTATAAATAATAGGCTGTAATTACTAATATTATCTGTTTGTAATTAACCTAAAATATACTTATAAGGCAATGTACATTGCGTATATTGCCTTGAATAATCAAGCACTTCACCTTTTGACTCTAGGTTAAGCGGTGCCAAACGAAAAATCTTCTTTTCGCATTCTATTTTTTTATCATCAAGCTTAGATATGCAATCAGTTACTGTTATATGCTGAGATGTAAGTGTATCCTCATTTTTGTAACACAGGTGGTGTGCATAATCTTGCATTGTTTGTTTAAAATCGAACATATTGACAGGGTAATTCGTGATTATATCTGTTACTGATGTAACATCATCATATGCTTTATTAGAAAAAAGATTTTTATTTACTGAAAAACCCGCAACAATAATAATTATAAAACCTAATAATAACTTCAAAACAAACCCCTACTACATTTCAATCCTAATAATGTAACATAAAATACACATGAGGTAAGGGCTTTTAGCACTATATTGCTGCTTTTTGTTAAATTATGCTATAGATATATTAACATCACTAAGCACTTTTACGGGATCATCCGCCTGAGTAATAGGTCGTCCTATAACTAAATAATCACTTCCTGCATCTATTGCTTGCTTAGGAGTCATAATACGCTTTTGATCGCCAGCATCACTGCCTTCAGGACGTATACCTGGTGTTACAAGTTTAAAGTTCTCACCTAACTCTGCTTTTAAAGCTTTTGCTTCTTGTGCAGAACACACAACGCCATCAAGCCCAGCTTCCTTTGCAAGCTTAGCTAAATATATAACTTGCTCTTGAGCAGATTTATCAACGCCTAAACGCTTTAGTTCTGTTTCATCCATGCTTGTTAATACAGTAACCGCGATAAGTAATGGCGCTTTATCGCCAAATTGTTCTAGAGCCGATTTAGCTTTGCTCATCATTTCAAAACCACCAGAAGCATGAACGTTTACCATCCACACGCCCATTTTCGCAGCTGCAGTAACAGCTTTAGCTACTGTATTAGGGATGTCATGAAATTTTAAATCTAGAAAAACATCAAAACCTAAATCAATTAACTCTTTAACAAATGTAGGTCCAAAATAAGTAAACATCTCTTTGCCTACTTTAAGACGACATGTATCAGGAGAAAGTTGTTTAACAAAGCTTAAAGCAACCTCTTGATCATCGTAATCTAATGCTATAAGAATTTTTTTTGAGTGTTCGAAAGACATGACTATCCTAATGTATGGCTATAATACCAATCCGCAATAATACTTAATCAATTTGAGGACCAAATCTGACGCTAACTGCGTTAAAAATTTCTTATATAGAACAATAATATTACGAAATTTTTTGCCTTGTTATCGACACAATTTTCTTACCTCAAAACAGACCACTTAATTAAGCGAATTGATATAAAGTAATTGTATAAGTAGATTTAATGCAATAGTGCTAGCTGGTAATTTGAGAGAAGGTAAAGAGAAATTTATATAGACACAACATCAAAAAATTCCAACCCAGTAAACTCTCAGTTTAATTTGCTAAAATTATCATAGTTAAATCCGATATTATTTAAGGGATTATTAAAATCCGTCTAAGCCTCGACTTGGAACAATGGTTTCCCAATGCTTACAAGAAGGGCAATTCCAATATATGGTGTAGCTTGTAAAACCGCAATGCTGACATTGGAAATCAGGTTTTGTAGCAATATAAGAGGTTACAAGCTTATCAATTTCATTAAGTACTTCTTTAGTATTTTTATTTTGGTCACCCATTAATTGCAGTAAAAAACTGAAACCACGTATAGTAGGTTGACGTTTTAAGCTATCAGTTAGAAATTCAAAGGCTTGTTTAGTGTGTCCTTGCTCAAGCAATGCTTGGCAATGTTTTATTTTAATTAATACACCGCCCTTTTCTAACAAGTCACTGACTAATTCATGAAATTGATGCGTTAAATTTAATTGTTTATAGCTGTGAGCTAGCTCATCAATAAACAACGGCGCAAACAAAGTGAATTGTGATACAAGCTCACGCCAGTAATAAATAGCTTTAACGTAATCTTCTTTCGCGTAAGCAACTAATCCTAACTCGTAAAGCGGACGTACGGCTTTATAATTTAAGCTAATCGCTTTTCTCATTAGTTGGGGTGTGTTATCACTTAAAGCTGATTCACAATAAAAATTAGCAATCGCTTTAAATTGTTGTTCTTTTGAAAATAGTTCGCTGTGGGCTTCAAACATGTTGATGCCTTTTTCCCATTCACGGGTTTGCGAATATAAAGTAATAATAGGGTCTAGCGCTTCTACATGGCCAGCCTTAACTAACCAAACTAAATGCTCTTCTGCACTATCTAGTAGACCAGCCATTATATAATCTTCGGCAAGTTCTAAGCGGCTAGTTGCAGCTTGTTGTTCATTTAAGCCTGGGTGTTTTAATAGAAGTTCATGAATTTTAATTGCGCGGTCCAATTCACCTCTACGGCGAAACATGGTGGCAAGTGTAGAATAGTGTTCAACAGAGTCAGCTGAAACTTCAAGCAAATTAATCAAGTGCTCTAAGCCTTGGTCTTCTTCTCTGTCGAGTAAAAACTTTAGGCCTTTGCTGTATTCAGAAGTGATCTGACGATTTAGTTGATGAGCTTGGTTTTTAGCACTGTTTTTACCCATAATCCAGCCGTAACCGGCGGCAACAGGTAATAGTAAAAACAAAAGCTCAATCATAGTTAGGTGTCTTTATTCGCGGCAAGCTTTTTTTTATCTTTTTCAGGCGCTAATTGTTTTTTTAAGCGGTAGTTTTGCCACTTTAATTGTGAAAACAATTTAAAGCTAATAAAACAACCCACTAAAACACCTAATAAAAAGCAGATACTTATTATTACAGCTAAAGGTAGTGTATTACTGGCTATAATATAATTTATTTGTACTAACTGTGGGTTTTGTGACCCTAATACAAATGCACTGATGAGGCATAGCGCAACCAGAATAATTTTTAATACCTTGAACAAGTAACTACTCCACTAAGTTAACTAGGCAATGCTTTCATTTACGCGGTCGCGTAATTCTTTGCCTGGTTTAAAATGAGGTACATGCTTTCCTTCAAGCTCAACTGTATCGCCAGTCTTAGGATTACGACCTGTGCGAGGAGCGCGGAAATGCAAAGAGAAACTACCAAAACCTCTGATCTCAATACGATCTGAAGTAGATAATGAGCCGGCCATTTGTTCAAGAATTTCTTTTACAGCATTCTCAACATCTTTCACTGGAACGTGTGCGTGTTGTTCCGCAAGTGTTTCTATCAGTTCTGACTTAGTCATAGCGTTTCCTTAAAAAGAGATATAGGAAGGGCAAAAAATGCCCTTCCAACTAAAAACTAATTATATATTAGTCTTTTTGTGCATTTGCGAAAGCAGCTGCCATTGCGTTTTCAAACACTGGCTCTTCTTTCTTAAGCTTCTCTAGTACTTCTTTCTCTTCTGCTTCGAAAAGAGCTTTTACAGATAAGCTTAAAGTGCGGTTCTTACGATCAACACCAACGTATTTAACTTCAATCTCGTCGCCTACAGAAACAACAGTAGTTGCATCTTCAACGCGTTCTTGAGCGATATCAGCTACACGGATGTAACCTTCAACGCCTTCGATAAGTTCAACAGTTGCGCCTTTCGCATCAACTTCAGTCACTTTACCTTTAACAATAGCACCTTTTTTGTTTGCATCAAGGTAGTTATTGAATGGGTCAGCTTCGATTTGCTTAACACCTAGAGAGATACGTTCACGCTCTGGGTCAACTTGCAATACGATAGCAGTGATTTCGTCGCCTTTCTTGAATTCACGTACAGCTTCTTCGCCAGGTGTATTCCAAGAAATGTCTGAAAGGTGTACAAGACCGTCAATACCACCGTCAAGACCGATAAAGATACCGAAGTCAGTGATTGATTTGATCTTACCAGTAACTTGATCGCCTTTGTTTTGTAGACGAGCAAATTCCTGCCAAGGATTAGCAATACATTGCTTAAGACCAAGAGAAATACGACGACGTTCTTCGTCAATTTCTAAAACCATAACTTCAACAGTGTCGCCTAAGCTAACAACTTTTGAAGGATGGATGTTTTTGTTAGTCCAATCCATTTCAGAAACGTGTACTAAACCTTCAACGCCTTCTTCGATTTCCACGAAACAGCCGTAATCTGTAAGGTTAGTAACACGACCAGAAAGTTTAGAACCTTCTGGGTAACGACCAGCGATAGCTGCCCATGGATCTTCACCAAGCTGTTTAAGGCCTAGAGATACACGAGTTTTATCTTTGTCGAATTTTAGAACTTTAACTGCGATTTCGTCGCCAACATTAACGATTTCTGAAGGGTGCTTAACACGCTTCCAAGCCATATCAGTAATGTGTAGTAGACCATCAACACCACCAAGGTCAACGAATGCACCGTAGTCAGTAAGGTTCTTAACGATACCTTTAACTTCTTGGCCTTCAACAAGGTTAGCAAGAAGCTCTTCACGTTCTTGTGAGTTTTCAGATTCGATAACTGCACGACGTGAAACAACAACGTTGTTACGTTTTTGGTCAAGCTTGATTACTTTAAATTCAAGCTCTTTGCCTTCAAGGTGAGTTGTGTCACGTACTGGACGAACATCAACAAGTGAACCAGGTAGGAAAGCACGGATTGAATCAACTTCAACTGTGAAACCGCCTTTAACTTTACCGTTGATAACACCAGTAACAGTCTCTTGCTCTTCACATGCTTTCTCAAGACGGATCCATGCTTCGTGACGCTTAGCTTTCTCACGAGAAAGAATAGTTTCACCGAAACCGTCTTCAATTGCATCTAGTGCAACATCTACTTCGTCGCCTACAGCAACTTCAAGTTCACCAGCAGCATTTTTGAACTGCTCAGCAGGGATAGCACTTTCTGATTTAAGACCAGCATCTACAAGTACAATGTTATTCTCGATAGAGATTACTGTACCTTTAACGATAGAGCCTTGCTCTGCTTCAAAACCCTTTAAGCTTTCTTCAAATAACTGCGCAAAATTTTCTGACATACGAATATACGTCTCATATATTAATACCAATAAGCAACCATGCTGCATGGGGTTGTTAAAATAGCACTGGCATCCTGCTGGCGCATAAAATGTGTTTAGCTTCGTTTAGGAAGCTTACCTTCAGAGATTGCAATATCCAATAAAGTTATTACCTTATCAAACACTTGCTGTGCATTGAGTTCGCTAGTATCAAGCTCAATAGCATCATCTGCAGGTACAAGCGGAGCAACGGCACGATTCATATCGCGCTCGTCACGAGCTTGAATGTCCTGTAATAGACCACTTAGTGTAACATCAAGACCGCGCGTATTCAACTCAACAAAGCGTCTACGAGCACGCTCTTCTGCACTTGCTGTTAAATATATTTTTAACGGCGCATCTTGAAAAACCACAGTGCCCATATCACGGCCATCGGCAATTAAGCCGTTTTCAGTGCGAAATGCACGCTGGCGACGTAATAACGCTTCACGAACGCGAGGTAATGCTGCAACTTTTGATGCTGCAGCGCCTACTTCTTCATTACGAATAGTAGTGGTTACATCTTCGCCTTCTAAAATAACTTTTCCTGCATTAGTTTGGCTATCTACCAAAAACTGCACATCTAAATTTGCAGCAAGAGGGACAAGCCCTTCTTCATTGTCTAATGCAATTTGGTGATGAAGTGCAGCTAAAGATAAAACGCGATAAATCGCACCGCTATCTAATACATCCCACCCTAACTTGTCGGCTAACAAGCGACAAACAGTTCCTTTACCTGAACCACTTGGGCCATCAACGGTGATCACGGGCATTAATAACGCCTGCATTTAAAACCTCCTGCAATGCACACCTAAATAAACCGCGACATTATACGTCAGTTATTAAAATATATCTGCTATTAGTGTGTAACTTTTGTAATTACTTCTAATTAGCTTATTCACTGACTGACGCTAAAACATTGAAAAATGTAGGAAATGTTTTATAGGTACACTTTGGATCATTAATCGTTATTGGCTTTCCACCAACGGCAACCATTGCAAAACACATGGCTATACGGTGATCGTCGTAAGTGTCTATTGCTACATCGTTGAAGTGTTTAGGCGGTGTAATTTCTATAAAGTCATGCCCTTCTACCACTTCTGCCCCTACCTTTCTAAGCTCAGTTGCCATCGCATATAAACGGTCTGTTTCTTTTACTCGCCAGTTATAAATGTTACGAATGGCAGTTGGGCCTTTAGCGAAAAGAGCAACAGTTGCAAGGGTCATAGCAGCATCAGGAATTGCATTAGCGTCAATATCTACGCCTTTTAATTCGCCTTTGCGAACAACTAAACGCTCATCATACCAATCGATTTTTGCGCCTACTTGCTCCATTACTTTAGCAAAGCCTATATCACCTTGAACTGATTTAGCACCCACGCCTTTAATTTCAATCTCGCCGCCAGCAATTGCAGCCGCAGCAACAAAGTAAGAAGCAGAAGATGCATCGCCTTCAACCATAATTTGTTCGAGTGATTGATACTGTTGACCACCTTTAACTTTAAAAGTTGCATAATCACTGTGTTCAACACTAACACCAAAACGTGCCATTACATCAAGCGTAATATCAATATAAGGTTTAGATACTAAAGTACCTTTAATCGTTATCGTTGTATCACCGCTAAATAATGGCGCTGCCATTAATAGAGCCGTTAAAAATTGACTTGAAATACTACCGTCAATTTCAACCTCACCACCTTTTATTTGACCACCTACAATTTTAAGTGGTGGATAGTCTTTGTGTTTTGTATAGGTAACATCACCACCAAGCGCTTGTAGAGCATCAACTAAATGCCCTATCGGACGCTCTTCCATACGTGGCTCGCCTATTAGCTCATACTCACCAGCAACGGCAGCAAGTACAGCCGTTAAAGGTCTGTAAGCAGTACCCGCATTACCTAAAAACAAGGGCTCAGTAGGTGTATTAAACACACCACCAACTCCCTCTACGGTCGCTACAGTGTGTTCATCATTTAAAGTTACATTTACACCTAATAACTTTAAAGCACCCAGCATATGGCGTATATCGTCACTATCAAGTAAGTTCTCTACAACGGTGGTACCGTTTGCCAGTGCTGCTAATAATAAAATTCTGTTCGATAGACTCTTTGAACCTGGTAGGGTTACCGTGCCATTTACTTTAGAAATAGGTTCTAAACGGAGCTGCTCCATTAGCTGTGCTCCTTTGCAAATGCAGCCATAAAATCTACAAGTGCTTGAACACCTTCAAGAGGCATAGCGTTATAAATACTTGCGCGCATACCGCCCACAATTCTGTGACCTTCAAGTGCAAGTAAACCGGCCTCGTTTGATTGAGCAACAAATTTGCTATTTAAGCTTTCATCGTTTAACCAAAATGGAACATTCATGCGTGAGCGGCAATGTTTAGCGACTATATTTGAATAAAAATCTGAGTTATCGATAAAATCATACAGTAAATTTGCTTTAGCAATATTTTGTGCTTCCATGGCTTTTACCCCACCATTGCTTTCAAGCCATTCAAATACTTCAGCCGCTAAATACCATGCAAAGGTAGGTGGGGTATTAAACATACTGCCCTGCTTTGCTTCAAGTGCGTAATCTAAAATACCGGGCTTTGGCAAACCTTCGCGCTCAAGTAATGCTTTACGAACAATAACAATTGATATGCCCGATGGACCGATATTTTTTTGCGCACCAGCGTAAATCAAATCAAATTTATTAACGTCAATCTCACGCGATAAAATAGTTGAAGACATATCAGCAATAATCGGAGCTGTTGGGTGGCTTGGTACATCAAAAATCTCTAAGCCATCGACAGTTTCATTAGGGCAATAGTGGATGTACGCAGCGTCTTCTGGCAATTCCCAGTCAGCAACGTCTTTAATTGACAACTCACCATCAGCATCATTACGGACATCCGTAAAAGACGTTTGAGTAAACTTATTCGCTTCATCTCTGGCGCTTTTCGACCATACGCCATTCTCGCAATAAAACGCTGTTTTGCCTTCTTGGTGTAAGTTTAATGGCACAGCACTAAACTGGCCACGACCACCACCATGCATAAACAGCACTTCAAATTCATCACTAATATTCATTAGGCGACGAAGACTGGCTTCACATTTAGCTGTAAGCGCTAAAAACTCTTTACTACGATGGCTAATCTCCATCACAGACACACCTAGGTCTTGCCAATCTAGAAACTCTTTTTGCGCTTTTTTCATAACCGCTTGCGGAAGCATAGCTGGCCCCGCACAAAAATTATATTTACTCATTACCTTTGCCTCATTCCAGTAATTTAACTACTAAGCATGAACATTTAATACCAATCCGCTAAACCTTTAAAATTTAATGAATGAATATAATTTCACACCCTATTAATTTTTTTCAACAACATTAAAAAAAGCGGCCAAGGCCGCTTTTTCAATATCAATTATTCTGAAGGAGGATTATCATCCGCTACTTCATCAATAACCGTATCTACTGTTTCAACGTCTTCAATATCAATTAAGTCACTTTCTGTAACTTCAATCTCTTCTATACGTTGTAAACCAACTACTTGCTCTCCGTCAATAGTTCTGATCAAAATAACACCTTGTGTGTTACGTCCAACCGTTGAAACTTCATTAACGCGAGTTCGTACTAAGGTACCACGATTCGAAATAATCATTATTTCATCGTTGTCATCAACTTGCACAGCACCAACAACAGCACCGTTACGTTCACTCACCTTAATTGATACAACACCTTGTGTTGCACGGCTCTTAGATGGGTAATCTTCAAGTTGTGTACGCTTACCGTAACCATTTTCAGTTACCGTTAGAATAGCACCGTCAGTTTTTGGTACAATTAACGATACTACGCGTTGCTCGTCTGGCATTTTAATACCACGAACACCTGTAGCGGTACGACCCATTGGGCGAACACCTTTGAAGCGAATCTCAGGGTTACCTTCTTCGTCTAATACTGGGTTACCGTTTTCATCAACAACTGTTGTTTCTTCAGCTTCTTTGAAGCGTACAACTTTACCTGCATCAGTGAACAACATAATTTCGTTGCTACCATCGGTAATATCAACACCAATCAAGCTATCGCCATCATTTAAGTTAACAGCAATAATACCGCTTGCACGTTGACGACTGTAAGCCGTTAATGGTGTTTTCTTAACTGTACCGAATGCAGTTGCCATAAAGATATATTTATCTTCTGCGTACTCGCGTACTGGCAATATAGCAGTAATACGTTCATCAGCTTCAAGTGGTAACAAGTTAACAATTGGCTTACCGCGCGCTGCACGACTTGCTAGTGGTAACTGATACACTTTAAGCCAATATAAACGACCGGCCGTAGAGAAACATAAAATAGTATCGTGTGTATTTGCAACTAACAGACGTTCAATGAAATCTTCATCTTTCATCTTCGTTGCTGACTTACCTTTACCACCACGACGCTGTGCTTCGTAATCAGACAATGCCTGATACTTCACATACCCTTCGTGAGAAAGCGTTACAACAACGTTTTCTTCGGTAATTAAGTCTTCAAGGCTGATATCGTGAGCCGCTGCATTAATCTCAGTACGACGTTCGTCGCCATACTGCGCTTTAATTTCAACTAGTTCGTCACGAATAACTTCCATTAAACGCTCAGGTGTTGCCAAAATATAAAGTAGCTCAGCAATTAACTCTAATAACGCTTGATATTCAGTTAAGATTTTTTCGTGTTCAAGACCAGTCAACTTGTGTAAACGCAAATCTAGAATTGCTTGAGCTTGTTGCTCAGAAATATAGTATTGACCGTCGCGAATACCTAAATCATCAGCAAGCCAATCTGGACGGGCTACATTATCTTCGCCTGCTTTTTCAAGCATACCTTGTACATGACCTAATTCCCACGGACGTGCAGTTAAAGCAATTTTAGCTTCAGCAGGTGTAGGTGATTTACGAATAAGCTCGATAATTGGGTCAATGTTTGCAAGCGCAATTGCTAAACCTTCAAGCGTATGAGCACGGTCACGCGCTTTGCGTAAATCAAACACGGTACGACGAGTTACTACTTCACGGCGGTGAATAATAAACTCTTCAAGCATTTCTTTTAGATTAAAACACTTAGGTTGGTTGTTAATTAATGCAACCATATTCATACCAAACACAGTTTGTAACTGAGTTTGTGAATACAAGTTGTTTAAAATAACTTCGCCTACGTCACCACGTTTAATTTCAATAACGATACGCATACCGTCTTTATCTGATTCATCACGTAGTGCACTAATACCTTCAATTTTCTTATCTTTAACAAGCTCAGCAATTTTTTCAATTAAACGGGCTTTATTAACTTGATAAGGAATTTCGTGAACGATGATTGTTTCACGGCCTGTTTTTTCATCGGTTTCGACGTCGGCGCGTGCACGCATGTACACTTTACCACGGCCAGTTAAATAGGCTTGTTCAATGCCTTTTTTACCGTTGATAATTGCAGCCGTTGGGAAATCAGGACCAGGGATATAATCCATTAACTCTAAAATAGTTAAATCAGGATTTTGAATAAGTGCCAAACAACCGTTCACAACTTCAGTTAGGTTATGTGGTGGTATATTTGTAGCCATACCTACTGCAATACCCGACGAACCATTCACTAATAAATTAGGGACTTTCGTAGGTAACACGTCAGGGATGAACTCAGTGCCGTCGTAGTTAGGAACGAAATCAACCGTTTCTTTTTCAAGATCGGCTAATAACTCATGCGACATTTTTGCCATACGTACTTCTGTATAACGCATTGCCGCTGCTGAATCACCATCAACCGAACCGAAGTTACCTTGGCCATCTACAAGCATATAACGTAGTGAGAATGGCTGAGCCATACGAACTATCGTGTCATAAACTGCACTGTCGCCGTGTGGGTGGTATTTACCGATTACGTCACCGACCACACGGGCCGATTTTTTGTAAGGCTTGTTCCAGTCATTACTAAGCTCGTTCATTGCAAACAAAACGCGGCGGTGAACAGGTTTTAAACCGTCACGTACGTCTGGTAATGCACGTCCTACTATTACGCTCATTGCGTAATCTAAGTAGGAGTTTTTTAACTCGTCTTCAATATTGACTGGCAGAATTTCATTGGCGAGATCAGTCATTTGATATCACATTCCTTCAGTATCAGCTCTCAACAACCCGGTATTGGGTATTAAGAGTATTGTTATTATTTCTAACAGCCATGCTATCACAATTAATTTTAATTTACAGGCGCAAAACTTTGCGATTTATCAATTTAGCCCTATATAATGGCCTCAGATTGACGAGGAAGTATTTTATGACCGAACATCAAAATGTAGATCACGCAGAAATAGCAAAATTTGAAGCCATCGCTGAGCGTTGGTGGGACCTAGACGGAGAATTCAAACCTCTTCACGAAATTAACCCGTTACGTTTAGACTTTATAGCAAACAAAACGCAAGGCTTATTCGATAAAGAAACACTCGACGTTGGCTGTGGCGGCGGTATTTTAAGCCAAAGCATGGCGCGTATGGGTGCAAAAGTAACTGGCATCGATATGGGCCAAGAACCTTTAACTGTTGCTAAGTTGCACAGTTTAGAAACTGGCGTAAATGTAGATTATATAAAAGTGCCTGCAGAAGAGTTTGCAACACAGTACCCTGAGCGCTTTGATGTAATAACGTGTATGGAAATGCTTGAGCACGTTCCCGACCCAGCATCTATCATTCATGCTGTAGCTGCACTTGCCAAACCAGGCGCGGACGTGTTTTTTTCAACCCTGAACAAAACACCTAAAGCATATTTATACGCGATTGTTGGCGCTGAAAAACTCTTAAAAATGGTGCCTGAAGGTACACACGACCATAAAAAGTTTATAAAGCCTGCACAGCTTATTGCATGGGCAGAGCAAGCCGGTTTAAAAGTTCGTGCAAGTACAGGGCTTTCTTATAACCCACTATCAAAGCAATATACGCTCAATAGTGACGTTAGCGTAAATTACATACTTTATTTTGAGAAGTTAGCTTAATGGCTAACTCTCAAGCCCCCCTACCCCTTATTGAATACGATGCATTTTTATTTGATTTAGACGGCACCCTACTCGACACCGCTGATGATTTAGGTGCCGCTTTAAACGCAGTTCTTATTAGCAATAAAATAAAACCTGTTAGTAGTGATATATACCGTCCTGCCGCATCTAACGGCGCAGGCGCATTATTAGAGGCTGGTTTTAAAGAATTATGGGCTAAACAACCCCAAAGCGAGCTTATAAAGCAATTAGTTGACGAGTACGCCACAAACATAGTAAATCACACTCGTTGCTTCAACGGAGTTGAATCGTTACTTATCGCCCTTGATCAGAAAAAGATCAAATGGGGGATCATGACTAATAAACCAGAGTTTTTAACCGATCCTTTAGTGGCAGCTATTCCCGCATTAAAAAATGCCAGTGTAGTAATAAGTGGCGACACATTAGCTGAAGCTAAGCCATCACCTTTACCACTGCTACATTGTGCAAAGCTTATGCAGGTAGAACCAAGCCGTTGTTTATACATTGGTGATGCACAGCGTGACATACAAGCAGGCAAAGCGGCAGGTATGCATACCGCAACGGCACTTTGGGGTTACATCCCAAGTATTGATGAAGCCAACAGCTGGAATGCTGATTTTAACTGGCAAAGCCCAATTGATGGTTTTAACCATATATAGTGCTATGTTAATTATTAAACACTATATATTGTGATTGTGTTAGTTTTCACACAAAGCTTGCTGATAAAAAAAGCAGTCAAAATTTATTTTTAAAATGAGTAAATTTAGCAGATCATTAGTTGATTTTTGCATATTTCAACTTAAATGATTGTTCGAAGGTGAGTGTCTACTAACACAAATGCGTTATCCCAAAGTTATCCACAAACAGGGGCAATTATGTCCCTTGCAAAACAACTCAGACCACACTATCTTGTGATCTCTAAATTGAACAACACCAGATATTGTGGCCAAATGTTATTCAATTAAATTCGCCAATACGGTGAAACCTATAATAAATGAGTATGTACCTTGCTTCGGCGAGGCATAAAGCATTGGTCAAAATACATAATTCCCAAGGAATACAGGCAAATGAACCAACAGTTATCTGTAAGCAAACGTGACGGGCGCAAAGAGCCTCTTGATCTGGATAAGATCCATCGCGTTATTGAATGGGCCGCCGAAGGTTTAAGCAACGTTTCGGTTTCGCAAGTTGAATTAAAATCGCACATTCAGTTTTACGACGGTATTCGTACTAAAGACATTCACGAAACCATCATTAAAGCAGCAGCGGATCAGATTTCAAAAGAATCGCCTGATTATCAATACTTAGCTGCACGTTTAGCTGTATTCCATTTACGTAAAAAAGCGTACGGTCAATTTGAGCCACCACGTTTATTTGACCACGTAACAAAAATGGTTGGCGATAAACGCTACGATGCTCACTTATTAGTAGATTACACAGAGCAAGAATTAGACGAGCTTGATGCATACCTTGATCATTCTCGCGATCTTAACTTTAGCTACGCGGCTGTAAAACAGCTTGAAGGTAAGTATCTCGTTCAAAACCGTGTATCGGGTGAAATCTACGAAAGTGCACAGTTTTTATATATTTTAGTAGCAGCGAGCTTATTCTCTGACTACCCACGTGAAACACGCGTTTCTTACATTAAGCGCTTTTACGACGCAGTATCGTTATTTAAAATATCTCTACCAACGCCAATTATGTCGGGTGTACGTACACCTACTCGCCAGTTTAGCTCGTGTGTATTAATTGAATGTGGCGATAGCCTTGATTCAATCAATGCAACGTCGTCAGCTATTGTTAAATACGTTTCACAACGCGCAGGTATTGGTATTAATGCTGGTCGTATTCGTGCGCTAGGTAGCCATATTCGTAACGGCGAAGCGTACCACACAGGTTGTATTCCTTTTTATAAGCACTTTCAAACAGCTGTTAAAAGTTGTTCGCAAGGTGGTGTACGTGGCGGCGCTGCAACATTGTTCTACCCGCTTTGGCATTTAGAAGTAGAGAACCTACTTGTACTTAAAAATAACCGTGGTGTAGACGACAACCGCGTTCGTCACCTAGATTACGGCGTACAGTTTAATAAACTAATGTACTCTCGTTTAATTAAAGACGACTACATTACGTTATTTAGCCCATCAGATGTGCCAGGCCTTTACGATGCATTTTTTGAAGACCAAGCTGAGTTTGACGCGCTTTACGTAAAATACGAACAAGACGAATCGATTCGTAAAAAACGCATTAAAGCCATTGAGCTTTTCTCTATGTTTGCGCAAGAGCGTGCAAGTACAGGTCGTATTTATTTACAAAATGTGGATCACTGTAATACACACAGCCCGTTCATTGCTAAAGTTGCGCCTATTCGCCAATCTAACTTATGTTTAGAAATTGCATTGCCAACTAAGCCACTTAATAACGTAAATGACGAAGAAGGCGAAATTGCCCTTTGTACACTGTCTGCGTTTAACTTAGGTGCAATAGAATCACTTGATGAGCTTGAAGAGCTAGCTGAACTTGCAGTACGCGCACTTGATAACTTACTTGATTTCCAAGACTACCCAGTACCGGCTGCTAAAAATGCAACTATGGGTCGTCGAACGTTAGGTATAGGCGTGATTAACTACGCATACTACCTAGCTAAAAACGGTAAACGTTATTCAGATGGCAGCGCAAATGCATTAACACATAAAACCTTTGAAGCTATTCAATACTACTTGATGAAAGCATCAAACGAGCTTGCTAAAGAGCGTGGTGCCTGTCCTAAGTTTAACGAAACAACGTATTCACAAGGCATTATGCCAACAGATACGTACAAACGTGATTTAGATAAAATTTGTGATGAGCCACTTCATCTTGATTGGGATACACTACGTGCAAATATTAAAGAGCACGGTATGCGTAACTCAACACTAAGTGCGTTAATGCCATCAGAAACATCGTCGCAAATCTCTAATGCAACAAATGGTATTGAACCACCACGTGGACATATTAGCGTTAAAGCAAGTAAAGACGGTATTTTAAAGCAAGTTGTTCCTGAGTATGAGCGTTTAAAAGATCAATACGAGCTACTGTGGGACATTCCATCAAACGATGGTTACTTGCAGCTTGTTGGTATAATGCAAAAATTTGTAGACCAAACAATTTCTGCAAATACAAATTATGATCCAAACAAGTTCGAAGGCGGTAAAGTACCTATGCAAGTCTTATTAAAAGACTTACTAAGCGCGTACAAACTAGGTGTTAAAACCTTGTACTACCACAATACTCGTGATGGTGCCTCAGATATGCAAGAAGATACTCCAGAAGTGGAAGATGATGATTGTGAAGGCGGCGCGTGTAAAATATAACTGCTGATTTTTATTTTAAGCGGGCATTAAGCCCGCTTTTTCTGATAGTTTTTTGAGTGATAAACATGTCTTATACTACTTTTAGCCGAAACCATAATAACCAAATGCAAGAGCCAATGTTTTTTGGCCAAACTGTAAACGTATCTCGTTACGACCAACAAAAATACCCTATTTTTGAAAAATTAATCGAGAAGCAACTGTCTTTCTTTTGGCGTCCTGAGGAAGTAGATGTAAGTAAAGACCGTTTAGACTTTCAAGCGTTACCCGATCACGAAAAGCATATATTTTTAAGTAACCTAAAATACCAAACTCTACTTGATAGTGTGCAAGGTCGCTCGCCAAACGTGGCCCTACTTCCCATTGTATCGCTACCAGAGCTTGAAACATGGATAGAAACGTGGGCATTTAGTGAAACGATTCACAGCCGTTCATACACACATATTATCCGTAACGTAACACAAGCACCTGAACTTATTTTTGATGACATTGTTAGCAACGATAAAATTAGCGAACGTGCCGATGCCGTAACTAAATACTATGATGATTTAATTAACTCTGTATCGCTTTACAATTTATACGGCGAAGGCAAACACGAGATTAATGGCAAAACAGTTATCGTTAATTTATTTGAGCTTAAAAAGAAACTTTACCTTGCAATGATGTCGGTAAATATTTTAGAAGCCATTCGCTTTTATGTGAGCTTTGCATGTTCGTTTGCATTTGCTGAGCGTGAACTGATGGAAGGTAACGCTAAAATAATTAAATTAATTGCACGCGACGAAGCACTTCACCTTTCGGGTACGCAGCATATTTTAAATATTATGCAAGATGGCAAAGATGACCCAGAAATGGCGATTGTTGCAGCCCAGTGCCGCGACGAAGCGATTAAAATGTTTGTTGATGCTGCAGAGCAAGAAAAAGAGTGGGCTGAGTATTTATTTAAAGATGGTTCAATGATTGGCTTAAATAAACATATTTTATGTCAGTACGTTGAATACATTACTAATGCACGTATGACTGCCATTGGCTTGCCAGCACAGTTTGAAAATAACAGTAACCCTATCCCATGGATAAACTCGTGGTTAGTGTCTGATAACGTGCAAGTAGCGCCGCAAGAAGCAGAAATCAGTTCATACCTTGTTGGTCAAATAGACTCTCAAGTTGATGCCTCACAATTTGGTGACTTTGATTTATAATGAGTGACAGAATCACTGCAAGTGTAACGCTTGCAGAAAACAGCCAGTGTATAGAATTTACCGCTGGCTGCCCTTCTCTTCTACAGTGCTTAGAATCCATGAAAATAGACGTTGCATTCCAATGCCGCGAAGGTTACTGCGGCGCCTGTAGAGCAACGTTAGTGTCAGGTAGTGTTGAATATAACGAAGAGCCACTTGCGTTTGTGCGCGAAGGCGAAATACTCCTGTGCTGCTGTAAACCCAATGGCAACGTAAGTATTAATTTAAAGTAATTTTCTGACAAATAAAAAGCCAATAATGAAAACGTTATTGGCTTTTTTCTTAAGGTGCATTACGGCTAAGTTTTATTTTTCTTTCAAATAAACGGTTTTCTTCTCTAGATATTGCTCTAAACCAAATTTACCATCTTCGCCGCCAAAGCCGCTCTGTTTCCAGCCATTATGAAAACCTTGATGCTGCTCACCCATACCACGGTTAACATAAACTTCACCCACTTCTAACTCGTTAATTGCTTTATTAATATCTGAAAAGTTTTGCGTAAATATATAAGCGCTTAAGCCATAAATACTGTCGTTACAGTATTTAATCGCTTGATCCATATCTTTAACTTTGACAATTGGGAGTACTGGCCCAAAAGTTTCTTCGTGCACTGCAATGTTATCTTGCTTAACGTCTACAAGTAACGTTGGTTCGTACCAACAACCACCTTCGAAACCCTCAACAGAAGCAACTTTACCACCAGTGGCGACAGAAGCGCCTTGTTGTATACTTTGTTGAACTATGTGATCAATGTTGTCTATTTCACGTTGATTACATTTAGGACCCATTTGTGTATCTGGGTTCATAGGATCCCCAACACGAAGTGCTTTTACAGCTGGTATAAATTTAGCCATAAACGCATCGTACACAGACTCTTGAACATATAAACGCTCAACACAGGTGCATACTTGCCCGCAGTTAGCAAAGCGACCCCAAAGCGCACCTTCAACAGCCTCATCAAGGTCGGCATCTGCCATAACAACCATCGGGGCTTTACCGCCAAGTTCAAGCATTACAGGCGTCATATATTCTGCGCTAGTTTTATAAATTTGCTTACCTGCAGCAGTAGAGCCTGTCATGGTGATCATTTTAGTAATTGGGCTTTCACACAATGCTTGGCCAACAACAGAACCTGATCCATTAATAACGTTTAGCACGCCAGCAGGAATCCCCGCTTCGTTTGCTAAACGACCCAGCTCGGTGGTTGCTAAAGGTGTTTCTTGGGTAGGTTTTAATACAATAGAGTTACCTGTAATCAACGCAGGTCCAATTTTACGACCAGCCAATGCCAGCGGAAAATTCCACGCAGTAATACCAACAACTACGCCACGTGGCACTTTATGAATGTATATTTTTTCATCTTCGTTATCTGAAGGTAAAATATCGCCTTCAATAGTAAGTGCATGGTCGCATGCATAGTCAATAAAAGTCGCTGTTACGTCGACTTCCATTTGTGCAACTGATAGCAATTTACCTTGCTCTGCAACAAGCATTGGTGCAAGAATATCTTTATTTTCACGAATTTTATTAGCAAACACGCGCAATATATTTTGACGTGTGCGAGCTGTCAATTTAGCCCACTTTTTCTGGCCTACATTCGCTGACTCAAGTGCATACTGCGCATCTTCTATACAGCCTTTTGGTATTTCACCAATTTTTTTACCCGTAGATGGGCTTAATATTTCAATGGTGCCACTTACTTTAGAAGCGACATATTCACCATTTATAAAATTCACATTATTATGAAAGTTCATTGTACTATCTCCCCATCCATCCGCCATCAACCAATAAAATAGCGCCGTTTACATAACTAGCAGCCTCAGAAGCCAAGAACACTGCGGGCCCTTTAAAGTCTTCAGGATTTCCCCATCGACCTTGTGGAATGCGCGCTAAGATGGCTGCATTACGCTCTTTGTCATTGCGTAATGCTTCAGTGTTATCGGTATCAATGTAACCTGGCGCAATGGCATTTACATTAATGCCTTTGCCAGCCCATTCATTTGAAAGCGCCATAACCAATTGCCCAATAGCACCTTTACTAGCTGCGTAACCTGGTACTGTAATACCACCTTGAAAGGTAAGCAAAGAAGCTGTAAAAATAACTTTACCCTCGCCATGTTCTATCATTTGTTTGCCTATTTCGCGGCTTAAAATAAATTGAGCATTTAAGTTAACTTCAATCACTTTATCCCATAAATCATCACCATGCTCAGCCGCAGGAGCACGTAGGATTGTACCTGCATTATTAACTAAAATATCAATTTTTGAAAAATCACTTTTTACATCATTAATAAAAGAATAAAGCGCATCACGATCACCAAAATCACATTGGTAGGCTTTAAAGTTTCGGCCAAGGGCTTTAACTTCTTTTTCTACTTCTGAGCCTTCAAGCTCTAAGCTTGCAGATACACCAATAATATCAGCGCCAGCCTGCGCTAAACCTAGTGCAATACCTTTACCAATACCGCGCTTACAACCTGTAACTAAGGCTACTTTGCCTTCTAAGCTAAATTTTTCTAGCATCTGATTCATTTTCATACCTTTATAATTTTTATTATTGTGGATTACATTCAACAAGCGCTTTCATGCCTTCTGGATTTCCATCCATACTCGCAAATGCACTACCAATATCAGTTAACGAACTAACCGAACTAATGAAAGGTTTAAGATCTATTTGGCCCGATGAAATTAATTCGATAGCCCAATCAAAATCGGCCGCTTCGTATACACGTGCACCTAATAACTCCAACTCTTTCCAAAAGAATTGAAATAAATCTATTTCAGGTTTAACACTGTGAATGGCCACCATTACTATACGACCCCGACGCCCTGCTATTTCGGTCATAGCCTCTATTGCGGGTTTTACGCCTGATACTTCAAATACAACATCTGCACCTTTTGTTTGTGTCCAACTGTCTACATAGGCAGCTAAATCTTCTTCAATGGGATTAACCGATTTAACACCTAGCTCATCGGCAAAAGCACGGCGGCTTTTGTTAGGCTCAGACACGAGTACTTCTGCACCAACACTTTTAGCAACCGCAGCAACTAATTGCCCAATTGGCCCGCCACCAAGTACAACCACTTTCTCACCCGCTTGTAAGCGCGAGCGTCGTACATCATGGCACGCAACCGATAAAGGCTCTATTAATGCACCTTGCTTTAAATCAACGCCTTCTGGTAATTTATGCAAAGTACGCGCTTTAACTGTCCAGCTTGACTGAAAAGCACCTGGTGTATCTATACCCATAAACTTTAAATTTTGACAAATATGCGTATGCCCCGCATTACACGTAGGACAATCGCCACACCAATCTAATGGGCGTACTACCACGTTTTCCCCTACAGCAAAGCCTTCAACGCCTTCACCTATTTCTGCAACAACACCTGATATTTCATGGCCAATTGTTTGCGGAATAGACACTCGTTGATCCATCACACCATGGTATATGTGCATATCAGTACCGCAAATCCCAACGTATCCAACACTCAATCTAATCTCACCCGCTTTAGGTTTAATAGATGTGCCTTCAACAATGTTAAATGACTTGTTGCCTATATATTGTGCAGCTTGCATATTTTTATACCTTCAAGAATGTTTAATTAAATAGTAACCAAGTAATGCATCATTAAAACAATGCCGATACGAGGAATATCAAAGTGAACTATCACACCTCAATATGGTTTATTGTTAACAATTTACACCTAGGTATGTTGTTTGTAAAGCCACTCTTAATATTTAATATAACTTCAGAGCAGTAAAGCGGGCCTGTTAAAAACATTAAGGCTTGAGTAATAAAATTTACTTGTATGTTTTACTTTCAACCTATATTGTCAACAATTAACACAATATAAAGAGGGACTATAGTGATTAAAAACAAAAAATCAATTCTTAGCTTACTGATAATTAGCGCTATAAGCTTAGCGGGATGCAGCCAAAACACACAAACGCCCAGTAGCCAAACAAGTAATAACGTTGTATTTTCTGATGTGTCTGAACAAGCAGGCTTAATAACACAAAAAAACTGGAAGTATGGCGGCCCTACCATTGCCGATATAAACAGTGATGGTCATTATGATCTGCTGCTAACAAATCACGACACCACCCCTATTCGTTTATTTATGGCAAATGGAGATGGCACATACACACTACAAAACGATATTTTTCCACGAGCAGATCTACACGGTATGTCGGCCGGTGATTACGACAACGATGGCGATCTCGATGTACTTATTGCACTAGGCGGTGGAAATGGCACCACACCTCAACCCCAGCGACTACTTAAGAACAATAATGGTAAATTTGAAGATAAAACTGTTGAAGCTGGCTTATCTAAAATGGGGGCTCGCGGGCGCTCTGTGCGCTGGGTTGATGTAGATGCCGATGGTGATCTTGATTTTATACAAGTAAACGCCGAAAAATTAATTCACGAAAACTCACCACGCAATATCATTTTTGAAAATCTCGGTAATGGAAAGTTTACTTATCACCCATCAGCTACTTTTGAAAATATAAAAGCCGAGCGTGTATTATTAACCGATTACAATAACGATGACATACTCGATATTTTTGCTTTTGATGGATACAACGATTTAACTATTTATCAAGGTAATAACGACTTTACCTTTGCCAATGTTACTAAAGATCTATTAGGTGCAAATAGTGAAGCCTACAAAGGCACGCTCGCAGTTGCACAAGCTGATATAGATAACGACGGCGATATGGACTACTACCTTGCTCGCGGAAAGCTAAGCTACGCTATCGCTAATAACAGTCTATCGTTTAATAAAGGCAGCAAACGGCTAGACCTGCGTGATGAAGGTAATAAAAGCCACGATGGCATAACACTCATTACCGACAACACAAACTCAGGAAGTCTTATACTAAGTGACTTTTATCACTTCCCGCGTGCCAAGCTATTAAGCCAAATGGATGTATACATAGGTGAGAAAAAAGAACTAATAAATACACCTAGTAAAAACACCACCATTAGCCAGAAAAAAGCGCAAGGGTTTCCAACTAAGCTTGATAAAACCGGCTGGTACATTGGGTATTTAGGGAATAATAAATGGCGAGTGGAATGGGTACTTACCGACAACCTTGCATGGGATGTACGCGCATCATTCAAAAATGTAAAAAACTATCAAAGCGATTGGCAACCACAAAATCTCGCCCTTCCTGATGTATTACTACGTAACGATAATGGTAAGCTGGTTGATATTTCATCTAAATTATCAGCATTAACAAACAGTAATAACTGGGGAGTTGTACCCGGCGATTTTAATAACGACACAAAAATAGACTTTATGGTCTATCGCTTTGGCGAACTAAAAGAGCGAGTTGCTGATGTTTTACTCATTAACCAAGGTGATTACAAATTTAAAGCAACAATCACTCACAACGCTGATACCGAACGTGGCTTAGACTCACACGGCGATATGGGAGCCGCATTTGACTTTAACCTAGATGGAAAACTCGACCTACTAAGCGGAGATGAAGATAACGGCCAATGGCATTTATATAAAAATACCACTGAGTTAAGTCACGCCCACTTCACCCTTATTAGAGTTGGATACTCAAAAAGTGGGGTTGATCCGTATGGTGCAAAAGTACAAATTAAAACAGCAACTGCGAACCAATATCAAGTTATTGGCTCACAAAGTGCTACTCACTCGCAAAGCTTACTTAATATTGTGCATTTTGGATTAGCACAAGCTGATACGCTTTCATCAGTTGTAATTACATGGCGAGATGGCAGCCAAAAAACGCTCACTAATGTTAAGGTAGACTCACTAATAAAAGTGGGAGAATTTAAGTAAGTCCTGTTTAATATGTACTAGCTCAGGCTTGATCTGACAGTTACCCATTTTTCTAATGATGACTGTTAGTTTAGATTTGAGCTAAATTATTTTCTGCCCAAACCGTTTTTCCATCCAGTGATGTTTTAAGTGGTGTTCGACCGCAACATACTTTCCCTTGATGAGTCCGATCATTGTTGTAGTAATCCATCCATTCGTCCAGATCTTTTTATAGTTCTTCCTTAAGCGTATAGCTAACAATTGAACGAACACCACTACCTGAAAAAAACACGCCTAATTTACGAAGCTCATTGCTGCTTCTATGATGGCCGTGAGCAGGATAGTCAACTGCATATTTAATGACGGCTTGCTCTGTTTCTTCGTCAACGCGATTCTTTATATTTAGTGTACGGTGGTTCTTTTCGATTAACGCATCAATCCCCCCTCATTAACGAGTTCTTGATAACGATAAAATGTATCTCGTGATACGCCCATGACTTTACAGGCTCTTGATACATTGCCTAGTTCTTCAGCAAGGTTAAGTAAACCGGCTTTGTGTTTTATGGTTGGGTTGTTAGTGTGCAACATGAGAGTTACCTTTTTGTTTGTTTTGATTTAAAGATTCGACACCTTTATCAAAACGGGTAACTCTCACTTTTTCAAGTTGAATTGTCAGATATTGTCTGAACTAATACATATAAGTTAACTTAATATATTTTTGCCTTTATTCTCTTGTTGATGAATAGTTACTGGCCATCCTGGATACTGATTACTTGCTTTACCATCGGCTATATCTATTAAAAACTTATATGCTTCCATTGTGTATGTCAGCTTTTCAGAATCAAATGTAATAAAGCCAAAACCACTCCCTTTCTCATGTGCCTTTACATAACGATTACTGGATTTACCAACCTGTGGATTTCCTACCGCATAGACATAAATCTTATTACCGAAAGTGTCATTATATTCGCCAGTTTCGCCAAGGCCGTGTGCTGGCCGGTTTTGGTAAGGCATGCTCATCGAATCAGGTTTCCACCATCTTGGCCAACCGGCAGAAATAGCTGGCGTACAAAAAGCCCAATTGCTATCTCTTTGCTGGTTTACGCCATATTGCGATAAAGAACCTAAATGGGTATCTCCACAAATATGTAACGCCATAGAGTCACGCATTGCGTCAATTGCACGGTTACGTGCAGATGCAGGCCAACCACTCGAATCAAAATCATATTTCAAGAAGCGATCAGGTAGGGGCTGATGAGTAGAAATAGCAGCAAACACCGTTTGACTTAATACCGCTTTTAATTTATGCCCACGCCAATCATTACCCCACTTTATAAGAAAGTTCTCTTGGCGGTTTCCTAACAGGTCTAAGCCGGGGGGATTGAATATAGGATTATAAAAAAGTGGGTCTTCATCTTGTCCCGTTTCGCCAACCGCAACATTAATACGCTCTGGGCCACTTTTCCATTGTCTGTCGGCAAGAATCGCAAAACCGACACCGCCATATAGCATAGTGCCATAATACGAGCTAATACCATTAGTTGGCGTTGGATCATAAGGATCTGGATTATGGTTGAGAGTGGTTTTATGTATCATATTTATCACGCGTGCAGAATCAATATAACCACCTAATGCACTTGCTGAAGGGTCTTTGGAAATGTTTTCCATCCTTGCACCACCTTCCCCCCACAAATTACCTTGGAGTACATCATGATCATCGGGCAAACAAATTGTCGGTTGATTACGCATTACCTCTTTGAAAGCCAAGCCAAACTGATAGAATTTGCGTAAGTAATTTAAAATCGCTAAATTATCTGGAGTACGAATTACACCAAATCCGCCATGACTTTCATAAATTTGATCACCAGAAAAGAACACCAAATCGGGGTTTAGTTTTTCGACATTTTGAGCAACAGGTTGGTACGGAAAACCATAATCATTTTGACACGTGAGCGCGGCCATTCGTAATTTTTCACTCGCTGGGTTCGCTTTTATAATCCCTGAATATATATCTGGGGTTTGTGTACCATCTGTGTGTTTTTCACGGTATACAACCCGAAAAGGCGTATCGCGTGTTTCATCCCAATTAGCAATACGAAAGGTCGCCAACCAGCCATCATGGTCTATGACTTGCGAATCAATAGCGAGCCACTGATCATCACGCTGTATTTGTAGTTCTATTTGCTGATTATCTTGTTCACCTATAGGCCCTGTGTAAGCACTCAACTTCATCACAAAGCCTTCATCACTCAATGTATCGTTTAACGAATACATAGTCCAAAGTATCGGACCAAACGCTTGTTCATCTATTACTGAAAATGCTTCACCTTGCATGGTCCAATTACTAAATTTATATCGTGCGCCCAACTTGTCTTCAGGTGCATTTTCATATGTGACGGATGGAATCGAAAAGTTACTCACCAACGCCACATTGCCTAATAATTCAGTGGCTGCAGCCAAATGAGTGAGAGTACCTATCACTTTTCCTGACGACGTTAAACTAGCCGTTAACTCTAAAGCCATGGCACCTGATTGAGGTGTTCCAGTCAGCGTTAAAGTAACAGCTTGATCCTCTATCGGAATCGATATAGGCACGGTGTTATTGCCTAACACTAAATCGTTGTTTTTAATACCAAGGTCATAACCCTGCTGTACAAAACAATTACTACGGTATTCATTTAATTCACTTTTAGCACCAAGACGAATACCCGCGCCACCATCGTTGCTGTTTTGCTCTAAGCGAGACACTTGCACCGACATTGTAAAAGATTGGTCAAGATGCGCTATTTGGTGAGTGAGTGAATGAACACTACGATTACCACCTCTACTTCTACATTCAGCAGCACCATTAACTACGCGCCAATCCTCCATTGGATTAGCCCAATATTGTTTTCCAAGCCATACTCTATCATACGTTTTATACCAATTATCATGATGAGATTTAGTACCGCGGGTAGTTGTTGAAGCCACTGTCCCAAAACTGCTAGTGCAACCAGAAATTCCTGTAGCAGCAACACCAGCAGCAAGCATTTTGAGGACTGAACGACGAGATATGTTTTTGTTCATAGTTTTAATCTCACAAATCAAATATTGTTAACAGTAAACAAACTATATTTGATTTTTTACTAAAGATCAGCATTTTTTTTTTCTAAAAACGGTTACAAATTGATAAAAGTTAATTGCAAGTATTATCAGAGATGTTTACCTAGACACTAAATATTTTAGCTAGCTTGTTATAAAAAGGTATTATTGCAGATAGTTTTCTTAACCCGCCCTATATAAAGCTTTGTTTAGATAACCGATTAGAGCTTCCCACTATGAGAAAACTACAGTAACAATTTCTAAAATGAGATAGATTCTCCACTTTCAGTTAATAAATTTTTTGGGCTTGTTTATAAGTCATATCGCCTTTTTCTACAGCGTCGACAACTTGCAATTTAAAGCCTAATGAATAATCTCGTGTGTTCTTTTAATCGGTGTGTTCTTTTAATCGGTGTATTATTTGACTTGGTCATAATAAGTCCTAAATGTGTAAACACATTTCAGGACGAGACAAGTAACAAAAGCCAAAAAGCCCGCAGAAATGCTGCGGGCTTTTTATTAGATTAAAAATTTAGAAATTAATACGGGTATTAAGTCTCAATGTCCGGCCTGTTTTATATGCGTAAACAGTACGTGATTTAGTTGCATCGCCTTCAAGCGGGCTGCCTTCAGAAAACGTTTGGCCACCAGCATTTAAGAAACGACTGGTAAAGTATTGTCTTACGCCTTCGTCGGTTACATTGGCAACTTGTAGTGATACCGTCATGTAGTTATTTACTTTATAACTTGCAGAAAAGTCGAGCGTTTTACGTCCCTCTTCCCACAGCGATCCGTTTTCCCATGAGCGTTGTACTAGCTGATCGGTTGTCCCTTGGTAAGATAGACGTAATTGATGACCATCTTTTTCCCAAAAACCCGTTACGTTGTAGCTATGCTCTGGCGTATAGGCAACCGCCAATGAAGGAATTTTTACATTATTATCAATCGATGATACTTCTTGATCGTACTTACTGTCTTGATATGTATAGTTAGCCTGCAAGCCAAGGCCGGACCAAATACCCGGTAAGTTATCGTAGGTTTGCATGTATTGAAGCTCTAACCCTTTAATACTTGCCCCTTTACCATTTTTAATTCGGGTGGTGTTAAATTTGGCACACATTTGCTCTAAGTCGCCCGAATACATCCACTCTTTTTGATAATCCTGGCCACCTTGAAAACGCTTAGGCATACATTTTTCTAAGCTATCTTGGCCTGCAATAAGTACTAAATCGTCTGGGTTATAAGATTCGCCCTCTTCGAGTCCCACTCCACGTAGGTCATCCATGTAGGTAACAATCGTTTCAGACTCTTCAAAGTTTGTCATGTCTTTATAAAATAATGATGCTGCTAATAATCCCGAATCGTTGAAATACCATTCATATGATAAATCAAGGTTTATTGATTCAAGTGGATCGAGTTTAGGATTGGTAAGCGTAATTGAGTTGTTACGGTTTTCACCGCCCCATTGTGTTTCTCTTACTTTAAAACCAGGACGTAGTGAATCTATTTGTGGACGAGCCATTGTTTTAGATGCTGCAAAACGAATAATGGTGTCTTCACTTTGCAAGTAGTTAATATTGATACTGGGTAAAAACAAATCGTAGTCGTGCTCACCAGTTACTGCAAACGAGCGTAAGCTTCTGTCTTCTGTTGGTAATAAGTTTCCATTTGCATCAAATTTACGCTCGCCATATATCCAGTTTTTTTCGGTTGATACATCAGAATGGCGCCATAACCACCACTCAGATTCATTTGGATTACCACGTACAGCGTTAGGATCATGACACGCGCCTTGAGCAGGAATAGCCACATCGTCTGATTTATCAATAGTGCCTTTTGTGTCGTAGCCTAGACCATCGGTTCTCGACCAGCGTATTTCTTCGTTGTAATCTGCACCATAAAATTGCGTTGCAGCACACAGTGGTAAGCTAGTATCACGCAACTCTGCTAATTTAAATGGGTCCATTAAACGAGCATTATTTGAAGGGTCAAATGCAAACTGTACACCCGATGCACCTTGCACTTCTACAGTCGTTTTTACATAACGCACACCCACATCACCTGTAACACGTCCATCTGCTAATTCAAAATTTAGCTTGGTGTAAAATGCTAAGTTATCTAGCTCTGTATTGCGAGTGTTTGAATCGTCTGTGGCAAAAGCAACTTCTGGACTCCCTAAAGCTACTTCAAATGCTTTAAAAGCCGAAAATCGATTCCACCCATCGGTTACATTGTCGCGGCCATAACCTAAATCAGCCATAAAATCGTCAACAGGAAACCCTTCACCGTTGGTTATTAAATCACCAGAAATATCTCTTAAACCGCTACCAAGTACTGCAGGTTGGCCTGTTGCAGGGTTTATAACTACAACCCCCTCGCCTACACTATTAAAGGCACCTTGCTGAGCATCTACATATTTTGTACGTTTTGACCATTTTGCACCAAATTCAATTGAGCGTACATAGCTTGTGTCAAGCACGTAATCAAAATCGACAAAGAGCGATTTTTGTTCATCTTCGACTTCGTTGAGGGTTCTGCCCATGTACGATAAATGCTGCGCTTTTAGCTCATCCGGATTAAATCCCGTGGTGCTGTAGTTATCCCATAGATTTGTTGGGTCACCAAAAGTGTCGTTTTCGCCGTAATCAATTAAGCCGGTGCCTGTAACTAATTTACACGGACCGCCTGCTGTACAGTCATAACCAACAGGCTCCATATCCTCTGGTGGCACATTTACTAAGCTCCATGCACTAATATTGGCAAAATTTTGCAGTGCAACGTACACTGAGTTTTCTGGTATTTGCTGCGTTTTAGAGTACCCAACGCCAGCTTCCATCGAAAATGAGTCACTAAAACCGTGATTCATATCAAGTGAGTAAACTTGGTTTTTATTTTCAAATTCACCTTCTGACTGCACTAAACCACCGTTACCAAAGCGGTTGATAAATTTAGTAAATGTATTCGTTTTTAAATCGATTGTACGCCAGCTAGCTTCAGGATCAGTAAATTTAGCTGTCACGCCAGAAAGGCCTGGGTCTTCACCTTCAACTAAGTTTTTAGTTTCCATTGAGCGCGTATTAATACCATGCATTGAGTTATTAACATCTTGTTTTGCAAGGTTTGCGTTAAAGTTAAACTCTGTGTTTTCACTTGCTCGCCACTGCAAACCTAAGTTAATACTGGTGCGGTCATTTTGACTATCAAAAAGCTGATAATTAACTAAACGAGGTGTAATACCTACCGCATTTTCAACAACGTTGCCATTTGTATCTGTTGCTAAAGGCGACTGAACTGCTGTCCACTCTGTAGCAGAGTATTGGTCTTTTCGGTATTCGTTAGTCTCTTTAACTGCAGTAAAAACCACGCCAAAGGTATCGTCAAAAAGCTTTTTCGACATCGTACCCGATATTTTATAATTTTCTTTATCAGATAAATCGTTGTACCTACCTTCTAAAGTCATAGTGGAAATTTCATAATTTAAATCAAGCGGCTTTGTAGTCGAAAGATTGATATTTGCGCCTAGCGAACCCTCTTCATGATCTGCACTCGGTGTTTTTACCACTTCAATTTTAGATAAAATATCGGATGAATACTGCGATAAGTCTACGCCTTGGCTAAAACCTGTAGAACCTAATTGCACACCATTCATGCTAATATTGTTTTGTTGTGAGTTAGCACCACGCACAGATATTCGTGCACCTTCACCATCAACGGATTGTACTGATACACCAGTTACACGCGAAAGCGCATCAGCAATATTTTGATCGGTAGACTTACCTATATCTTCCGCGTTAATCGAATCAACAACGTTTTCAGCAAAACGCTTATCATTAATAGATTTTTTGAGACTGGCGGCTAACCCGCTGACTTCAATTATTTCAATATCGGCTTCTACTTTCGGTTTTTCTTGTGTGCTTTCGTCTTGCTTGGCGTAAACCAATTGTGTTGCAAGTACTGCAGCTGTAATCGCGCTCAACTTGAACGCTTTGTTGATGATTGTCATGTGTGTTCCCTTTCTAAGGTATTATTATGTTGTCAGGTTAATCTTTTGTAAACAATAATATAATAACCAAACAATTGTCAACTGTATTTTGTTAACAATATTTATTTGATTATAAAAAACCAACTTAATGCGTAAGCATTAAATTGCTCTTAAGTAACAGTGTTAAAGTAAATATTTACACAGAGTTTATCGTCAATAGTTCTAGCCTAATCAAAATTCTTTTATATACGGCCAACCAGTAAACTGCTTTTCTGTTGATGGATCTGTATTCCACTCCCAGCACTCTAATTGATAATATTTTTTTGCATGGTTTATTTTAATAATTCCATAACCTTCACTTTTTAAGTTTCTGTCAGCTAAAAACTTACCCCACGTTGTATTTTGTTTAGCAAAAAGTTTATGCGTAACTTTTGGGTTAGCTGCCGCTAGAACTCGCATTTTATTGCCAAACGTGTCGGTAAAATCACCGGTGTTTTTGTCGTTGTTTCGCTGATTTGGTAAAGGTGCGTAGGGTTCAAACCATCGCTGCCAAAATGCTGCGCTAGCTGGGCCTGCAAAAAACAAGCTGCCATCATCAAAAGTATTGATTCCTTGATAGGCAAGCAATCCGAGGTGTTGATCTCCCGCAATTACTAATGCGTTAGCGTCACTTACTAGTTTTACTGCGCGTGTACGCCCATCAGCCGGGTAGCCATTTGCATCGTAATCTATTAATGCTTTGCCATTTTCATCGGTTTGAGGCGACCCCCACATGGAAGCTGTAATACATATTTTAGGTTTACCCGGGTGCATAGTTTGCCAGTCTTTTAAAAAGGCTTCTTGGCGTTTACCTAATAACTCACCCGTTGTGGCAAGCTTATTAGCTTTGTAGTCAGGTGGCGTTTTAAATTTACGATCCTCAACCATCGCAAAACTAATACCGCCATATTCAAATGCAGCATAACTAACCGGAATATCATATTTTATCGGTGTGGGATCGTAAGGGTCCGGATTATGCCCATTTTGCATACGGTAGATCATTCTAACAAGGTCTTTGTCCCACTTATAACCGCCGTCTTCCTCTTTTAGCATATCGGAGTGATCGCCACCATCGCCCCACAAGTTACCTTGCAGCACATCATGGTCATCAACTAAAACAAGTGTAGGCTTATCTTTTATACTATCGGCAAACGCCCAGTACCATAAGTACCATTTATATAAGGTATCTAGTTTGGCATCTTTGGTGTGGCGACCATAGCGAGTCGGGTATGTTTCGTAGTACTGATCGCCACAAAAGACATACATATCAGGGTTATGGTAATTAGCATTTTCTACAAGTTCAGTGTGAGGAAATAAAATATTGTCTTTGGTGTAACGTCCTAAATCGCGCTCGCTACTAATAAGGCGTGTGTAATGTGTGTTGTCTAAGCTTTTAGAAGTAGGAATAATACAAGAGTACAATGCAATCGTGAATTCTTTAGTATTTTGTGGGTCCTTAGCAATAGTGCCAAAGTATAAAGTGTCTTCAGGCTTTTGTGGGTTAACAATTCTGTATTGAGCTTGTTTTAAATAGTTCCAATTACTTAACCTAAACCTTGCTACAAACCCATCTTCAATTTTTGCTGTGCCTGCATGCTGCCAATCCAATTGGTTTTCAAACTTATATTGCAGCTCTACGCGTGAAAATTCTTTAATATTAATAGGCATTAACTGACAAGATAACTTGAGTACCTGTTTATTAACGCTATACATACACCCCATAACCGGGCCTAAGGTATTGGCATTATTTAGAGTTATTTTACCGCCACCGGTTTCAATATCACTAAACCCCCAACGTGCGCCTGCTACAAAAGGCTCTGAGGAGCTTAATAACGAAATCCCCCCTTGCAGTTGTTCTGCGGGTACTTTGTGAAGTACTGCAAATCCTAACTCCTGGGCTGTATTTGTGTTACTTGCCACAAGACGAATATCAAAATGGTGTGCATCTATTGGGTCTAAATGGCAATCGAGTGTTATTTTATCGCCGCTTTTATATTGTTGTATATTAAATGGAGTACGATTAATAATAGTAAAATCAAGCGCTTTGCTTTCATCATCAAACTGTCTAAATGATAATTTACCTAAACTGTCAAAGGCGGCAATTATTCCGCCATTTTCGCCACCAGCTCGCTGTGCTAAAGCAGCACCTTTAGCTGATAGCTCACCTTTGCCAATTCCTAATAAAAATCCACAAAAGCCCTCTTCATTCGGTGTTAAATTGCGTACGGTGGCTTTTATACGCCCACTTTGTAATGAGCCATTAAGTTGCCTGGTGAGTAACGATACAGTACGCGCTTCAAAATCTTTTCCTTCTCGGGTACATAAAAGCTCATTACCTATACGCTGCCAATCTTGTAGTCTGTTGCCCCAAAAATGCTTACCAAGCCACACCTGCTTACTAAAATTAGTATTATCTAATGGCGCAGTTGAGGTTAAGTCACCTCGGTATGATGCAAATAATCCGCTGCAACCACTTAACAGGCTTGAACTTAGTAGACCAGCGCTGAGTTTTAAAAAACTTCTCCGTTTCATTTTAATCACCTTTATTATTGTGTGTTAATAAGACGCCTTGTGTAGACAGTGTTTTTACATAAGGGGGTTATGCATTCAGGTAGCCATTAGGGTTATTACTTTGCCAGCGCCATGTGTCTTTCATCATGTCTGCGAGGGTATATTGACATTGCCAGCCTAAAACAGACTGGGCTTTAGATGAATCGGCCCAAAAGGCAGCTAAGTCGCCATCTCGGCGCTTTACAATGTCAAAGTTAATATCAACTCCGGTATACTCAATAAATGCTTTTACTATGCCAAGCACAGAATAAGGAGTACCAGTGCCTAGGTTAAATGCTTCATATAGACTGTGGTGTTGCTCGCCAAGCCATTTAAGGGCTTTAATATGACCATTGGCTAAATCACTAACGTGTATATAGTCACGCTCGCATGTGCCGTCTTCAGTAGGGTAATCGCCTCCATAAATGGCTAATTTGTCACGTTTACCTACAGCAACTTGAGCAATAAAGGGCATTAAATTGTTAGGAATACCTAATGGATCTTCCCCTATTTGGCCGCTAATATCTGCGCCAATAGGATTAAAGTAGCGTAAGCTTGCTACTTGCAAACCAGTATTTGAGGCTACTATTTCTTGTAGTATTTGCTCAATCATTACCTTTGTTTGCCCATACGGGCTTGCTGCACGCCCTAGAGGTAAACTTTCGGTATAAGGCACCGAGGCGCCTTGTCCATAAACTGTAGCTGATGAGCTAAACACGAGTTTATTAACATTATATTTAAGCATGCATTGGCATAAATTTAAGGTAGACACCAGGTTGGTATAATAATACTCAAGTGGTTTTTCTATGGATTCGCCTACCGCTTTTAAACCTGCAAAGTGAATAACTGAATCAAATTTATGCTCGCTAAACGTGGCAGACAACTTATCGTTATCAAGTAAACTGGCGTGAATAAATTCAACTTTTCGCTTTGATAACGCTTCTACGCGAGTTAGCGATTCACGACTCGAGTTACTTAAATCGTCTATTACTACTACGTCAAAACCATCTTTTAATAAGCTTAAAACAGTATGGCTGCCAATATATCCCGCGCCTCCTGTTACCAGTACTTTTTTCATTAGATTGTCCTTATGCTCTTATAAGTGATACACCAGCTGAAGGTACGCTTGTGTAAATCGTTTCTTTTAATCCTGTTTGTTGCTCGTACTGCGTTTCAATAGCACTAATTACATTCTCTACCAAAAAATTAGGAACAAACGCCACTACACAACCACCAAAGCCACCGCCCGTCATTCTTACGCCGCCGTGTTCGTTAATTACTTTTGCGATAATATTAACAAGAGTGTCGATTTGGGAGGTGGTTATTTCGAACAAATCCCGCATAGAAGCATGGCTTTGTGCCATTAGTGTGCTTAGTTTGGCGATATCGTTATTAGTAAAAGCTTGCATAGCTTCTAATGTGCGCACATTTTCATACACTATATGCTCAACACGTTTAGCTACACTTGGGTCAAGGGTATGCTTTTTACTTTCGTACTCACCAATACTTACTTCCCGCAAGCTCGGTTTAGACAAGGCTTCTGCTCCTGCATAACATTGTTCTCGGCGTAAATTATATTCACTATCTAGCAAGCCACGTTTAACGTTTGAGTTAACCATTAAAATGGTCATCTTTGGGTCAATACTCACTTCAATTAAATCAAGTGAGCGGCAATCTATACCCAATGCTTGTCCTTGCTGACCACACGCCGATATAAGCTGATCCATAATTCCACAGTTGCAGCCCACAAAATTGTTTTCGGCTGCTTGTGCAATTTTGGCTATGTCTTTTCGCTCAATAAACAGTTCGCATAAGTGATTAAATGCATAAGCAATACCTACCTCAAGTGCAGCCGATGAGCTCAGACCAGCTCCTTGCGGGACATTACCTGTGATGCATATATCGCAGCCACTGAGTTTATGATTTCGTTTTTGCAGTTCATCAACTACGCCGCGAACATAATTACTCCACGTTTGCGTACTGTGGCTATTAAGCGGTTTATTTACTAAAAAGTTGTCGGTTTGGTTATCGCAATCAAGTGCAAGTACATTTACTACATCGTCAGTTCGAGGGGACACCGCAATGTAAGTAGCGTATTCAATGGCACAAGGCAGTACAAAACCGTCATTGTAATCGGTGTGCTCACCAATTAAATTAACACGCCCTGGGGCTTTGACAACAAAGTCGGCATCGCGTCCAAAGTGGTTTGAAAAAGCTAACCGTGCGCTTTGTTCAACATTCATTTAGTGCTCTCTTTATAATGCGTTAGTGATTGTTTCTTCAAAATAGTGGCAGCTTGCTCTGGCGTTATATCGCGCTGTGCTTCGGCCATCATCTCGTAACCAACCATAAATTTTTTAACACTGGCTGATCGTAGTAATGGCGGTAAAAACTGCGCATGTAATTGCCAAAATAAGTGGCTTTGACCATCATAAGGCGCGCCATGCCAGCCCATAGAGTAAGGGAACGAGCACTGAAACAAGTTGTCGTAACGAGTTGTTATATTTTTAATAATTTCAGCTAGAGTACTTTGTTGAGCGTCTGTCAGCTCTATCATTTGAGTAACTGCAAACCGAGGTAATAGCAGTGTTTCAAATGGCCATGCAGCCCAATAAGGAACAACCACAAGCCAATCATCGTTTACACATACTACGCGTTCATTTAATTCCATCTCACGTTTTGCGTAATCGAGCAATAAACTACTGCCATACTGTTTATAATAGTTACTAAGGTTTGTATGTTTACGTGCAACCAAACTCGGTAATTTATTTTGTGCCCAAATTTGACCATGTGGATGCGGGTTAGAGCATCCCATTACAGCGCCTTTATTTTCAAATACCTGAACCCAGTTGTAAGTTTTTGATAACTCTTGGCATTGCTCTTGCCATGTGCATACTACATTTGTAATTTGCGAAACACTGAGCTCTGGTAGTGTTTTTGCATGATTAGGCGAAAAACAAATAACACGCGCAGTGCCACGCTCTGTATGCATGCTAAATAGGGGATCGATTTGCTCCACATCAGGCACACCTTCACGCAAGGCGGCAAAGTCATTAGTAAACACAAAGGTGTTTTTGTAATCTGGATTTACTTCACCGTTAATACGCGTATTGCCTTTACATAAAAAGCAGCTTTCGTCGTATTCTGGTTTAACCTCAATATCTACACTTTCTTCTTGACCTTGCCATGGGCGTTTAGCCCGGTGTGGCGACACCAACACATATTCATTTAATAATGGGTTTAAACGCCGGTGTGGATGCTCTGTCGGGTCAAATTGATTTTGTTGCTCACTCATTCTTTACTTTCCCTAGTTACTGTTTTGAAAGGTACCGGCGTCGAGCACTTGCTTACGAGGAGTAAAACGACAAATATAGTTCCAGTTCCAACTGGCATCGTATTTATGGCACAACCCCCAGCTAATTCCAGGTGCTGGATTTTGCTCAAACCCTTGCGCTGGTCGATATAAGCCTATCGCTTCTGGACCGCCTTTTATATGCGCCATAATTTCAAAATTAATACCGTCCTGAGCAAATTGAATGGTGTTTTTTTCAGGGCCATCGGTTGTTAGCAAACTAGCAATACCCCCTTTATAATTCCAAACAACGACCTCATGACCGCTATTTGAAATAGGGTTATAAGGCGATTTAACATAAGGACCTAATACATCATCAGCAATAGCAACACCGTGTTTTATTTCACGACCACCAAAGTTCATTCCTTCGCCTTGGGTTTCGCCTTTGTAGTACAAGTAAAATTTATTATTAAAAAATACTAAACATGGGTCGTGTACTTTATGACTATCAAAACTACCTTTAGCTGTTACTGCAAAACGACTGTCTTCATCACCAAGCCATTTACCATCTTTGCTTGGGCTTACAATCGGTTTTGGTGATTTTATCCACGGCCCAAATGCAGATTCAGAGTGAGCTATTGCAATATGTTCGTACTGACGATTTGTATAAGGTGTTTGTACTGTTTGATAAACCAAATAATAATGACCTTGGTGTTCAAACACTTCAGGCGTAAAAATTGCTCTGTCGTCGTAATCACCTGGTTTACCTGGGCTTACAGCTAAGCCTTGTTCTTGCCATGTAATACTGTCTTTTGAGGTGGCATGCCAAACTTGCGTTAAATCCCATGGAAATACTTTGTCATTCGGATTAGTAGAGTTAAAACCAACCGTTTCCCCCTCACCTTTGGTGTACCAACAATGGTAAACACCATCAATGTATAAAACAGATGAAGGATCGCGACGTATAACCCCTTCTTCATAGGCAAAATCACCCAGCAACGGTTCTATATCAAATTCTGTAAGCCACTGCGGGCCATATTTATCGTAGCCACGCTCTATTGCACGCTTACTTGCTAAACTTAATTTTTTATCAGACATGTTAATTCCTTACTTACCTAGGCTTATATTTAGCGACTGGTATACGTCAAGAGGTAAAATCGCGCCTTGATGCTGCACAACTTGTGAGGCAACACTGTCAGCCATTTCTAATGCATTTTGAGGGTTTTGTGCACACATTCTGGCGGCTAAGTAGGTTCCGGCAAATGAGTCACCTGCCGCTGTACTATCAACTTGCTTTGCAGCGGGTGTAAACGGACATGACGCTTTAAGATCATCTTTGCAATAAACCTGCATCCCGGCACTACCAGCTTTAATAACAATTTCGTCGATATCAAATTGTGTACAGTACTGAACAATCTCTTCAATGCTTGAATGACCGAATAACACACGGTGATCATCAAGACCTGGTAAAACTACATTACTAAGCGCATAAGCACGCTCTAGCCATTCAATAGCGTGGCTTTTTGATTGCCACATACGCGCGCGATAATTAGGGTCGAACGCAATTGTGCAGCCTTGTTTTTTAAGAGCAGCTAATAATGTGAGTAAACCTTGTTTAGATTCATCATCTAAAATACCTAAACTAATGCCACTGAAAAACACCCAGTCTGATTCTTTCAAACCTAAATTAAATGGCTTTTGAGTATATAAACTCATCATATGCTTCGCTGCTGATTGATTACGCCAATAATCAAAGCTTCGCTCACCATCAGCATCCGTTGAAATAGCGTAAATACCCACGTTATAGTCTGCTGTTGTAATCACGTTTTGTGTATTAATACCTTCTTGTTGCCAACATTTGAGCATATTGGCACTCAGGACGTCGCTACCTACAGCTGTAAATAGCGCGCAATTTAGTGTGTTAGCAAAACGCTTTGCATACACAAGAGCATTGTAAGTATCGCCCGCAAATGACTGCTTGCATTCGCTAATACCTGTTGGTACTAGCTCAACCATACATTCGCCTATAGCGAGTAAAGTACTCACACACCCTCCTGTACTTTTTTAGTGTGTAGGCCTTCTAGGTAGACTTCAATTTCTTCTATCGATTTATTTTTAGTCTCTGGCATAAACTTAAATAACAATGCAAAGCCGGCTACACCCGATACGGTATAAAGTAAAAAGATGTTTGCAGCGCCTAAATTACTTAGCTGCCATGGGAAAAACTGCTGAACAAAATAGCTAATTACACTGGCTATAAATGCAAAGGTAGGAATGGCCACACCTCGAATACGAGTCGGGAATATTTCAGAAAATATTACCCACATAATTGGCCCAATCGAAAAGTGAAAGGCTGCAATAAAGCCCGCTATACCAAATGATATAAGTGGCGCGTTTATAGTTGCTGCGCGTGAAATTAAATCGCTTTCAAATAATTGCTGTTGCGAAGCTGTAAGTACGCTCGCTAAAGCCTGCTTAAATTCAATATCACTGTGATACACGGTACCAATTATGTGCTCCAGTCCTGTAATAGAGTTTAACGCTGAAAACGAGGTTATATCTTCAGCCGACAAACTATATTCTGCCTGGCTAAAGCCTAAATAACACATAAACAAACTAATTGTTGCAGCTGCTAATCCCCAAATAACAAGGGGTCTGCGCCCTAACTTATCTATCAAAGCAATAGCTACCACAGTAAATACAATACTGACTAAACCAATTAAAACAGCGTTAAAAAAAGCAGCATCAGTGCCGACTCCCAGTTGTTCAAACACCGTTGGAGCATAAAACATTATGGCGTTAATCCCCGTCACTTGCTGCACAATAGCAATAGTAAAAGCAATAATGACAGCTGTGCGAACACGACTTTCGAGTAGCTGTTTAAATGAAGAAAAATACCCACCTGTTTCGCTGTAATCAACCAAGCTCTCTTTAATACTCTTAAGTTGCTCTTGGGCCAATTCAGTATTTTTATTTAAACGATGCAAGATAGTTATAGCGCGTGTTTCGTTGCCTTTCATAACTAACCAACGCGGGCTTTGGGGAATAGTAAATAATAATAAAAACCATAAAATAGCAGGAATAATCTCAACGCCTAGCATCCAGCGCCATAAATTATCTTGTACATTCCACTGTGTTACCCACTCAAAATTACTGTGAGCTAAATCAACAAGTAAGTAGTTAGCAAAATACGCTGCGGATAATCCAACAACAATATTTATTTGAATCATAGACACTAATTTACCACGGTACTTAGACGGTGCAACTTCACCTATATACATAGCAGCGACCGATAAAGACGTGAATGCTAATCCACCTATAAAACGAGCAGTAACTAATAGCTCGTAACTTGGCGCGAAAACCGATGCAATTGCCGACAGTATGTATATAAACGCAATGCCTATTAAGGTATTTTTTCGGCCAAACATATTGCATATGTAACCGGTAATGACTAAAGCAAATAGCACACCAAAACCAGGCGCACTTACTACAGTGCCTATTTGGATGTCAGATAAATTAAATTCTGCAGATACAAAACGAACCGTACCTGAAATAAGAGCAGCGTCTAATCCAAAAATAAAGCCACCAAAGGCGACGATAAATGCAAAGAAAAACACATTACGTTTGCTACCATTCATACTTCTATCCAACTTTGTTGTTATCATTGTGTGTTGCTTTATATAGAGAATAAAGCGAGTGCTAGTGTCAAAACCCAACATTGTTAACAATTAACCATGAGTAATAACTTCGAGACTATTTCAAAATTAACGCACTTGCAACATCTATTTTAAGAAATCATGCTTTAACTTAAACTCTTTTACAATTAACATTAAAAATTAGTTAAACAAAATCAAAAGTTTATTATAAATAACACATAAAAACAAAAATTGCACATTGTCAACAATATTCAATTTGGTTTTTTTGTTGTATGGTATGTTAAATTGTAATTAAAGGTTGAACAGCAATGAAATATAAAAAGAACATACTACTCACATCGCTCTTACTTGCGCTAAGTGCCTGTAACCAACAAGAAATCAAGGTTGAAAAACCAACCAATGAGCCTACAGAGGTTAATTCAGCAGATACATTAATGTATTTATTTGCTGATGCTGCACACACACAGCTAACCCCAGTTCAATACAAAAGTAATGCAGCCACTGTAAAGGCAGAAAACTCTGTATTAGATGTGACATTTCAATCTAAGAAAAATTCGTACGCTAGTATTGTTTTTTCACCGGAAAAACCTTGGGATTGGAGTGAATTTAGTGATTTTAATCTTGCCTTTGAATTGGCAAACCCAGGAACACACTCTGTACAAATCTATTTAGATATCTCCGATATTGACGGTGCTAACTATACGCGTAGCGTTAATGTGCCGGTAGGTGGATACAACACGTATTACGCAAAACTTGACGGCCACGACCTTGCAACGCCCGATGGCAAAGAAAATGTAGAACTTAACTTTACCTCAGGACTTCGTTCAAACCCTGATACATGGGAGTCTGATGAGGTACAGTTTATTTCTATGTGGGGTAAAAAAAATCTTAACTTAAAAGGCATCGCTAAAATAGCAATTAGCGTGCAAAGTACATTGCATGACAAAGAGCTGGCAATAAAATCTATTTCACTTCGTAAAAACCCTCAATTTAATACTGCTTTTTTAACCAAAATTGTTGATGAATTTGGCCAAAATGCCAAACAAGAATTTTCAGGGAAGGTACATTCAGAAGCCGAGCTATTGAGCGACAAAAAACAAGAAGCAGCACAGTTACTTTCTAAACGCCCTACTAATCGCTCACGCTTTGGTGGCTGGGCAGAAGGTCCAAAATTAGAAGCTACTGGTTATTTTAGAACGGCTAAATATAATGATAAATGGTCATTAGTCGACCCTGATGGCTATTTATACCTTGCAACCGGTATTGATATCATTCGTCTTGCAAACTCAACCACACTAACTGGTTACGATTTTGATCAAGCATTATTGGCAAAACCAGCGGATGCAGGGGTAACACCTGAGGATTCAAAAGGGTTAAACCAAGTAAATAAAGAAGCGCTTAAAAGCCGCTTTGTAGCGTCACAAGTGCGTAAAAATTTATTTGAATGGCTACCTGATTATAATGAGCCTCTAGGTAAACATTTTGGCTATCGTAAAAGTGCGCATTCGGGTCCGTTAGAACACGGCGAAACATATAGCTTTTACGCAGCTAATTTAGAACGTAAATATGGTCAAAATAATGCAGATTACATGCAAAAATGGCGAGAAGTTACCCTCGATAGAATGATCACATGGGGCTTTAGCTCACTGGGTAATTGGACTGATCCGAGTTATTACGATAATCAAAAAGTGCCCTACTTTGCCAATGGTTGGATTATAGGTGATTTTAAAACCGTATCAAGCGGAAGCGATTTTTGGGGAGCCATGCCGGATGTATTCGACCCTGAATTTACAGTGCGTGCTAACGAAACCGTTAGTGTTGTTGCAAAAGAAGTTAAAAATTCGCCTTGGGCAGTAGGCGTATTTATTGATAACGAAAAAAGCTTTGGCCGCCCTGATTCCGTTAAAAGCCATTATGGTATTGTTATTAATACCTTAGGCCGTGATGCTAAAACAGTGCCTACTAAAGCTGAATTTTCTCGTTTAATGAAAGAAAAATATACCGATGTCGCTAAACTTAATAAGGTATGGCACTTAAACTTAGCCTCATGGGTTGAGTTTGACAAAGGTGTAACGGTTGATATAAAAAATGAAGAACAACTGAGTGATTTTGCTATTTTACTTACAGCCTATGCCGACAAGTATTTTAGTGTTGTAGATGCTGCTATGGATAAATACCTGCCAAATCATATGTATTTAGGTGCACGTTTTCCGGATTGGGGCATGCCAATCGAAGTGGTTAAAGCATCTGCTAAGTATGTAGATGTAATAAGCTTTAATGCATACAAAGAAGGCTTAAGAGAAGATAAATGGGCATTTTTATCACAATTTGATAAACCAGCAATTATTGGCGAATTTCATATTGGCGCATCTGACTCGGGTTTGTTTCACCCTGGGTTAATACATGCAGCTAACCAGCAAGACAGAGCAAAAATGTATACAGATTACATGAACTCAGTCATCGACAACCCTTACTTTATTGGCGCACATTGGTTTCAATATATCGACTCGCCAATTACTGGTAGAGCCTACGATGGCGAAAACTATAATGTTGGCTTTATTAGCGTTACAGATCGCCCCTATACTGAAATGGTTGAAGCAGCTAAAGCAATGAATGAGTCTATGTATGAACGACGTTTTAAAAAATAATCGTAAATACAGTCATTAATTGTACATTTATTGGTCTATTGTAATGTGTTGACAATAGACCATTCCACTTTTTTTATATACACTGAGATAAGTACATGATCTTGACTAAATTAACAAAGCTTATTAATTAATGTTAGGGTCAGATAAAGTTAATCAAATTTAGGAATAAATATGGCTGGTAACAGAGCAACTAAAATTTTATCTGTAAAAGATCAAATAGCTGAGCAATTACGCTCAGATATAATCTCTGGTGAAATGCCACCACAAACTAAGTTAAATGAAAAAGAGCTGGCAGAGCGATTTGGTCTCTCCAGAGGTCCAATTCGAGATGTGATTTTGCAATTAACAAAAGAAGGTCTGTTGATTTCGCGAAATAATTGCGGCGCATCAGTCAACAGCGTACTAGAGCCTAAGCTACAGCGTTTAATGATTAAACTTCGTCGCAGCATAGAAGAGTACGCAATCACAGAGTTAAACGGTAATTTAACTGATCAAAACATTGCTGAACTAGAAGGCATTTTAGCATCTTTAGAAGACGCGCTCGATAGAGAAGATTATACCGAAGTAACTAAAATTGATATTTCGTTTCATCAGTATTTAATATACCAAGCTGGGGGCGAAGAGCTGGTAAATATTTGGTATCCGTATGTCATGCGTATGCGTTTAAACTATAAGCGAATTACTTCAAGTTCTGAATGTGTAAACGAGCACCGCGCTATTTTAGAAGCACTAAAAGCACAAGATAGCGCCGCAGCAGTTAAGGCTGTAAAACATAATATCAAGTAACTACTTTCGAAGTCATTTTGATACTCCGTTATATAAACTAGCGGCTATGAAGTCATAAGGGCGTGTTGATCTTTGTAGATTGAAATTTTTTCAATCTAGGAGCCGATTTAATCGCGGCCCGAGATTTGTAGTCTAGTGGGCTACCGAGCAAAAGCTCCGCGTCCAGCTCACGCCCCTTACCATCATCCACATCCATGTAGGTAAGAAAGAGTAAATCGCTCTCGTTTATATAAATTTCAGTTATAAAAAACTACCCTTTATTTATTACATTAAATGCATGAACACTCAATATCACTGAACGAGCTTTACACGCATTGAAACTGATGCGCTACGCCCTAAATTATCAACCACTCTTACGTCAAATTCGCCTACTTGCGGGTGCCAGAAAAAAGGCGTATCTCGCTCTACTTTACCTACAAAACTGTTATCTACAAACCAGTATAAAATACGTGAATCTGTATCTGTGGTTGCACTAAAAGGCAGGCTTTCTTGCTTTAATTTACTGGCTCTTATCGTGTAGCTAATTAAATTACTCGGGGATGTAATACTCGGTGCTGAGCCTCGTGTACTCGTGTCATTAATTAAGCATGAATCTAAATAAGGTGGAGGCTGGCGTTTAACAATACCTGCTTGCTTAAATAATCTGACTAAGTCAGATGGCCAAAATTCATAAACTGCTTTTGTCGTTGTAGATTCATCATACTGACAAGCACGTAATCCCGACGCTTTATCAATATAAATTTCACGATGTACATCGGACACTTTAATTGGCGACTTACCTGGAATAAAAAGCCCTTTTTCTGTTTTAGGGCAATGCACATTAGGTAAATCACCTGTTGTAGAGCAAATATCTACTTCTGTAATATTTAAACCACCTGGTTTTATATTGCCTTTGATTAAGCCGTAACTATCTAATGAACGTATTATTTCGAAAAACAAAGGCGCGGCTGCTTGTCGCCCAATAAAAGATGGGTGCCCTTCTCCTGAAAAATTACCAACCCATGTAGCTAAAACATACGGGCCAATAATACCTACTGACCATGCATCACGAAAAGCAAATGAAGTACCTGTTTTCCAATATACAGGATATGATTGCCTTCTTTCTTTTTGAAATGAGATCTCATCAACTGCACTATTTTTACTTAGCATTTGTAAAGTCAGGTAGGCTGCCTCTGGGCTGATGAGTTGCTTGATATGTTTGTTTGGGTTGTTTGGGCTGTTTGGGTTGTTTTGGTTAATAACAGTGGCGTCTTTTTTTAATATAACTTCATCCTTATACACCCCTAAATTAGCTAACATAGCGTATAACTTAACGAGCTCTAGCATCGTTACTTCACTGCCGCCCAGCGCAAGCGCTAAACCATAAAACTCTTTAGGCTGAAGCTTTTTAACATCGGCAGCAACGAGTAAATCGTATAACCCAACTTTTTGTAAGCGATACATCAAATTAACGGCAGGCACATTACGGCTCAACACGAGCGATTCAGTGGCTGATATAGGGCCTAAAAACTGTTGATCGTAGTTCTCTGGTGTATATCCTCCAAAGCGTTTGGGGGCATCTTTTACAAGCGTTAATGGATGAATTAACCCTTCGTCTATAGCAAGCGCATAAATAAATGGTTTAAGGGTTGAACCTGGCGACCGTTTAGCTCTTACACCATTTACTTGACCGCTAATGTCATTATTAAAAAAATCCACAGAGCCTAATTCAGCAACTACTTCCATAGTTTTATAATTTAGTAAAATAGCAGACGTATTACTAAGCCCGTCTCTTTGCCTACGATTAATATAATTTTTTGCATGGCGCTGAAGTAAGTTTTGTAAATTAAGGTCTATCGACGTTTTATATTCTCCCGGCTTTAGGTGCGGGTACTCGCTTTGTAAATTATTAATAAAATGTGGGGCTTCAAAAGGTAAGTCTGAAGAGGCATATACCTTTATCGGTAATTGCATAGCTGCTAGCCAATGTTTATCCTCTGGATATTTTTCAAGCCAACGAGTAAACAGTTTTTTTCTTGTTTCTAGCAATACCAATTTAGCCGACTTTTTAATGGGATTTCGTTTGGTTGGGTTTTGCGGAATTAAGCTAAGTAATAATGATTCAGGTAAATTAAGATCAATGGCTGGTTTCTTAAAGTAAATTAAACTAGCTGCACCAACACCTTCAATATTTGATCCATAAGGCGCTAAATTAAAATACGCCTCGAGTATTTGGTTTTTACTGTAGTGTCGCTCAATTTGTAACGCTCGAAGTATTTGTTCTACTTTTCCAAAAATAACATGCGTGTTCATCTCAAAGTGCAACCGGGCTACTTGCATTGTTATTGTTGAGGCACCAACTCGGTGACTTCTTTTAATATAGCTAGTATAAAACGCATTTATTAAAGCAATAAAATCGACACCAGTATGCTCATAAAAGTCTTGGTCTTCATACAATAAAGTCGCTTGTTGAACGCTCAAAGGGATTTTATCTATTGGCGTCCATAATCTATATCTATCGTCTGCGGCTAAAATTAAACGAAGTAATTTATCACTGCTATCGTAAAAAGCCGTTGAGTAAGCATTGGGCTGGGTAATAACAGGCTTTGGAGTAAATAAATACAACAGCACTGCAAGCAGTGCTGTTGTAAAAAAAGCCGTTTTTATTATAAAACTAAACTTTTTATTTAGCGGCGGTAACATCAAAACGACCCGATTTTGAGTGCGCTTTAATACTTAAATCATACATAGATTCAGCATAAGCCGATGGCACTACAAAGCTGCCAGATGCAGTAGCCTTAATCTTGTAAGTAAGCTCAGTCATGCTATCGCCAAAGCTGCCATACAATATAACGCGATCCTCTCGAATATCTTTATAATCAGAGGTCCAGCGATTATAGCTATTGCGAACGCTGTCTCTGAGTACTTCAAATCCACCAGGTAGTAAATCAATAACAGCAACATCCGAAATATTTTTACCCGTTGTACTACGCACTCGTAATACAACGTTTAGTTCTTGACCTTGAACAGCGGTGGTTATCACATTACCTTTATCGTCTTGGTATTCTCTGACAACTTCTAAGCCATTACTTAATGACTTTTGTGGCACGTTTGTATCAAAACCAGCTTGGCTCATCATGTAAAATGAGCGAGGTGGCGCTAATACATCTAGCGTTTTAACGTCATTTAAAAACGAGGCTTTAGGATAAGGTGCATAAGTTACGTCTAATGCCTTTTTATCTGCCTTTGTCGTTGTTGCCATTATTTTTACATCTTCAGGCTGGGCTTGTGATAACGCAACTTTTGAGTATGCCGTCATAGCAAGTACAGACCAAGCAGACGACAACGTGTTGTAGTCTCCTTTAAAAATAGGGTCAACTACAGTAAACAAATCATCTTTAGTTAACTGCTTTAAGCGAGCAGGAAAATGTTTTGATAACAAATAAATATACTGTCCGTCGTGAGCTAAACGTGAGTCGTAAGCGCCCCAATTATCGTGTTGCGTATTTTGCCCAATTTTATAGCTATTGATCAGTGCTTGCGCTTTATCGCTTGCACGTAATAGCTGATAAGTTGCGCCCATAAACGCGGACGTTATATCTTGTTGCCATATTTTGCTATTACTCGCATTTACGCTTTTTTCTAAATCAGATAAGTAATTAGTTGTTACCTCACCTTGTCGTGTTAGCAAATAAATAGCATAAGCGCGGTTTCTGTCATTCGTCTCTAAAGATCCGCTCGCTATACTGCGCACACCTTCAAAACCACTGTTCCACATATCATAAGGTATTGCGACGCCCGCTTCTTTTGCATCTAATAAAAAATGCATAACATAAAGAGAAGAATAAATAGATGCACTAGAATTACCCGGCCATAACATAAATCTACCATCAGGTAACTGACGTTGACGAAGGGTGTCTATTAAGTTGTTTATACGCTCATGTTTATAAGATACGTCGCCCATATAACTTGGGTGTTCTAAATAACTCAGCACCGGAAACACACTACTCACCACTTGCTCGGTACACATATGAGGAAAGTTATCTAAATAACTAATAAGACCATCAACAAGGGCTAACGGGCTTTGTGAAGCGGTAATATTATTTTGTGCTAAATTAGCATATAGCTGTCTCGAAACCGCTATTTCTTTTTTACCTGATTCACTAAAGCCACTTTCAAAACTACTAACAAATGCAACCGCAGGGCGTACACTTAACGTAGCCGTACGTTGGCTAACATTGTCTCCCGACAGCGCAGTAAATGTAATTGATGCAGCGCCAAGCTTGTCGAGCACTTTTACTCTAAACGTTAATGTGTCTTCTGATTTTTCATCAATATTTAGCGTTAGTTTTTTATCACTTATTATTTCAATGTTGCTTGAAGCAAGCGCTTCTACCGTAATTGGGAGTTGTTTACCTGAATCCTCAACGCCATTGGCAATACCAAGTACAATATCAAACTCATCGCCTGGTGCCGCTGTCGTTAATACATTAGGGCTTAATACAAAGGGCCCTTTTACAAGTGTTGTACTTTCTTTAACACCAACACCCTCGTCATTTACGGCAATCGCAATTACACGTACCTGACCTGCAAAAGTATCTGGAATAGTGAACGTATGTTTTTTCGTTTTAGCATCAGCCGATAAAATACCAGACCAAAATGCGACTGGTTTTTGTACCTTACGAGAAAACGGGTTAAGTTGCTTGCTCTTGCGGTTCATTGCCATTGATTCAGCATAACCACCACCGGCAGCAGCAAGCTCTTGCACTAGTTTAAATTCAGGTAAAATAAGATCAACAATTTGCATAGTGCTAACTTCTAAAGCACGTTTTTGTAAGAAGTGATTTAACGGCTTTGGCGTCCGATAATTCGCCACTTGTAAAATACCTTCATCTACAGCAAATAACAGAACACGTGACGGTGATTTAGCACTATATGAAATGACTAGATCGTCACCTGGTTTTACTTTATCAGGTATGTTTACGTCAAAATCTATTGCGCGTTTACTACGATCAATCGCAAATGGTTTAACTGCGTAGCTTAATGGGCTTGTAAATATTTCTTTCGATTCAAGGCTTCGAACAAATGAAACATTAACATACGCATTGCCTTCTATCCCTTTAGGTAGCGTTATTGTTTGTATGCTACTTGTTGTTTTACTCTCAAACCATTTAAATGCGTGTACTTTATTGGTTTCAATTGTAATTAAACCCGAGCCAACATAAGGCGCTACAATACTTATTTCAATTGTTTCGCCCGGTTTGTAATCCGGTTTATTTAATTGAACTTGCAGTTCAGCATTCTTTTCAAGCTTACCCGCTATGTTACCCGTACCGGTTACCGTAAACGATACTCTACTGACGGTATTCCCTTTGGCATCAACGAGTTCTATTAAGTAATCACCTGGCTCAGCTGTGGGTAATTCGTAGTTTGCGCCATCTTGTTTAATGTAAAACGGATTGCTTGATACCTGTTTGTTTTTTCTAACCGATTGGTACTTATAAGTGCCGTTATTTTGTTGCACCAACGTAGATACATATTGTTGTTCTATTAAATTTAGCGATAAATCATCACGCGCAACTTGCTCAGTTTCTGAATTAATATTAATAAATTTTACAACACGTTTTGACTCTTTTGATATGTAGCTTAAATCGCCATCGGCTTTATAACCAACTAATTGCTCAACTGGCGAAACAAGCACCGAGCTGCTTGCGCGAACACTTTTACCACCGCCTTCTTCATACCCTTGTACTGCAAAATTTAACTGATAAGTACCTGCCTCATAGCGGGTTAAGTCAATATCAAACTCTGCTTTGCCTTGTTCATCAGTTTTGGTTTCGGTTAATGATTCATTACTGTGTCTAATATTTTTCCCTTCACTGTGGGGATCTGAAAACACATAATCTTTGTATTCATTAAAGTAAAAACCAGCTGGCGATAAACGTAAATCAGCGGTAACGCGTCTATTTTGAGCAGGTGTACCAAATAAGTTTTGAAGACTCACCAATGCTTTAAATTTTGAGCTGTTTACCCACCCCTTAGCAGATGACTGAGAAAATTGACTGCTAATTTTCAATCTATCAGGCACAAACTCTTCAACTTTAAACTCAGTACTGCCTAATTGATCGCGGCTATTATTATTTTTAATAAGTTGCACCGATACATAATACGTTCCTGTGTTGGCGCTACTTTGTGTTTTAAAGTTAAAATCAAGCAATCCGTACTTATCCAAGCTCACACGTTTATTATAAACAGTTGCCCCTTTAGGATCGGTAATTATAAGTTCAAGCGGTATATCGCCCAGTTTTGTAAAGTTTTGTTGCTTCACAATCGTGGCAAGTTTAACGCTATCGCCTGGTCGATAAATTCCACGGTCAGAAAAAACAAACGCATCTATTTTATTACTACCACTGAGCCCAGAACTTACACCGCCGGTATCAAACCGAGAGTAGTTAACCATTCGAGCATAGCGATTATAAGGAATAAAAGACATGTCACTTTTAGTTTCGACTACAAAAGCAACGGGAGTTTGATCATCAGTAAACCACGTTGTGTTGTCGAAAAATGCGTGCCCCTCAGAATCTGTTTTAGTATTTAAAATAACTAATCCGTTTTTACCCAATAACGACACCTTCGCTTTTGCTACCGGTTTTCCTGTTTCAATAGATTGGATAAATATATCGCGAGATCCATCTGCATTATTTTTTACCAAAATACCTAAATCAGTAATAAGGATAAGTCGTTTTTCTTGGGGTCCATATACGTAATTATCTTCTGTATTTAACGCTTGAGCATTTATAAAAAATAAGCCTAAACCAACTGACTCATTATACTTACTACTCAAATCAATAGATGAATAGACCGCTTTTTTAGGGTGCTCCGATTTTAAATTAACTCGTCTGGTAAAAATTGAACTTATGTTTTCTTCTGTAAAGTAATAATTATTAAATTCTGGATTAGAAATATCACCACTGGTTTGACTTATAAGGTGGTTAATTTGATTGGCTTCTACCCTACCTACTTTAACTTGAAGTGCGTTTACACCGCGGGTCAAAAATGACAATTTATGATCGCCATTTTTTGATAATATAGACCCTTTAGACATAATATTTACTTGTGTCGGATAAGCCGGCGTATCTAAAATAGTGTCGTATTTATTCACCATCGTAAACTCACCCGTCGACTTTAATCCCTTATCAATCGCGATATAAACTTGCTGGTTTTGAGGGGCGTCAAACGTAAAACTGTGTAACTTAGTTGTATCTTGCGCGGTAGGAATCGCATTTAACTTAACTTTTTGAGATTGCTTAAGCACTGCATCAGTAACTTCTCGTGGGCTACTGAAGTACTTATAGTTACCTTTTGAATCTTTAGTCGGTAATACGTAAGCAACCGTTTTACTAACCACATCTTGCGATGAAATATCGTCTGTGAAGTCTAAAACAAGTGTTTGTTCGGGCTCCCCTTGCGTATTTTTTACCATCAACACATTGGCAGTATTTACTCTAAAAAAGCTATTTACACTTGGGATCAACACAGCGTCTTTAATCTCTACTGTTGTTTTAGAAGGACCCATAACCGGCTTTACACCGCTATTAAGCACAAAATACAGATAGCTTTCGGTATCTTGAATACGTATTTGCTCTGAAGTAATGTAAATCTCTCGTTGATGTTTGTCGTAAGTAACATCAAATTTATATTGCGCGAGTTCGTTCTTGCCATCTTGATCAAGTGATTGAGTCAGCTTTAAATTATTTTTTATGGTGCTTATATCTGTTGGGTGAGTCGCTTTTAATGTTGCAACCACCTTGTGACTTTTTTTAACGTTAGGATCTTGATAAAAAGCGAGCGAGCTAAGTGTTAGTTCAAAGTTGGGAGTTTTAAATACATGCTCATTATCGCTTAGGTGTATATCGCTTTTAAAAATAGACGAATCAAAACGTACTGTATATTCTTGCCCTGCTGACCAATCTTGTTTTGGGATAAATTTAAGCTGGCTTTCACTATTCCAAGACCACTGTCCAATGAGCTCTGGCGTGACTTTAATACCTTTGGGGATCACTTTACCAACAAGCGCAAGCTTGGCCACAGAGTAAGACACTGCATCCGTGTTTTCTACATCATCTAAAGCGGGAGTAAAATCAATATAAAGCGGTTCAGGGTTTAAAACATCAGATAAAGTGGTAACAGCAGGTGTAGAGTGAGTTGCTTTGTAACTAATTGGCTGTGGTAAGGAAAGAAAAAAACAATAGCCTGCTATAATTAATATCAGCATTAGCACGGCGCTAAAAAATGCTGTTTTACGCTCTTTAGCAAATCTAAGCACATTATTTATAGCAGTAATTAACCACTTTGGCTTGTGCCAAATAATGACACCAAATACATTTAAAATAACAAAAAACGTGGTCAGTAAAATCCACACACTGCCAACTGTTTTTTCGGTTACATTTACGTTGCCAAATAAGCTTGCAACCAAACCAAACAAGCCCGTTCCTATGGCTGAAAAAACAATACTCATAAATAAGCTCGCTATTTTGGGAGCGAGTTTACTTTGTTTAAGATTAACCTCTTTTGGGTTAGCCTCTTTTGAATCGGTTTTTGTATTCACGTTCAAAATCCTTTTTCTTTATACTGCATATCAATAAATGAGAGAACTCATACTTATAATCTGATTATTTATATTCTTGTGGGACGAAACGGTAATGCCCCGTAATTTTAAAATCGAAAAGCATGTCGCTTTTTTCAGGTCCTCGACCAATATTATGAACAATTAATGGATTCCCTGTGTCTTTTGCTAACTCATTCACAACCATACCAATATGCGGCAAATTACCTGGCAGCATCCACGTTACAATGTCACCCGTTTTATAGTCGTTCGCGTTACTTGATTTAGTGAGCACTTGACCATGATTTTTAAAGTAAGCCTGTAAGTTTGGCACTCGGCGGTGATCTATATTTTTATCAGGTTTGGTTAAACCCCAAATACGCTTAGAGGGATATAGCTCAAAGCTTTTTAGCATGTCCTCATGCACAAGCTTTTGCAAATCAATACCTAAAAGTCGATATGATCGAATAACTACATCGGTACACACCCCTACATTAGCGGGCACATCGCCACCCGGATAAGTAATAGAGCGATAAGACCCATCGTAGGTAACGTTGTATGTTGTTCTTTCAAGCAGCGCTGCAACAATATCGTCATCAAACGATGCCGCATAGGCATTTACACTAAGTAAGCTCAGTAAAAAAACAGTAAAGCGTGTCATATGCAATCCTTTGAAAATGTTCGTTAACTACAACGCTTGAACCACGTGTTCAGGCACGTTTATTTTCTTGCCATTATTTGTAAAGTGCTTATCAAGACCATACGCCATTACTTCAAGTGGCGCAGCTGCATAACCAACCTGCTGAATTTCGGTTATGTAACGCAACATAAAAGCCTCGGCGCCAAGTTCACTCCATTGGGCTACGTGAACAAGTTCATGAAAATGCACAGCTAAATTATCAGCCACGTAAGGAAGCATGTAATAAGTGTTTTTGTATGTAGTACCTGCGGCATCCATGTCAATAAAATCGTCTAATCCCATTTCACGCAAAAAAGGAAAGTTAGGTTTGGGTATTTCATCGACACTAACGTAAAAGGCATTTTTTAAAAATTCGACAGGATAAAACCCTGCAAACTCACTAGCAAATTTCTCACAGCTAATTCTTTGGGTTTTATATTTAATATTTGTTGCATCAATCCATTGTTCTATTTGTTCGAGCACGTCCATTCTCTTAATCATCAATGTTTACTGGCTTGACCTTTCCCATTGCGATATAAGCCGATAAGTTAAATGATACCAAAACCAAGGCGAATAATCGAACTCCAAAACCTAAGAAGTGAACTTATAATAGTGTCCAGTTGTAGTTCATTTATTATTTCATCGGTATCAGCATAAACTAATGCACACGTAAAACCAGTGGGGGTAAGTAACGCTAATTAATATAAAACTTATTTTAAATCGTGTAACCATTTTACTAATTTTTGAATATGCCCGCTTGAACATAAGATTAGATGGCAAGCCTGTATGTAACCCATTGAATGTAAAACGTTTAGCGTTTCTTTCGGTAGTTGTTGTAGTGTATCTGCGGCAATAGAATACAAGCCATTGTAGCCTTGTGTTTTGCCATTTGATTTAGTGATGTTTAGCTGCACTGCTTCAATTAAATCGTGTTTTAGTAAGGTATTGATAAAAGCGGTTGTACGTTCGCCGCCATGCATAAGCTTTATCAATTGCTCACTCACATTATTTAGATATGTGGTTGGCTCCCCTGTTTCGTTAAATAACCGTGTTCCCTCACTATTATTTACTCTTGGGTGTTGTTCGTTAATTGTAACAGCGAGATCTGTTTGCTCGGTCTTGTTAGTAAGTTTATTTCCTATTCCTAGCTTAAATGGTTGTCGCTGTAAGTGTAAAGGTACGTAAGTGGCAAGCCATATATCATTTTGTAAAAATAAGTTTTGCCCCTCATCAAAGCCAGTTAAAGCATATAGTTCAAACTGGCCAGTTTGATTGTTCTTCATAAAATAGACTGGGTAGTCTAATGCAAGTTGAGCAAGCTCATCGGCAACAACCGGAATGTAGTTTACTGCTTCGCCGTATTGTGTACCGCGTTCAGTTTTAATGCGAGTGTACTTATGTGTATTTTTATCGAGTAATACTAAGTTTGTCATAGTGTGTCGCTCTTATGTTTTAACTATATTTGCTGCATACCAAATTGATTAATTTGCGCTAATAATGCTTTATTGGTAGGTAATTTATTAAGTAATTTTTGGGTGTATTGCTGGTTGTTATTAACAAGCGCAATGGCCTTTTTAAAATAACTTTCTGAGTTGCCATACAGTTCGCTTGAGCCTGTAAACCCCATGCCATACATGACATATTGATAGCTTGCTGCTGGAAACACTTCTTGTGAATGATCAAAGTGGTTATCGCTTGGTGTATGATATTCCCAAAGTGATAAGTTATCTTTTAAGCTTTGTGGAATAGTATTTTGATGACAGTGCGCTTGCCAAAATGGGCTGTCGGTTCGTTTACTCAACATATAATGCAACTTTAAAAAGTCGATTATTCGCTCCCATCGGTAACTAAATATGCGGTTAAAACGCTGCGCTGTTATATTCATTACATGCCTATTGGCCGGAAATTGCTGCGCAACAAAATTGGCTGATATTTCTACCAGTAATAAAGCAGAGGCTTCCAGTGGCTCCAAAAAACCAGCTGAGAGGCCTACTGCGACACAGTTTTTATGCCAAAATTTTTCACGATGTCCTGGTTCGAAACTAAGCTTTTTAACTTTGTATTCGCTTTGCTGATCTTTATTAATATTTAAGTAATCAAATAATTGCTGCTTAGCATCTTCATCACTAATGTGTTTACTAGAGTACACATGCACTATTCCACGGCGTGTTTGTAATCCTATATCCCAAATCCAGCCCGATGTTTGTGCTGTAGATAAAGTATGCGAGCATATTGGTTCGTCATCTTTGTATGGCATGTGTATGGCTAGCGCACTATCAGCAAATAATACATCTTTACAAGATTTAAACCCGACCCCTAAGTTCTCACCTAGTAATAACGATTTAAAGCCACTGCAATCAATAAATAGATCCCCAGCTATCTCTATTTTATTATTAAGGCTAACGCTTTTAATATCGCCATTTGTGCAATTGTTTACACCAACGACAGTGCCTACAATGTGTTTAACATTAAGATTATCAATGCAGTGGTTTTTTAAGAATGTAGCGAATAAGCCTGCATCCAAGTGATAAGCATAATTTGCTATTGCACTAAATTCGGGTGTGGTGATTTGTTTGGGAGCTAATCCGCTTTCGCATATTGATTGCTGCGCACTTACATACTGGGCAAAAGGAAGTTTTGGCTCGTTTTTAGTTAGCCAACTAGTAGCTAAGTTATGTTCATACATCCCTGTTGGTAGTTCAAGCGGGTGATAGTAATAGTCGTCTTCTTCACCTGTAATCCATTTGGCAAACTTGGCGCCTTGTTTAAACGACACATTACACTTTTGAATAAACTCACTCTCACGTATTCCCATATCTTTAAGGGTTCTTCGCATAGTAGGCCACGTCCCCTCACCTACTCCCACTGTTGGAATATCAGATGACTCTAACAGCGTAATATTTATTTTTTTACTGTGATGCTTTTGTAAATAAGCTGCAATTATTCCTGCACTTAGCCATCCTGCTGTTCCACCGCCAACTATTACTATTGATTTAATATCATCGTTCATAGCAACCTCGTTAGTTAAAAGGCAAAAACGACAGCGCTGAGCTGTCGTTTTGTATTATTTGTCAAAAACTAACTTATCATTTACCATTTAGCACTTAAGCCAATGCTAAAGCGCGGACCATATTGCTCAGCAGATACTAATTGCTCTGCAAAACGACCATGGCGGCGTGTTGTTTCATTAGTTAAATTAAGTGCATCAAAGCTAACACCCAAGGTGTCGTTAATGGTGTAATTAAAACTAAAATCTAGCTGACCGTACGCCTCTGTAAATGTAGGCTCAGTTCCCAAAGACAGTAAGAAATCATCGCGCCAGTTATAGGCTAAACGAACTTGGTAATCATCGTTTTCGTAAAAGCCGACCAAATTACCTGAGTCGCTTAGTCCTGCTAGTGCAATTGTTTGGTCAAAATCATACGGTTTAAACGATTCATCGCTATTAACTATCGTATAATTAGCAACGACGCCAAAGCCTGTATCAGGCACCATGTACTGCGCATTTAATTCCCAACCATCTACTTCACGATTTTGAAGATTATCTGGCGTTGCAATATCAAATTTAACAATCGGGTCTGACGCTTGGCTTAAACATGCTGGGTTAGGTGTATCTGAACTATCAGGACAACCAGGGCGGGGGTTAACACTTGGATCGCGTAACGGCTCGCCATTTACATCATTTAGCGTACCTTGCACTACGCCTGCACCAATGAAGTTTTCAACAAACTTTTTAAAGTAACCAACCGATGCATAGCTTCCGTCGTCTCCATACCACTCAACTGAAAAATCAAAGTTATCTGATGTAATTGGCAATAAGTTAGGGTTACCTTGCGATGCATTAAACGGTCCTTCAGGACGGGCATTAATGGTAGTTGATGGGAACATACCACCAATACCTGCACGGGCTAATGTACGACTATATGAAAAACGAGTTTTAAAGCCGTCATCTAAGTCGGCGCTTATATCAAAGTTTGGTAATATACGTGTATAACCACCTTCAAGCTCCTGCGGTGTTGCTGTTGCAGCAAATACAGGGCGAAGTTCTTCAGCATGACGATAGTTAAAAGCAACAACCCCAGGCTTGACTGAATAACCTGTTACATCGGTGTCTTCGTAGCGCACACCGACATTCATATCAATTGGAATATCGTTAAATTCGGTTTTAAGATCAAATGATACATATATCGCGAGCGTTTGCTCCTCAACCCCATTTGTAGAAATATTTGGCTCAATAAATAATCCTTCATCTCTGACAATATCTACAAAATCGTTGGCACTGTAACGTGGAATAAATGGAAATAGCTGATCCGAACCTGAAAACTCATCAGCAAAGTCACCTTGTTCATCAAAGGTTAGCCCTAGGTTGTCTAGGGGAATATCGACAAATGAAAACTGCTCAGAAAGATAAGTATCAATTTGGTAATCGGTATACATTACACCAAAATTAATAGCGCTGAGTGCCCCACTCTTCAAATTCTCCCATTGTCCACTTGCATGATACTGCTTAATGGTATTTTTCATTTCATAGCCACGGCGCTGATATAAATCAGATACGATATTAGCAGGATCGTATGCACCGCCTGGCAATGTAGAGTCATCGACAGTAATACTCGGAATATCACCCGAAAAGTTAGCACCAATTGATTTAACAGAACCCGGTACATTTTTTAAGTTAGCAATCGTTTCGGCAGTATCTCCATCAGGGTTTGAGTGCGATGTAGAGTTATGAGCGTCAAACGTAAGTTTCAATGAATCGCTGGCTTGCCACGCTAAGTTAAGGCCTAGTGAATCATTTTCTTTTTTTTCGTAGAGTTCCCACGCCCAAAAATTCAACTCATCATTTGCATTTTTAATATCAACTAACGTACCGTTGGCATCAGTTGTACCGGTTGGATTATCGAACCAAAATGCCATTTTATTTGTGTTACTAGTTTCTTCAAAGCGCGATAAAGTGTAATCAAGCGTAGCCGTTAAGTTATCACTTGGAGCGTACTGTAAAACCAACTGCGCATTTTGGCGTTCTCGCTTAGTTTCAAATCGCTCCATTTCTGGCGTCCAAGGTACCCAATAAGTACCGGTTGGATTAGCTGTTGTATCAATTGCACTGCTATCTACTCCTGTGGGGTTAGCGCGATTACGTACCCAGCCTTGCGATGTACCTACGCGCTCTCGGCCACTTTCTCGCTCTGAATGCGACAGCGCAAGTAAAACACCAAATGTATCGTCTGCAAATGTTTGGCTAACCATTCCCGAAATTTCAGGTGTTACGTTTGATTTCTCTGAACTGGTGTCTTTAATTGCCTTTGCATTTGCAAATGCTTTAAAACCGTCAAAATCAAATGGTTTTGCTGTATTTATATTAATCGTTGCGCCAATACCGCCTGAGGCCACATTCGCTTTGCCCGTTTTATAAACGGCTACGCCCGACACACTTTCAGCCGCTATTTCTCTAAAGTTAAAGCTGCGTGAAACACCCGCCTCTTGCAATACAGAGGAGTTAGGCATTTGACGACCATTTAAGGTGACAAGGTTAAAACCTGGACCAAAACCACGGACACTAACTTGGTTGCCTTCATTGTTTGCACGGTCGATTGATACACCACTTATACGTTGCAGCGATTCAGCTAAGTTAGTATCAGGTAACTTACCAATGTCCTCTGCTGATATAGCATCAACTACGCCTGATGAATCTTGCTTTATTGAAGCAGATTTACTTAATGCGCTTCTGATACCTGTTACTTGGATAACTTCAACATCACTTTGTACAGTTGTCTCGTTTTCCTGTGCGGCATAACTTACAGGAGACGTTATCAGCATTGCTGCGCAAATCGCATTTAATTTAAATTGTGTGTTAGTCATTTTTGCACCTAAATATTGTGTTTATTACGTGTAATCGTTGACGGATTATTTACGGGATGATTATTGTCATCATAATATTGTTAACAATTAACTTTACAATAAATTAGTTTAGCTAATTAAGTCAAACAAATTGACCATTTATTTTACAGTTAGCGTTGGTTTTTTATTCGACATTGTAAGCAAGCAGTAAAGTACTGAGACTTATGCATGACTGTTGAGCGGGTTGCTCCCTACAAAAGCGCTAGTTGGTATTAGCGCTCTAATAATGAGGTTATTTTTTGGGCGGTATTTTTAAGCTCGCTAATTACACTGTGTTTATTAGCGTGAGTGTTTAGGGTTGAGTCAAAAGAAGAAATGGTCAATGCAGCTATTAAATTTGCATTAGGCCTGCCAATTAAGACACTAAAATCGTGTACTCCGGCGATAAGTGGATTGCTTTGCATTATGTGCCCTTGCACTTTGATTGTGTTTAGCTCATTTAATAATGCTTTATAGACGTCTTTACTAGCACTGTAAATTTCATCGTGTTCGATAAGCATTTGCCGCACTTCGTCATTACTGTTGGCTAAAAGCAGTTTACCAGCGCTTGAGCTACTAAGTGGAAATAAAGCCCCCTCTGCAATACTCAAATGCATAGGGCTTTTGCTACGCGCTTGCACTACCACCATAGCTTGGCTTTGATAAAGCATACTTAGATGACATGACTGTTCAATATTTACAGCTAGATCTTCCATATGTGGCAAGGCCGATTTTAGTACATTATCCATTGGTGAAATACTTCGCGATAAATTATACAACTTTAATGACAAATGATATCGACCAGAGGTTTCAGAGCGAATTAGATAACCGCGTTTTTCAAGCCCAATAAGTACTCTATAGACTTCGTTAGGTGTTTTTAAAATACCAGCCGCTATCTCACTTTGTGTACAAGGCCTTTTATTTTTTGCTAAAAATTCTAATATATCCAACCCCTTATCTAAAGCAGGAACTGCATATTTAGTTTTTGATTTATCGTTCATTTGTACTTATTTATGCCTTTTAAAATTGATAAACAATACGTTTGTTTATATATAAATTTAAAACTTTTTTTTAGCTTGAAATTTTCAATAATAATTTAAAATCAATAACTTAATAAAACAAAATTCATTCATATATGAATTCTATATTTTTATATAAATTACGCTTGACCTAAATGCTTAACCGAGCAATCATTGTTAACAATATACAACTGTAAGAGAAAATGGAAATATATTTATGTCACACACTTATTTAACACCACAACAAATAGCTGATTTTCATCGTGATGGTTATATTATTGTCAAAAATTACTACAGCGCTGATGAAATTGAGCTATTACAACAAACTGCTTTTAATGACGATACACTCTATGAGCGAGCATGGGACAAAAAAGACGCCGACGGCGCTGTAAGTAAAGTCTGTTTATGGCAAAAAACAGGCGACGATTTATACAGTATGTTTTCTCGCGGTCGTCGCTTAATTGAAGTATGCGAAACACTTATTGGCGAAGAGGTGTACCACACCAGCACTAAAATTATGATGAAAGAACCATTTGTAGGTGGTGCCTGGGAATGGCACCAAGATTTTGGCTACTGGCATCGTGATAACTACATGCTTTATCCAAAATCAATTAGCTGTATGGTCGCCATTAATAAAGCGACGCAAGAAAATGGTTGCTTGCAAGTACTTAAAGGCTCACATCATTTGGGACGATTGGATCACAGTAAAACGGGTGACCAAAAAGGCGCCTGTTTAGAGTTTGTAGAAGAAGCAATGAAGTACCATGAACTTATCAATGTAGAACTTGAACCAGGTGATGTACTGTTTTTCCACTGTAATTTACTGCATAAATCAAATCAAAACCGTGCTGCAGAACCTCGTTGGTCAATGATCAGTGCTTACAATGCGATTAGCAACCAACCATTTAAAGAAAACGAAGCTGTTTATTATCCTTTAAATCGCGTTAACGATGATGCTATTTTAAATTTTAAAGCAAAAGAACGCACTTAAAGTAACCTTCTAGCCTAAACCAGCTTATGCATTATAGCCCAATGCATAAGCTGGTTTTTTTATATGGAAAATTCTGTATGTTAACCTCAGAGCAAAAACACCTTATACCTCACGCTACTCCTAAAAATGACGAAGACCCGCACGGGAAAATAATTGGCCAGGGTCAATTTAAATACAAAATAGACGCCCACTGGGGGAAGTTAAACCCCAATAAATACCCTATAGAAAATTGTCATGCGATGGTGATGGACTCACAAGGGAGAATATTTATGATCACCGATAACACGACTAATAATATTTTAGTGTATAGCCAAAACGGTGAATTACTTGACGCTTTTGGAAGCTCTTTTCCTGGTGGACACGCTATAAAAATTGTAAAAGAAGGCGAGCAAGAATTTTTATACATTGTAGATAGTGGCTGGATTGTTAATCGCCACTGGGATGGTCACAGCACAGAGCAATGGGATAGCCCTACTAACAATGTCATTCCACAGGCTGGCTTTATTTCCAAAATGACCTTAGATGGCAAACTGATTTACAGTATTGGCCACCCACAAACGTGCGGTGCTTATAAACCCGAGCAACCTTTTCGTCCTACTGATATTGCCATTGCCCCCAATGGGGACTTATATGTAACCGATGGTTATGGCAGCGACTTTTTACTGCATTATGATAAACAAGGCCGCTATATAAACCATTGGGGCGGTCACCATAATGATGACGAAAATTACAATTTACACAACACCCACGGTATTGAAGTAGACTTACGCGATCCATCAAATCCCACATTAATAGTAAGCTCTCGTTTTGAGCAATGTTTAAAAGTATTTTCGTTTGATGGTAAGTACCTTGATAGAATTAGCGCTAATGGGGCATATATTGGCGGTCCCGTGTTCAAAGGCGAACTATTTTATGCACCTGTTTGCTGGTCGCATATTGACAATAAAAATGCTGACGACTCTGGCTTTATTAGTATATTTGATAAAAATAACACGCTCATAGCTAATTTAGGAGCACCGCAACCCCAGTACAAAAATGGTGAACTACAGCCGATGCAAAGTAACGGGGACATTTTTAATCACGTGCATTGTATTTGCGTAGATCAAGACGACAACTTATATGTAGGCCAGTGGAACTCCTCTAAAACATACCCAATTAAATTAATAAAACAACCATGCTAAGTTTAACGCTCTGAGAATAGTGTTTATTTTTAATAATGAGTACCTTGTACTCATTATTAAGCATAAAACTCACAGGCTTAACAGCAAAAATACACCTAAAGCCATTCCTCGCATATTTAGTATTAGTTTATTTGTATTGTGTTAGGCAGTTGTAGCGATACAAATAAAAAACTGCGAAGCTATCATATAGATAAACCCGCAGTTTGTTTATTACTAAACCTTTATTACACGTTTTTAGCGAGTAATGCTTTTACTCATTTTAAAGTTTTGTAATGTAAGTGAACTAACAGCGCCGCCAGTGTCTGGAAATGTCACTTCAATACTATTCGTTTTTGCAAGGTCGCTATAAGGTACCGGTATTTCAAGTACACCAAAGAAACGTTCGCGTCCTAACCCTCCATTAACCTGGTCGTACCCTCTAAAATCAGTAGGTACAGCGACTTTATTACCATTAACAGTAACCGTAGGTGTAAGCGACTTACCATGAGGACGACCAACACCTAAGCGTAATACTGCCTCGCCATTAGTTCCTTTATCAACGTTATTAATTGTAAAAAACTGAGTTGAGTTAGCAACAATATCTTTAACCACAGCACTTGCGTAGTGCTTAGTTTCTTGATTAATATTATTAATTATCACATTACTTTGATGACTAATTTTAATGATCATCGTTGACTCTGTGCCCAAATTAACTAAATCAGGTAATACTGTACTATCGTTATCATCAAGGACTGGTTTACCTTGAGCATCAGGATGTAAATGCTTAATGTTTACGCCAGTAACGCTATTAGAACCACCGCCTAAAACACTTAAATCAATATTGGTTGGTGAATTTTCAAGGCTGTTTAATACCAAATAAACATCTTTGCCATCAACATAAGCATCTGCTTGTATATCCAAATCACTCGCCCAGCTATCGATTCGCGTCCCTTTAATATCTGACCAAAGCTGGTAAAACTTAACCATTTCGGTGTAAACCCACTGCTCGCCGGTTTCACCTTCTCCCTCTTTAGCTTGACGTAGTAAACGCCAGTAATACGGAATGGTATCGCTTATACGGCCCCATTCTGCTTTTAATGGAATAAACGGTATGGCTTTATCAATACGGTTAGGCCTTTCCATAAAGCTCATAAGCATAGAGCTCATTGCTTTTAAACATAGCCAATCACGTTGCGGTGTCCATTTAGTGCCAAAAGACCCTTGCAGTTGCGATCCATATTCCGAAATGACTATTGGTTTAATACTCCCCCATTTATAAGCCATGTATTGCTCAACCATATCAAGAGTCGCTTCCATGTTACTACCTTTACGGTATTGCTCTTGATGTTGACCACCAGGGCCGCCTGGAAAGTTTGGAAAATCGTATAAGTGCATCGAAATAAAATCCATTTTATCTCCTGCAATATCTAGAAATGCCTTGTCGCGTTGCTTCCAATTATCAAAATAGTTTGCCCCTTTTTCATAATCAGGAAATGCCACTGTAAAACCGCCTACTTTTACATCGTTCAATGCTGAATTATTATGAACTACATCTGCAACTGAGTTATGTAGCCTAAAGATGTCATATAGACTTTCTTTGTCATAACCTTTATGAGGAAAGTCGTGTAGTTCAAATAGTGGCTCGTTCATAACTTCAAGGTATGTTGGGCGCTTTTGACCTAGAGTATCTGATGCGCCAGCTTTAAAGTACTTTTGTAAAAACTGCGCCATATAATCACCAAGCGCGGTGCCTAGTGGTTCGCCGGCAGTATCAGTTTGCGAAAAAGACCAGTTTTGGTTACCAATTTTAGTACCATCTGGGTAATAAGGGTGCTGCTGTGCTGCGACAATTAAATCACTGTTACGCCCTTCATGCTTTCGCATTGCTTTAGCTTCATCTGTGGTAATATTGGAGTAATTCCATTTAACACCGCCACCATTAGTTGTAGCCGTTACCGCACTTGCATAACCTGGTTTAGCCGAATCTTCTGGTAACTGTGTTAATTGATATTTCATGCTGCCGGTATCGCGGCCAAAATATACATCATAATTTTCTAAAAAGTTCGTCATTAAATTAGGATCAGCATTAGGCGCATTTAAACTTTGAGCATTATTTCCAAACCAGTCACTTTCGGTATTAGATGAGTGCAATGTAATAAACTTACGACGATCAAAACTATCAAACTGACCCACCGCATGCTTAGTATCAATATTAAACTGTACCTTGACTGTATCGTTACTAACGTTTGCACCGCTATTTACTTGTTGCTCAACAACAAACTTACTTTGATTTGCACCACACTGCGATTTAACAACTAAATTACTACCGTCTGATGTGTTAGTTGGTTGAACACATTTACCTCCTGATACATGCTTAATAGCATTAGCCGACGTTTTAGTAAACTTCACTCGGTTATCAAAGTCACAACCCGACCACAAAACAAGTTGCTGTCCATCGACGGGGTTTGCTAAGCCGCCAGGGTGGACGCATAAACCCGACTTAACGTGCTTTATACTCCCACCAGATGTCCAGCTAAACCCTGCTGCATCACCGCTACAGTTATTGTTTAATACTACTTGAGTACCATTTACTGCATTATCAGCGGTTCTAAAACACATTTGTGAAGACGTTTGTTTAATAACAGTGCCAGCGTGTGCATTAAAAACGCTTGAAAGTAATAGCGCGCTCGAAATCGCGCAATACAATGAGCTTTTTTTCATTTTTTGTTACCTATCTTGGTGTGAAAATTAATCCTTTGTATAAAGGCATCGAATTCACAATCAATATAATGTTAACAATTAACTGTATGCAACAATAAATTAATGATTTGTTCAAATTCCACACTTTAGTACCATAAATAGGCACGTGAATTTAAAGTTTAAATGAACAACATGAACACAATATTTATAGTTACAAATAATAGTCACTTATAACACACACGACAAAAAACAACCGTAAGCATATGTTACTAAATACTTTTTAATTTATCGGCATGAAATAAGTACAAGAATTAAATTTTTATATATGCACTTAGTTTTTTAAGAATATATTTTTTTACGACAGATTCGAATTGATATTTTAGAGGTTAAACTGTTAACAATTATTATATTTTATACTTAGACATTTAAGTAAATTGGAAGTTTTAATGAATGTAATTATTAAGATGGCTGGTCTAATTTGTTAATAAAGCAGTATTACCAAAACATTAACGAGTTTAGTTATGCACCCAGATATACAAAACAATCTTAAAATAAGACCTGCTCACATCGCCTCATTTATTGTGTTTTTATTAGTATCTATGTCTACACTTACCGCCAAAGTGTACGCCACAGATGCTGTATGGCCTTCAAAAACCACTTACAAATATGCAAACGTAAATGGTAAAAAAATATTTTATCGAGAAGCAGGCAAGCAACATGAGCAAACAATTGTACTTTTACATGGTTATCCGTCGTCATCACATAGCTACCGTGAGCTTATTCCGCTTTTATCTGGGCGTTATCATGTGATAGCACCTGATTATTTAGGCTCAGGTTATAGCGACCGCCCAAACCCAGAAACTCAAAAATATACTTTTGAATTACTAGCTCAATACGTTGAAGGGTTACTCACAACGCTTAAAGTAAAGCGCTACAGCCTATATATACAAGACTTTGGAGCGCCCGTAGGCTTTAGAATGCTGTTAAATAATCCTAATAAACTTGATGCACTTATTGTACAAAATGGTAATGCGTATTTAGAGGGGCTAACCCTACCGAGGCAAGCATTTTTTAAAGCCGCGAATGAAGATAGTTCGAAAGCTCAGCAAGATAAAATTTATTCGTTCACGTCTGAACAAGCCATTATTAATAAGCAGTATTTACGAGACGTACAAAGTAACCCAGAAGTGATGAGCCCAGATAGCTGGACGCACGATCTTCACTTTTTACAAACCAAAGCCGATAGAGTAATTCAAGTGCAATTGCTACAAGATTACTACAACAACCTTCTCGACTATCCAAAGTGGCAAGCTTATTTACGCAAGTACCAACCACCAACGTTAATTGTATGGGGTAAAAACGACCCAGCATTCATAGCCGAAGGCGCTAAAGCATACTTAAAAGATGTACCGAACGCTGAACTCTATTTACTCGATTCAGGGCACTTTAGCGTTGAAGAAAAACCAGTAGAAATTGCAAAGTACATTATCGACTTTATGAATAAGCTAGCTCAATAGTAAGCCTTTTATTTTGGTTTAGTATTTATAGCGAACATAAAAAAACGCTGAGGGTATAAACCATCAGCGCTTTATTAAGCTCAAGCTAAATCCACAAAAATCACATTTAATATGGATAAGTTATACTTTTATGTATTTAACCTTCTTCTTCAATAAGCGACTCTAGTAGGTCGTGTATTTCAGCTTTAAGCTCTTTGTCTTCAATTTTATTGGCGCTGACTTTAGCATTTTGAAGGTTTTTAATAGCTTCATCTTTTTGGCCAAGCTCAAGCTGTAATGTAGCCATTGAAAAAGAAACCGACGACATGTGATCTTTGTTATTAATCGCAATCGACTTTTCTAATGCTTTTTCGTAAGTAGTAATTGCCTCTTCTAACTCTTCGGTAAAATCAGCTAAAGTTTCCCATTGTACAGGGTGATCTTTTGAGGTGTTTTCGTTTTCAATACAAATAGCTTTTAATTGAGCAAATAACGACTCAAACTTTTCACGGTTATTTTTGTTAGCCGCCGCCATTAAATCTTCTGCTAGATCATGTACCGCTTTATATACTTTTGTATTCATCATCACTGGTTATCCTTTAATGCAGCTAAACTCATTTACTCACTCAATTTAGCTAAAATGTATCATTACAGTCATTATAAAACGTATTTAAACAACTGATTTATTTAATTTGGTGTATAGCGTAATAATACATTAATAATGAACATCGCGTAGGCGTTAAACACTCTGAGATTAAACTTTATCGCAATTACTCTTGGTAAACTTACACGCTGAATAAACTTGCAACCCAATCCAACGTAAAAATGGTCGTAAAGACTTTAAGTGCAATGACAACTAAAAATAATAGGATGATTGCCGCTTTGGCTTTGCTACTTTTAAGATTGTTCCAATACAATAGCTTTGCATTAAATTCTGTTTTTAACTTAGTGACAGCCTCCTTCATAATAACGCCCTGCTTAGGTATCTGCGCTCAGCAACATTTAACAATCACACAGTTGCTCAAGCGGGGTTTGTAATATTTTTCGCTACCTTTAGAGTAAACCATTAAATAAAGCCTGTACTATATAAAATGTAACAAAGGGTTTTAACTTAAGTTATTGTATCTAACTATTGTTTACACACCCAAAAATTAAAGGATGGGTAAATTCAGTAGAGCGTTAATAATAAATTTGGTGCTACACTAATAACTAACTTAAACTCGTTAACAGCCAACCAAATTAGCAAATTATGAAAGAATGCAACCAGTGTGGTAAATGCTGTATTAAATATGGCGGCGGCGATTTAAGCGCAACGAAAGAGGAAATAGATTTATGGGAGCTCTTTAACCCCGAAATTTATGAATACGTTAAAAACAACGAAATTTGGTTTGACCCAAAAACAGGCTTAAGACTTCAAGTGTGCCCATTTTTAGAAATTGCGCCTAAAAAAGATCCTCTCGCTAAAAATATGTATACCTGCAGTATTTACCTCGACCGCCCAGAGGACTGTCGCCACTACCCAAGCCTCATTCCTGAAATGATCAGAGACGAATGCGAAATGATTGAACCTATCGACATAAAAAATCAAACCAGGGCTCAACATAAACTAGATATACTTATGATTGATAGTCGGTAACTCTCTTTTAAACTGCAACAGGTTATTGGTTATTTTTTTATTTTTAAATAAGAGTAAACGTGTATACCAACAACCTATAGCCACAACAATAGAGCCAAAGCAAATTACAAATAAGGGTATTATAGGCTCATTCCATCCCATTGGAATAATTATAATAAATGGAGTTACACTCGCTAAAAGAACCATAGGTAAATTAAAAACATTAAATTTTTTTAATAAAATTGATATTGGTACCCCATAAACAAGTAGTGCGGGATAAACATAAAATAAGCTTCCGCCAACCATTAAGGCATCTGTTTTCTTTTCGGCCAATAGCACAAGTAAATATAATACACATAAAGATCAATCACTAATGCATACGAATTATGCCATCTATTTTTAAAATTTAATAAGACTTCTGTGATAATTAAAGATTGTCTATGAATTTAAAAAGCGGACGAATAACAACTAAGGCCACTAATAATTAGTGACCTTGCTTTTTATATCATAACAAATAGTTAGTTTTTTAAATTAAATATCATCACTGTACTCAAACGCTTGGAGCGTCACGCTGCTAACAAATCCGCCATCATCAGGATATGTAACTAATATTGTATTATTGGTTTTTAACAGCTCGTTTGGTACTTCGATTTCTAGCATACTAAATACTTGTGGGCGAAATACTTGCTCATCACCGGCATAATCGGTTGGTACAGTAACTAAAGTGTCATTTACTTTAACGATAGGTTGTTGAGCTAAATCATGCTCTCTACCAAAACTTAAACGCAATATACCTTTACCATATTCACTTATTTTTACATCGTTAATGTTAAATTTAAGCGCTGTATTGGCTTTAATTGCCTGTTTGTAGGTTGTTGCATAGTATTTATGCTCGTCAGACTCAGCAATAATTTTTATATTGTCGCTGAACGTATATTCAATAATTACTGTGGCTTCTGCGCCTATGTTAATGCTTTTTGGTAACTCATTTTTTACACCAATATTTTGTGATGTTGTTGTAAGTGTTGGCTCACCATTAGCAAAGTGCAAGTGCTTAATTTTAATGTTATTAATCGGATTGCTTGGTAGCTCTGTTAAATTTAGCAAGGCGCTATTAGCACTTGTTTCTAAATTACTGATAATTACATATGCTTTGTTATTGTTTACGTAGCTATCAACTAATAAGTCTGCTTCACTTGAGTCAGTATAAACGCGAGTGCCATTTACATCTGACCACAATTGATAAAATTTAATAATGTCGGTGAATACATATTCATCGCCTGTTTCACCTGTTTTTTCGTCATTGTGGCGTAGTAAGCGCCAAGCATAATCGCGTCCCTCATTACCACTCCACTCTGCTTTTGCTAAACTAAATGGAATGGCTTTAAGTATGAGATTCGGTTTAGCCATAAATTGCATCATCATAGGGCTAAACGATTTCATAGTTTGCCAGTCATTTATTGCAGTCCATGGCGTTGCTTCTGTTTTATGGTCACGCCCGCCGTATTCCGAAATCATGAAAGGTTTTACCTTACCTAGTTTAAGCTTTTCGTATTGCTCCATCATATCCATAGTGGCTTCTATACGGGCTCCTTTAAAGTTAGCAACGCCTTTATCGCGGTTTAAGTAGCCAAAGTCATAAAGGTGAATCGAAAAATAATCCATGTATTCACCGCTGGTATCTAAAAATAGCTTCATTCGCTCATCCCAACGATTGAAATTGTTATCGTCAAACCATGGAAAGGCAGTGGTGTACCCACCAATCTTAATACTTGTATTAACTTTTCGTATGCCTTGGGCTACTTCGTTATGAAAAATAAATGTATCGATAGGCTTACCGTGATGTACATCAACAAGTTCGTAAAGTGGCTCATTAAGTATTTCAAGGTATTGTGGGCGTGCTGGGCCTTTGTTCGGTCCTTGGTTGTCATTTCGATAAAATTCATTTACAAAATGTCCCATGTATTGACCCACGGCATCGGTATTAGCAAAGCTCCATTCGCCTTTGCCTTTATGATTACCAATCCAAAACTGATTAATTTGCCCGCCTATCATTACATGGGCTCTATTGTCGTATTTATGAAGCTTCGACAACGTTTTACCATAATAATCTTCGCGAGCAGTTTTGCCATAAGCAGCGATACTCTCAGGGCTTGCGTACCCTAGATTATTTGGGTTTTGCTCAACTTGAGTCGCGTAATACGGCATAGAACCGTTATCACGACCAAAGTACACATCAAGGTCGTTAAGTAAGTAGTCGAGCTTATCTTCTTCCCCCTTCCAATCGGTTGTTGTTAGCATCGAGTGCATAACAATATATTTGCTTCTATCAAAGGTTGATAGGCCGTCAATACTTCGCTTTACGTTTAAATTTACGGATACTTCTGGCTGTGCGACTAAATTGCTTGATGCAGTACATGCAAATGCAATTAAAAGTGAGCTAATGACTTTCATGGGTTATTTCCTTATTTTAATTGTGTGTGAGTTTTGCTTTCTAATTGAGCAAAAAAGATCATAGTTTTAGCTACATGTTCGTGCCAATACTCCCAGCAATGGGTGCCTGCAAAAATATCGAACGTATGAGGAACATTTTCATCAACTAGCTTTTTTGCAAGCGCAGTATTAGCACTAAAAAGTACATCGTCTTTTCCGCAATCAAATCGCAGTGGCGGTAATGTCTTTTTATTCGCGCTCAATGTTTTAAACACGTCGCCTTTGTACTTATCAGTGGTTTTTTTTAGTGGCTTTAGAGTGTGTTCATCAACAAAGTGATTAAAGTCGTCAAGCTCAGTAATTGATGAATGCGCTGATATACCGCTAAAAATAGTTGGATGCTTTGCACCTAAACATAATGCTCCATACCCTCCCATTGAAAGGCCCGTAATATAAATATTTGATGAGCTCGAGCACATTGGTTGAGTTTGAATAACAGCGCTAATCACATCATCAACTATCCATGCTTCATAATCTGCATTTTTAAGTGGCAAATACCCGCTGCCCTCGGCGTGCGCGCCATCTGATGGCATCACTAATACAAACTCGTTAAGGCCACTGCTACGAAGCTGCTGATACACTTTATGTACGCCCCCTAGCTGGCTCCACACCCAGTGGCTACCATACACACCATGCAGTAATACAATTATAGGTACATTTTTATTACTGGTTGCTTCTTGGTAAATGCTTATATCACCTCGCCCTTTTAAGTGGCTGCTATACGCGGTTAGCGTTACAAAGTTATCAGCGGTGTAGCTGCTATTTGATATTTCTAAACGATGAATTGCCATTTTATACTCCTTTAATCATCAAACACGACGACACCTTTAGCGATACGCCCTGCTAGCATGTCGTCAAAGCCTGTTTGTAACTCATCTAACGAGTAAGTTTTTGTGACTAGCTCATCGAGCTTGAGCTTTTTTGCGTCATAAAGGTCTAGTATTTGAGCAAAGTCGCGCTTAGGATTACATTGCCCGTAGAGCGGATTTATATAAATTTTATCCCACTCAAATAGTTCGCAATCAAAATCTATTTTTTGCTCAATGCCACTCACTTGTACCGCAACTCCCGCGCTGCGTATTAATGCTAATGGCGCTGAACCAAGTGCCGGCACTGCTGTACACTCAAAGGCATAATCGGCTCCGCGACTATTTGTTAGCGCTTTAACTTCGTTTATCATGTGAACTAAATCAGGGTCATACTTTTTAGCAAGTACGGTATGTGTAGCACCAAATGCTTTAGCTTGTGTTAATCGCTCCGGTGACAAATCAATTGCTATTATTTTAGCGGCGCCTGAAATTGCAGCCCCTTGTATTGCATTTAGTCCTACGCCTCCACAGCCTAATACGGCCACTGAAGAACCTGCTTTTACTTTAGCTGCATTAACTACTGATCCGTAACCGGTCATTACGCCGCAACCAACAATACTTGCACTTGGAAAAGGAATGTCACTGTGTATTTTTATAACTGCAGCAGCCTTAACGACGGTGTATTCGCTCATCGTACCTAAATGAAATGAGCGCTCTAAGCTATTGCCATTATGCTCACACGCTTGTTTACCTGCGTGTCCGCATAAACCATTGCCAGTTACGGGGCTATTTACTTCACAAATGTGTAAATTACCCTCTTGGCACTGGAAACACTCACCACACGGAATTGCCCAATTTAGTATTACTTTATCGCCGATAGTAAATTCCGTTATACCTTCGCCCAACTCAACAACGGTTCCTGCGCCTTCATGACCAATGATAAATTTTTTATTCCACGTTTTAATTGAATCCCAATCTGTATGACAAATACCTGAGGCTTTTATTTTAATTTTTACTTCGCCAGCACTTGGTTTTCCGACATTAACGGTATCGAAGAAAAAACCGCCTTTTCCATCTGCAATTGCAGCTTTTGCCTTGTACATGTAGACTCCTAAGTCTCTAAATATAAGTATTATGTTATGAAGCAACCGACAATTTACTGTGAACCGTTTTGTATAAAAGACGGTTACGATTTCGAAATTCATCATGTAAGTTATCTTCAGCACGATAGCTATTCATGTTTTATGCACTTTCATCAGGTGCATGAATTTATATTTTTTGAACAAATTGACGGCACTTATTTTTATCATCAAGGTGAATCGATTCTTTCTGATTTTGAGGCCGTTTTTACACCCGCTATGGAAACCCACGACTTTGCTTTAAATCCGCGCCCTAAATCTTGGTATATTGTGCAATTTATGCCTGAACGCCTTAATAATCAGGCCTTACAAGAATTTATAGAATTACTAAAAACTGGTTTGCATTTAAGCTTTAGCATTGAAATACAAAAAAGGATTCATAAGTTGCTCGCTTGGATGCTTAGCGAATTTAACGAAAATCCTAAAAGTAAAACCTGTGCTCAACTGTTTGATAGCTTAATCACTATGGTGTGCGAATATGGTAAAAGCAGTTTATCTAAGCAGCAAACGTCATTAAGTAGCTCAGCAAGTTTTAAAAAGCTTGCTCCGGTAATTAATGAGCTTAAAACAAATAACGGCCTTAACCTGTCACTTGAGCAAGCCGCAGCCCTTTGCCATTTATCACCTTCGTATTTTTCAAGGATATTTAAAAAGCACTTTAGAGTGCCTTATTCCGACTACCTGATTCAGCACAAGTTATATAATGCCGCACGGTTACTCGGGCAAAGTAATGTTTCGGTGACTGATATATCTTACGATTTAAGCTTTTCTAGCCCGTCGTATTTTATTAAGCAGTTTAAACATCACTTTAAAGTGACTCCGCATCAGTATCGACAGCAGTTACGCCTGAAATAACTGAGGTTTTGCAAGTGCTATAGTCAAATTGTTCAATACCTGTTTGTTTACCTTTAAACCTTGCTTAATAGCCTGTGTGCCAAGTACATAGGCCTTTGCATAATTAACAGCTTCCACACAAAGCAGTGTGTCGTTATTAAAGTACCAAAGTGAAAATTGACCGGGAGCTTCTTGGCGCTTAATAATCTCGTTATAGCCTTGTGATAAACCTACTATTTGTAATTTATATTCGTATTGATCTGACCAAAACCAAGGGAGTGCAGGAGCTGACGTATTATTTTTAGCTAAAAACTGCGCAGCAACTTTAGCTTGGTCAACTGCGTTTTGTATCGACTCAAGTCTGATCCAACGATTATAAATTTTATTAAAATGAATAGTGCAATCACCAATTGAGTAGATATCAGGGTGTGATGTTTGGCATACGTCATTTACTTTTATGCCTTGCTCAACCACCAGCTCAGCATCTGTTGCAAGTTGTGTATTTAGCCTTACACCTACGCCAATTAAAATAAAATCGGCGGGATACTCACTGCCATCACTACATTGCACATAATGTTTATTGTTTGTGTGCTTAATTTGTACAATATCTTTTGCTGTTTGCAGGTCTACCCCCTTCGTTTTGTGTAAATCAGTTAAAAAGTTAGACATAGCAGATGATGTGACTCGCGATAGTATTTTTTCTTGTTTTTCGATAACCGTTACTTTAGCGCCAAGTGCAATAAAGGATGACGCCGATTCAAGGCCGATATAACCTCCACCAATAATCACCACTTCTTTGTTAGTGCTTGCACTTAGCGCTTTTTTTATTGCTACGGCATCACTATGTGTTCGCATTGCGAAATATTGAGAGGTGCCATATTCATCTACAGTTTCACTAAGGCCTGTAATTGGAGGAATAAAAGCTGAGCAACCGGTTGCGATTACTAATTTATCAAATGCTAGATGCTTATTATTTTCAAGAGTAACTATTTTGTTATCTTTATTAATTGCAGTAACACGCTCACCTAAACATAAATCTATATGGCTATCTGTGTAGGATTTTTGCACCTTTAAAGGTATTGATTTTACCTCTAACGATTGCAGCGTTTTTTTAGACAGCGGTGGCCTGTGATATGGCAGTTCAGGATCGCTATCGAGTAATGTAATTTTACCCAGCCAACCTTGCTGGCGTAAGTTAAATGCAAAGTTAACGCCGCCATGGCTTGCACCAATAATAACAACGCTTTGCTGCAGTGAGTTTGGCTCTAATTGTGTGTTTTGCATAATGCTGTACCCGCTTTTAATTGGCTACTCTGAAGGTCATACGATCAATATTTTCAGACACCTCAATTTGGCAACATAAACGGCTGTATTGCGTTACGTTATCGTCCAGCTCTAGCATGTCGCTTTCTATCTCATCGGGTGTACCTACTTTTTTAAAGTCATCCGGTGTTAAGTAAATATGACACGTTGCACACGAACATACACCGCCACAATCACCATCAATACCAGCAACACCATTTGCTGATGCCAGTTCCATTAGCGAGCCACTGTCGCCTTCTACTTCAACTGCATCGTTTGTTTTGGTTATAAATATTACTTTCGCCATCGTATTAATCCTCTACTTTTACTTGTTACTATATTTATTTAACTATTTTCTACGGTGTTTTTATTTTGATTTAAAGCTAACGTGCAGACTGTTAAAGCCAACCTTTCTTGAAAACTCACCGAGTTTTTCAATATTTTCATCTGCTTTTATTGCCTCTATTTGAGCAACTTTATTAGCAAGCGATAACACTAGTTGACGTAAAATTTGGCGGGCATGCGTTGCGCCCAAACAATTGTGATGGCTAAAACCAAAACTAATATGCGGGTTAACTTTTCGATCGAAGTCGACATTGTTAGGGTTTTTGAATACCTTTTCATCGCGATTAGCCGACGCCCAACATAACGAAACTCGTGTGTCGGCTTTTATAGCGTGCTCACATACACTTGTGTCTTGCGTAGCGACACGGCCCATTTGCGTAAGCGGCGAAAAATAGCGAATTAGTTCTTCTACGGCCCTGTTTAATATTTCAGGCTCATCATCAATACGCTTTAAATCGCTGATGTTTTCGCTAAAGTAGGCAATAGAGTTTGTGATCGCGTTTATAACGGTGTCGCGCCCCCCTGCAAAGGTGAGGATCATCACACCTTTTACTTCTTCTTTACTCAGCTTTTTACCGTTCGCCTGTGAATTTAAAAGCACTGAATATAAATCATCACCCGGGATTGCAATGGCGTTTTCTATTTGCTCATCAATGTAGTTGTATAGAATATTGGCTTTATCGCCATCAAGGTCACTGTCTTCACTTCTAAATACATGAGTACCCCAATCTATCCATGTTTGTGCTTTATCCATTGAGGTATTAAGTAACAGCGTTAACGCTTTAGATTGAAGTGGTAAAGCAAATTGTGACACCACATCAAACGACTCTGCTTTAAAGGTGTTTTCAATAGTTTCATCAATAATGGTTTGTAAACGCGCTTGGTAACATTCATCTAATGGGCGTTTAAACCAAGGGTTTAATAGTTCACGAAAACCGCCGTGCTCAGGCGGGTCTACTTCAAATGGAATTTGGCGTGTTTCACGTATTGCCACTTCTGATGGAATTACAATACGTCCAGGTTTAGCACCCGATTGAAAAACAGCACAATTATGCGCTGCTTTTCGTACATCTTTTAAGCCTAAGATCATATTTACAGGATCGTTTTGGTCATCCATTTGACCCATTCCTGTTACTTTTCGTTGCTGTGCAAACGCATCGGGAAACTCGCTAATACCAGTTACTTTTGACGTCATAATGAAACCTAATTTCTATTATTAATCTATTTTTGATACACCATTTTAATCACAACTTAATGATACAAATACACGGATTTGGCTTAAAAATGGTAATTTGATGCTCTTTATTGCTATTTTTAAAATATAAAAAAAGCCAGCAATTTAAGCTGGCTTTGGTGGGGTTGTGAGAGCCCTTAACTAATTAATTTAAAGCATTGAAATAAAACTATTCTCGGCGTTAATTACAACCATCGGGTTTACAGCAGACTTAGCAATTTGGGTTTGTGTAAAACAATCAATATTTGCAATGGCAATAACTATTTACCTTTATAAAAGCGTCCACAAAATCAGTACTCATAAATTAAAACTTATGACAAAGAGATTATCATTCATTCCTTGATAAATAATTTCTACACTGAATTTGTGGACACACAACAACTCTTTTCTTTTATTACTAATTTTTCTAGTTACGACTGTTTAATTAAATGTGTTCTCATTAGTTGAGGGTCAAATTCTACACCCGTCCCAATTATATCTGGCGCGCACGCTTGCCCATTTTCAAGCTTTAAAGGACGTGTTGTATATTCATCTATAGGGAATGAATGAACTTCTAAAAAACCAGCGTGAGGCTGAGATGCCAACAGTGATACATGTAGTTCATGCATGCCATGGCTACAAATAGGTAAATTATGGGTATATGCCATACTCGCTACATGTAACCACCCTGTTATGCCACCAATATTTGATGCATCTGGTTGTAAAAAACCTAATTTAGCTTGACTAATCGCATAGCCAAATTCGTGCAATGTATGCAAATTTTCACCCATTGCAAGCGGTATTGAAGTCGCTTGTGCTATGCGAGCAAAGCCTTTGTAATCATCAGGTATAGTCGGTTCTTCAAACCAGGTTATGTCGTATTTTTCAATTGATTTAGCAAAACGAATAGCTTGCTCAACAGTCATTGAGTAATTGGCATCTACCATAAGTATTTTATCTTTACCTATTAGCTCTCTTACTGCGGCTACACGTTCTATATCTTCTTTAAAGTTGGGTTTACCGACTTTAATTTTTACTGCATTAAAGCCACGATTTAAATAACCATCTATATTACTAAGCAGTTTTTCTTGGCTAAAGTTTAAATCTATTCCGCCTGCATAGCATTTTGTTTGGTCACTGCTACCACCCGCAACTTGCCATAATGGTGCATTTAAGCGCTTACACTTAATATCCCACAGCGCTATATCAACTGCTGAAATCGCAAAGCTAAGTAGTCCACCTCGGCCAACATAATGAAGATCCCACTGCAATTTGTCCCAAATTGCCATGATAGACATAGAATTTTGTCCAATTAGACCGGGCTTTATTTCATCGTTAAGGAGTGAATAAATTGCGCGACCACCTTTGCCGCCAGTGTAGGTATATCCCATCCCTTCATACCCGTCGTGAGTCATAATATGCACTGTAATAACTTCAAAGTGAGTGTGATCGCCATGCTTTGCATCACTTAACACTTCTGCTAGCGGAATTTGGTAATACTCGACTTTTACACTTTTGATTGTTTGTGATGATACTTTCATTAAGCCACCGAATTAGTTAACATGACACTGTTCATTGTTAACAATTTACAACAGGTATTTGTTGTTGTAAAGGTTATCTGTTTAATTAAGCGAAATTATCCGAAGGTCTGTTTATCTTTGAGAATTAAAATTTGTTCAAACTCGAGGCTATTTAATCGCAGCGTGAGATTTGTAACCTAGTGGGCTAAGTAAAAACCGAGCAAAGCTTCCGCGTCCTGCTCACGCCCCTTACCTTCATTCATGTAGGCAACAAAGAGTAAATAGCCCCTATCAAGCGTGCTTATAGGGGCTTTAATTTAACAATAGAATAACAAGACTATTTTAAACCAAGTGCCAATAGCTGTGTATGCGCTGTTATATAAACGCGGTTTTGTGATTGGTTAAACGTTAGATTAGCACTAATATTTGGCATTTCAATTTGAGCTAGTAGCTCAGCATTTTTATTAAATAACCATAACCCATTAGGACCTGTAGCAAATATAATCCCACTTTTATGTACCTTTAAACCATCTGGTAAGCCTTGGTCATGCTTAATTGCTGGTGGTAATTCATAAAATAAAGATTTACTTATCACTGCACCGCTGTCATTTAAATCATACTGATACCACGCAGGTTTATTAGCATTAGATGCCGCCACATATAAGGTTTTATTATCAGCTGATAATGCGACCCCATTAGGATAAATAAGATCACGATCCAATAAGGTAAGTTCCCCTGTATTTTTAAGTGAATATACCCCCTGAAACTTAAGCTCTTTGCCTTCATCATCTAATTGATTAGGTAAACCATAGGGTGGATCACTAAAATAAAGCATGCCTTGGTCGTTAAAAACGCCATCGTTTGGGCTGTTAAACTTTTGTCCATTATAATGACTTACAATTTGTAGGTATTGTGGTTTAGGCGTGCTTAATGGCGTCTTCATTTTTGATATAACACGTGAGCGCGATTGCAAAAGCACAAGCTCATTTTGTTTATTTACAATTAAACCATTTGAATAGCCACTATGCGCTAAGTACAAACTTGCACCTTTACCTGGTGTATATTTATAAACCTGATGATTAGGTATATCAGAATATAATAAATATCCTCCTTGATTAACCCAAACCGGCCCCTCTAGCCAGTCATAACCCGAAGCGAGGGTTTTAACATGGCTATTTAAGTTAAGCACTTCAAGCGCTTGCTCATTAAATATTTTGTAGGGGCCTTGCTCGAATAAAAGTGTGTTACTTTGCTTAGCAGATACACCCAAACAGAAAACACACACAGCGCTTAGTATATATTTAATTTTTTGCATTATTATACCTGCGTTCATACAACGATTTATTCACGCTTTTAGCTGCATCTACAAGCGGTTTGTAAGGAATGTCCGTTACATTTACAAAGCCTACATTGTAGTTTTCACCATCGTATGCTCGCCCAGTTAGTGGAGAGTCGATGTATTGAAACCAGTGCGCACCAACAAAATATGGGTTATCTATAACGCTATTCATATATTTTTTGTATTTAGTACCACGCTCTTGCTGAGATTGAGTGTGTATAAGGCCTGGGTTTAATAGCCCAGAATCAAGCGCACCATTATGAAATTCACCTATTATGCTTGGCATGTCTATATCAGATAAAAATGCCCAAAAATCTTCATTTAATCCCTCTCGGTAATAGTTGTAGCTCATCACATCTACATGCGCGGCAGCGGCGGCTCTTATTTCAGGCGTCATACCCCAGTCAGCAAAACGTGCTCCCATATTCAGCTGATTTGGAAGGTGTTTAGCTATAGCCGCGTCAACCACTGCAAAATACTGATTAGCATAATGAAATAACATCGCTGATAAATCGATATTAGTTTGCTCGTTAAACTGCGTGAGTGTCACGCCTGCAGCAAACTCATCCCATGAGGCAATACGTGTATTCCATGCTTTATTAAGTTTGCTAATTTGGCTGTACTTATTTTTCATTAAGGTAACAAATTGTGCTTTAGTCGGGCTATTTTGGGCGTTATTTTTAAGTGTATTAATAGCAATACCATAACGTGAGGCGTCAGAATTCTTCATGCCCCAGCTTTTTTCGTTATCAATAAATACACCAACACACCAAGGACTGTTTTTAACTTGCTGGGCTACTTTTGCAAGCGTTACATCTGCGCGCTCAACGAATAATGGATCAAATGGGTCAGGTAATGGGCTCCAGTAGTCGTTACCACTGCTTACCGTTTTGAAATTACCAATGATCCACGCATTAGCAAAGTAAGGTAATTGGTTAGTATGGTAATAGTCTTCTTCTATCCAATTGCCAAAAGAAGTAAAGCCCCATGAAAGCATGCGTTTTACAGTGGTATTTTGCCACTGTTTCATTAAGTCGTTGTTGTTATGGGTTTGATATTTTCGCTCTAAATTAGCGCGATAAAAGCTAAACGTTTCACCTTTTTTAATTGCACCACTGTGAACTTCGCGTCTGTAGCCGTAATTATCTGCTAAAGGGTTATTTTTCTCGGGTAGCCAATTAAACATATCAGATCTTAGTGTTGAGCTTTTATAACGTGTTGACCACGCAGTTTTTGGAGCTGGATTTAATCCTAATGAATCCTCTGGTGTTAAATCATTAGCTTCGCGCTGCTTAATATAGCTTTGGTCAAAATCGTAACCGGTAATAGTTGAAGTATTTGCCATACGAACGTTATCAATGCCGGTTGAAAAAAACAGATAACCTTCTGGGTCGACTAAACTCCATTTCCCTTTGTATTTTTCAGTTCTAAAATATCCCGTTGCCTTTAATTGTGGGCCGTTTTTCCAGCCACTATATTTAGAACGTCCTTTCATTGGTGAGTTTTGTAAGTTAATTTGCTCTTTTTGAGAAATAACTTGTAGCTGCTCTGTTGAAGATACTTTATTGGTAAAGTCTAATTTTGCATTTTGCCCAAATTTATCAACTAACCCTTTTAGATAGTTAGTATCAAAATTAGTTGGCTTTATAAGGCGTAAGTTGTCTATTAAAATTCGTTTATCGTCAAGTAGCCCTTTTACTCCAAATGATATTTTTACAATGCTGCTAACGTCGATATTTTTTTGTCCGCCTCTATAGATTATTGGCGTATAACTGCTTTTCCAACTTGGTGGGTTTGAGCGAATACCTGAATTAACATTTAAATTTGCGCCTTTTAATTCTATGTAATACGTATTTTGAGACTTTGCTGGCACAACAACACTTCGAGTTTGAAATTGTCCCGACTTGTCTATTGTCTTTATGTATAGGTGAGTAGAAGCCTCATCAGGGTTTTGTATATCAAGTGCAAGGGCAAAGTTTCCTGTTGCTTGCCAATCCCATCCTTTTGGGTTTATAAATTCAAAGTCACTTTCTACATTAGATTTAGATTTTAATGTAACCGCTAGTTTATGGTTTCCACCTTCCTTTATTAATGTACTAAAGCCATTAATTGTATTTATATATTGGCTGTAATTATCCTGTTCAAAATCAAAAATTATATGCTCTTTTTTTAATGGAGTGGCTCCTTTAGTTGAATTTTGATCTGAAGCTTTCGCATTGTGACACCCTGCAAGTACCGATAAACAAAAAAACGAGGATGCTAATTTTACACTATAAGGATTGAGAAACATGTTGGCCTACTATTGTGCGTGTTTAAATGTGTACTTTTGAGCAATAATTGATAGCTAAAAAGCGTTAAAACTACACAAGATAATTACACACGCGACGATATAAAACAATTAACTGTTAACAATATAGTGCATTTTAGAAGCGTTATATAATAGAGGGAGCTATTAAAAAAATATAAATTATAGGTAAAAAACATAAAATTCAATACTTTAAACACTACTCTCCATAATCATTAGCAGATATTCTTTGAGGGTACTACGAGTAGATTTGTTACAGTAAAATAGAGTTAATGCCAGATTAACTTCTATAGTAAAGCAAACAGTTTATCGGCACTTTTAGTGGTTTAAACGCAAAATACAAAGTTATACTATAACATTGTTGATTCGTTAATTTTACGGTGTTATATTATATCACAACATAATAACCACGAACCAATATATCCATGACAAAGTTAACATTAATCTCCTCTGCTATTTTTTCTGTTTTATGTTCTCAATCAGCTTTGGCTGCAACCGTTACTGGTAAAGTAATGGATGATAAAAATCAACCAATTAAAAATGCCTCTATCCATGTGCATGGCAAAAACCAAAGCGTTAAAAGTAATGATTTAGGCGAGTTTGCTATCGATATAGATGCAAACAGCCAATTACATATTAGTAAAGACAACTACATAGACTCTCGTATTGCTGTTACCGAATCTTCAAATAATCTGTCTGTGTCACTTAAACCAACATCGGTTGAAACAGTGGTTGTTTATGCCTCTGCACTTCATAAGAACAGCCTAGAAATGATATCGCCAGTAAGCGTGCTCTCAGGTGATGAATTAAGAAATAAATCTAAACCAACACTTGGCGAAACTCTTAAAGGTTTACCAGGCGTAAATGCAAGTTACTTTGGCCCTGTATCATCAAGCCCAATTATTCGTGGTTTAGATGGTCCTCGCGTTAAAATTACGCAAAACGGTTTAGATGCCAGCGATGCATCACGCATTGGCCCAGACCACGCAACATCAAGCGACAGCCTAGCGGCAGAGCAAATTGAAGTGTTGCGCGGTCCAAGCACCCTACTTTATGGCTCTGGTGCAATTGGTGGCGTTGTAAACGTGGTTGATAACCGTATTCCTACTAGCAATATCGATGAGCTTACAGGCGCTGCTGAATACAGCCACGATACGGTGTCAAATTCAAACACCGTAGCTGCAAAACTTGAAACAGGTAATGAAGGCTTTAACTTTCATTTTGATGGTACTAAGCGCAGCGGCGATGATTACCAAACACCGACCTTTACTATTGCCGACGATGATGGCGATGTTGAAACCGAAAGCTCGGTAGAAAATACTTTTATTGATAGCGAAACACTCAACTTTGGTACCAGCTATGTTGGCGATCACTTAACGATTGGTTTTTCTTACGGTAGCATTGATACTGATTACGGTATTCCTGGGCATGAGCATCATCACGATCACGAAGGTGAAACTGAAGAAGAGCATGCAGAACATGAAGATGAAGCTGCTGAAGAGCCAGTTTACGCACATTTAGAGCAAGACCGCTGGCAAGGGCTTGTAAGTTACGCTCTTCATAATAACTGGATTGAAACCATCAACCTACGTGTTGGCTATACAGATTATTCACACAGCGAAATTGAAGATGGCGAAATTGGTACTACTTTTAAAAATAAAACGACTGAAGCACGTTTAAATGTAGAGCATAAGTTTGCTGATTGGCACGGAATGATGGGCTATCACTACAGCGATTCTGACTACGATGCTATTGGTGAAGAAGCATTTACACCCGCGAGTGTAACTACAACTAACGCACTATATTTACTAGAAGAGCGTGAATTTGGCGACGTGACAATAGAGCTTGGTGCACGTGTAGAAGATTACAAAATTGAAAGCAAAATCACGGCACACGAACATAGCCACGATGAAGTAGAAATAGATCATAGCGACGAAGAAACTATTGGATACAATAAAAGCTTTACCAATTTAAGCGCCTCTGCCGGTGCCATTTGGCAATACAAGCCAGGTCATAGTATTGCGACAAGTATTTCTCATTCAGAACGAGCACCACTTTCGGCAGAGCTTTTATCAAATGGTTTACACATTGCAACTGGCACTTATGAGCTAGGTCTTGGTTACAACATTGAAGATAATGAAGCGCATTTTGAGCCAGAGAATATCAAGCAAGAAACCTCAACAAACCTAGATTTAAGCTTTAGACGTTTTAGCGGTGATTTTGGTTACACCGTTAACTTTTTCTATAACGATATTAAAAACTTTTATTTCCAAGAAAATACGGGGTTAGTCTACGATGAAGAAGATGGTTTAGAATCAGCTATTGGTGCACATGACGATGCTGTTGCGGTTTATCAGTTTACAAGTAAAGACGCAGAGCTTTATGGAATTGAGTTTGACGCACATTACCAAGTAACCCCAAGCGCTATGGTTAAAGTATTTGGTGACTCAACTCGTGCAAAACTAAAAGACGACGAAGGCAACTTACCGCGCATCCCTGCCAATAAATTAGGCTCTGAGTTACAGTACGATTTAGGTGACTTACAACTAACACTGACGGGTACTCATTACTTTGATCAAAACGATGTAACTGCATTTGAAACAAAAACGGACGGCTATACGTTATTTGATGCACAAGCTAATTACCAATTAGGTTTAGGCAGTGTAGATGCACAGCTTTATATAAACGTGGATAACATTACTGATGAGTTAGGCTTTGTGCATAGCTCATTTATTAAAGATAAAGCCCCACTACCAGGCAGAAACTTCCGCTTTGGTGTTCGTGGTTATTTTTAATAATTAAAAACAGTTTTTAGTTTATATTTTTACAAACCGCATTTTATTAATGCGGTTTTTTTTATTTTTAGAATATATAATATCAACACGCAGTAATACTTAATCGATTTGAAGGATTAAACCTGACGCTAACTGCGTTAAGAATTTCTGATATACGACTGCATGGAGGCAGGAGGCAATGCAAGAGCAATTAGTGGTAACAACTAAACAACGAAATTTTTGCCTTGTTATCGACACAATTTTCTTAGCGAAAAATAGATCACTTAATTAAGCTAATTGGTATAAAACTCTTAAATTACAAACACAAAAAAGCCGTATTCAAATTGAATACGGCTTTTTACACTTTTAAATTAAAATGTATTTAATTTAAGAAATGATTTCGTGTAGCTCAACATCAAATACAAGCGTTGAGAAAGGTGCGATTGCAGCACCTGCGCCACGTTCACCATAAGCAAGCTCATGAGGAACGTAGATACGCCATTTAGTACCTACAGGCATCATTTGTAATGCTTCAGTCCAGCCTTTGATCACGCCACCAACTGGAAATTCAGCTGGTTGACCGCGCTCGTATGAGCTATCAAACACAGTACCGTTAATAAGTGTACCGTGGTAATCAACACGTACTGTAGACTCAGCTGTTGGCTTTTCGCCTTCGCCAGTTGCTAGTACTTCGTATTGAAGACCAGACTCAGTTACTGTGATTTCAGGACGTTTTGCGTTTTCTTCTAAGAATGAAATACCTTCTGCAGAAAGTACTTGTGACTCTTCTTCACGACGAGCTTGAATCTCTTCGTTTATTTTTTCAAATGCAGCTTGGATCTCAGGGATCTCAACTTGAAATGCGCTACCAGCGTACGCATCTTTCATGCCTTCAAATACTGAATTTAGGTTTAAGCCTTCAAAAGGATTAGACTTAAGTTGCTCACCCATTTGTAAGCCAATACCGTAACTTGCTTTTTCAGCATCTGTAGTAAAATTATCTGACATAATGTGTTTTTCACGTTTTGTTAGTTAAAAGACGCGACTATGCTATCACAAAATAAACCGCGTTTGGGGCTAGTTTTTGCTGAGTTTTAGCTTAATTAGGCCAACAATATAACTACAAAGCGGCAAACTGAATAAAATTCCAACAAGTAGAGGCATTGTTAGTAATCCTGATTCGCCAAACAGTAAAAATGGCACTACAAGCAGCCCTATACAACCAATAAAAACAGAGCCAATAACTGGCCAATGCTTATCGTATTTGGTAATAAGATGGGCAGCTAAAACATTAAAACCAACACCATAAATTAAAGCGGTAATTAATGGATACTCTGGTTGAGCATCTATAGCCATTTTTACTAATAAGCTAATAGCACTTTGATAGCAGTAACCAAATACCGTCCATAATAAAAGATGTTTTATTAATTTCTGCGAGGTTGGTAGGTTTGTTGCCTTAGTCATTTAGAAACTCCACAAAGCAAAAAACCGCCCATAAGGCGGTTTTTTTAAATAATGGTGGAGAGATAGGGATTTGAACCCTAGATGGGCTATAAACCCATGCCGGTTTTCAAGACCGGTGCATTCGACCACTCTGCCATCTCTCCGCACGGCGCGAATAATATGGCTAAATACATAACTTGTAAAGAGCTAAATAGAAATTAATATAAAATATTAACATATTGGATAAAATACACCCACTTTGTTCTTTTGTTAAGCTCTTCACTTTAATAAAAGTGTAGTTAATGGACTAAAGTTAAACACATTAATAATATTGTTTTGGTCTGCGCGCAATCCAAGAACAAATTAAACATGCTAATAAACTCAATGCTGTGAATGTTACGCTTTGAAAAATTAAATCAAATCGATTTAAATCATCGCTTGGCACAACCACAAACATAAAAGCAGGTAGTATGCTAAGTAGTAAAACATAGCAGCATATTTTAAATGCACGGCCAAAATCAAAACGCTTGGTCTGTTGCATCCAAACAGTGAGCAACACCAGCATACCGATCGCAGAGCCTGCTATAAAGTGTGATGCATTTGTGCTCATTGCAACATACAGTGTTACAAAGGCACCAATGATTCCCCAAATCGACCACGCTAGCCAATTCTCTTTTTCTTGTAAAAATAAATTTCCCATAGTTTTCGTCTTCTTTATCGTTATTTTTATTAAGACTTTCCATAATGTATCAAAAAACAACCGATTAAAAAACAAACTGAAGAAGAATTATTAACTTTTGTGCTTCCAAGCGCTTCTCACAGCCAAATCACTAACTCCTTTATACTACTATTCGTAACCTTAATGAATTATGACTATGCAGGTTGTGTAAAGTTCATACTATTTCACAAATTACTAAAATAATGCTCAGGCTTGTGGCGAGGCGACTTTTTACAGTCCACTTCCGGTGTACCTATATATAAATATCCTACTATTTCATCTTGCTCATGTAGATTAAGTGCTTTTTTAACTGCTGCACTTTGTGCAAAGTAGCCTGTGCGCCAAACACCGCCTAAACCTTGGGCAAATGCAGCTTGTTGCATTGCAAGCACACTGCACCCTGCACTTTGTACTTGTTCAATACGAGGAACTTTTGGGTGTTCTTGATATTTAGCAATCGCTATGACAATCATAGGTGCACGAAGGGGAAGCTCTTTAGCACGGTTAATTACTTTTTCTGCTTGTTGCTCTGCTACTGCACTTTGATGATAAATGTCACCCAGTTTATTACGCGCTTCACCTTCGGCAATTATAAACTGCCACGGGGCAATACAACCATGATCGGGAACGCGTAATGCTGCTTGCTTTATTATGTCGAGCTGCTCAGGTGTTGGGCCTGGCGAAGTTAGTTTAGAGTCTGATTGTCGGGTAAGTAAAAGCTCGATAGCGTTCATAACAGTTTCTCGAAAGTCAAAATACTAGAGTAACATTTAAAACCTTAATAAATAAATACTGGGAGCCTAAAACGTAAAATGACCGCACAAAATGAATTTATGCGGCCTTTCTTAAAGTAGGTTTAGCGCTATTGATTTAAAATATTTCGCTTTAACCAGAAGTCGATGCTAACAAAGCGACCTCCTCCCACAAAAAATAAGCTAAGGAGCATCGCAAAGTATATTGCAGAAAACTCTATACCATTATTTAAAATAGATGGTTTGCCTTTTTCGTAGAGATAATCAGGAAAGCCGTGCTCTTCAACTAAGCCACGGATTTTTCCTATACGGTCTTGTACTTCTAATGAATTTTCGAGGCTTTCTTTAGCACCGGGAATTGATAACCAGTCGAGTACTTGCGCAGCACTTGTTTCTGGATTAGTTGGTGCTATTGCAAACCAACCATTATGCCAATGCACTGAGGTTGCAGCGACGACCATTGTGAACATAAGTGGGATACTGACCAAGCGAGTTAAAAGGCCAAATAATAAAAACCAACCACCTAAAAACTCACTCCAGCCAGCTAAAAAAGCTAGTAAGTCAGGAAACGGTAATCCTAAACCCCATTCATTATTACCAAACCATTGAACTACATCTGGAGATGCTAAAAAGTTATCAAAGAAACCTTCTGTCTCACCGCTTATAGCAAGTTTGTTATAACCTGCAATGATCATAACAGGGGCTAAAATCAAGCGAAATAGCAATGCAGGTAAACCATCTAAAAATGATAGTTTACCCAATATTGCATCATAAAGATTGGTTAGTTTGTTCATGCGTATCCTGTGTGTTCACTGTTTATTAAGTTATAGACTATAAACAGCAAAGACCGCATGAATTGATAAACTATTTCAATTTATTTACAAAGGTTAAATACTTCTAGCGACCTGAAGTGCTTCAAAAATAGCGCGTTTAGCATCAATAGCTGCAGCTAGTTTAGCTCCGCCTATAGCATGTACCTTTGCGTTATCTGTGTAATTTTCTAGCACTTCGTTATTAGAAACCTGGCCAATACAGGCAATAACCGTGTCTACTGGCAGTACTTGAGTTTCACCAGCAACATTAATAGTTAGTCCGCTTTTATCAAAGCTTTGGTATTGGCAATCAGCAATTTGCTTAACGCCATGCTGCTTAGCAACTTGGCGATGTATCCAACCCGTTGTTTTACCAAGCTCGCTACCAAAACGACCCGCACTGCGTTTTAACATATACAATTGACGTTCGTCTTTATGAGGTTGGGCTTCACACTCAATCCCCCATTGCGTTTTAAACTCGCTAATAGTTTGCGATTTATGTTCGCTTAAAAACGCAACCATATCAAAACCTATACCACCGGCACCTAAAATAGCAATTGATTTACCTAGCTCTACTTCGCCGCGTATAACTTCGTCATAAGCAAATACACGCTTATCATCGCTACACTTAATAGAGGCTTCACGCGGCCTAACGCCAGTTGCAAATACGATGTCATCATAGTTTTTAAGCATTGAATCGTCATAAGCTTTACCAAGCTCTACAGTTACTTTTAATCGCTCAAGCTCATTAGTGAAGTAAGTAAGAGTATGGTTAAAGTCTTCTTTACCTGGTATTTGCATAGCTAAATTAAATTGGCCACCCATTTGCGGTTTTTGGTCAATTAGCGTGACGTTATGCCCTTTTTTAGCCAAGTAACAACTTGCCGATAAACCAGCAGGGCCTGCACCGACTACTAATACATTTTTAGCTTTGGTTGCTTTCTCTAACGGGTAATCTAGCTCAAATGCAGCTTGTGGATTAACTAAACACGTAGCACGTTTATTTTTAAATACGTGATCTAGACAACCTTGGTTACACCCTATACAAATATTAATTTGCTTAGATTGATTATTTGCGTATTTATTAAAAAACTCTGGATCGGCAAGTAACGGCCTTGCCATCGAAATTAAATCAGCCTCGCCTGCATTTAAAATATCGTTAGCAATTTCTGGAGTATTAATTCGGTTAACAGCAATAACTGGCACGCTCACCACGTCTTTTAAACGTTTTGATGCTTCTTTAAATGCACCTGGCGGCACCATACTCGCAATAGTTGGTACACGCGCTTCGTGCCAACCAATACCTGTGTTAAATATATCAACACCCGCTTTTTCAAGCTCGGTAGCTTGTATGACAACTTCCTCTGGTGTTGAACCGTTTGGGATTAAATCAATGACCGACAATCTAAAAATAATTAAGAATTGCTCAGATACTTTTGCTCTTACAGCTTTAACTATTTCAAGCGCAAGTCGCATTCTATTTTCTAGGCTGCCACCAAATTCATCTTCACGTTTATTGGTGTGTGGCGCCATAAACTCATTAATCAAATACCCTTCAGAACCCATAACTTCAACGCCATCGTAGCCGGCTTTTTCAGCCATATAGGCAGAGTGCGCAAAGTCTTTAATTGTTTTTTTAATCGAGCCAAGCGTCATAGCTTTAGGTTTATAAGGATTAATAGGTGCTTTTATTGCACTTGGTGCCTGATTGAATGGATGGTACGCATAACGTCCAGCATGTAATAATTGCAAACAAATTTTTCCGCCGTGTTTATGCACAGCATCTGTGTAAGCGCGGTGCTTAAATACATCGTAATAACTATTAAATGAAGATGAAATAGGTGTTAATTTGCCACGTAAATTTGGGCTGTATCCGCCCGTAATTAACATTGCAGTGCCGCCTTTTGCACGTGCTTCGTAAAATGCACGTAAGCGTTTGCGGTTATGCCATCCCTCTTCAAGGCCTGTATGCATTGAGCCCATCACTAAGCGGTTACGTAATTGTGTGTGTTTTAATTGTAATTGTTGTTCTAACATCTTGTGCCCCGTTAACTGGTCTAACCTGTATACATTAGCTAATTCTGCTTTAATGGCAAGTAATAAGCAATATGTGCCTTCATTTAATTAAAAAAAGCCATAAAAACATGTATTAATAGCACCTCATAAACACTTCGTTACGATTTAGCAGTTAAATTTATTTTTATTCTAGGCTAAGATGGAACTAATGTATTAACTGTACCAAATTAAGGAGCTATTTTGATAGCAAAGGTATTTAAAGGTATTTGGGCTGGAATTAACTTTTCTCGTCGTTTAATACTCAACATTCTGTTTTTATTACTGGTAATTGTTTTCTTAGTGTCACTCTCAAGTGACGACGATAAAATAATAGTTGAAAATGGCTCTGTGCTTAGGCTTAACCTAAATGGCCCTATTGTTGAAGAAAAAACATACATAGATCCGGTCGAAGCTGCAATTAGTGATGCAACTTCTGGTTCTGAAGCGCCAAGCGAAATATTACTCGACGATATTGTTGAAGTAATAAACGAAGCGACTAAAGACGATCGCATTACGGTGATGCTGCTTGATTTACAAGAAATGCCTAAAGCACATTTAAACAAACTTAAGCAAATTACCAATGCTATTGATGCATTTAAACAAGCTGGCAAAAAAGTGATTGCATCGGGTTATTACTATACCCAAGCACAATACTATATTGCATCACATGCTGATGAAATAGCTATGCACCCATACGGTAGCGTAGGTATTGAAGGTTACGGCATGTATCCGCTTTACTTTAAAGATGCACTTGAAAAGCTTGAAGTAACGCAGCATATTTTCCGTGTTGGTACATTTAAGTCAGCAGTAGAACCTTTCATTCGGAACGACATGTCAGAAGCAGCCAAAGAAGCTAACCGTGTTTGGTTGGGCGCTCTTTGGAGTGAATACAAACAAGATGTTGCTGCGGTTCGCCCATTTGATGAGTCAAATTTCGACGAGACAATGGACGTATATCTTGAAAAAATGAAAGCTGCAGATGGCGATGCAGGTAAATATGCACTTGACCACCAGTGGGTTGATTCTTTAAAAACAAATCAACAAGTTCGCAAACAATTAATTGATTTAGTTGGCGCACAAGAAGATGGCAAAACATTTAAGCAAGTTTCATTTCGTGAATACTTAAGCTTGGTTAAACCACCGATTGAATTTGATAACCCTATTACCGAAAAAGTCGCCGTTGTAGTTGCTAAAGGTACAATTGTGGATGGTGAGCGTAAAGCTGGCGAAATTGGTGGCGACTCTACAGCAGCCCTACTTCGTAAAGCACGCCTTGATGACAAAGTTAAAGCGGTTGTACTGCGCATTGATTCAGGTGGCGGTAGTATGTTTGCCTCTGAAGTTATTCGTGCAGAAGTATTAGCGCTTAAAGCTGCTGGTAAGCCTGTTATTGCCTCTATGAGCTCTGTAGCTGCATCAGGTGGTTATTGGATTGCCTCTGCTGCAAACGAAATCTGGGCAGCACCGAGTACTATTACAGGGTCGATTGGTGTGTTTGGTACGTTTATGACATTTGAAAAAACCTTATCTAAAATTGGTGTTTATTCAGATGGCGTTGCAACAACCGAAATGGCTGGTTTTTCTATCACTCGTCCCCTAAACGAAAAAATGGGTCAAGTAATTCAGATGAGCGTTGAAGAAGCATACGGTCGCTTTTTAAACGTTGTCGCTGATGCCCGTAATATGACGCCTGAGCAAGTTGATAAAATTGCCCAAGGCCGCGTATGGATTGCATCTCAAGCACTTGAACTAGGTTTAGTAGACAAACTTGGTGATAAACAAGATGCTATAAAAGCAGCTGCAGCACTTGCAAAACTTAATCACTATGAAGTTAAAACCATTAAACAAGATTTAAGCTCGCAAGAAAAAATGATTCAAAATATTTTTGGTAACGCGTCTATTAAATCGATGCTTGGTTTACAAACACAAAAAACATCTGTGTTAGCAACGCAAGCTAACTTGCAAAGCGTTATTAACCAATTAAGTACTGAAGTTGAAAACCTTAAAGATTACAACGATCCACAAGGTGTATATGCACGTTGTTTAGTGTGTAATGTTGCACAATAAAAGTGCATAGCTTTACCTAATCAGCTGTATTTAAAGTTACTTAACGTTATACTAAGCCCAGTTTTTTTACTGGGCTTTTTTTATGAAACGTAAACGCATTTATATCGCTTATACTGGCGGTACTATAGGTATGAAAAAATCGAGTCGAGGTTATATTCCTGCTGAAGGTTTTTTAACAGAAACCGTAGTGAACAACGCAGAGTTTAACCGTGATGAAATGCCTTTGTTTGATATTCACGAATACTGCCCTCTTATAGATTCTTCAGATATGTCTCCTGAGCATTGGCAACTTATTGCTGATGACATTAAAGATAAATACCAAGATTATGATGGTTTTGTTGTGCTTCATGGCACCGATACAATGGCGTATACAGCCTCAGCACTATCGTTTATGTTCGAAAACCTAACTAAACCTGTGATTGTAACTGGCTCACAAATTCCGCTTTCTCAATTACGCTCAGATGGTCAAGTAAACCTTCTGAATGCAATGTATTTAGCGGCAAATTATCCAATTGCAGAAGTAAGTCTATTTTTTAATAACCAACTGTTTAGAGGTAACAGAGCAACTAAAGCCCACGCCGATGGATTTAATGCATTTGCGTCGCCTAATCTTGATCCCTTAGCGTTATCGGGTATTAGTATTCAACTTATTAAAGGCCAACTTAGTCCTTATGTTGAAAATGAGCTGCAAGTTACTCCTATTACACCTCAACCCATTGGTGTGCTTTATTTATACCCTGGTATTAGTCAAGAAGTGGTTAAAAGCTTAGTTAATGGCAATATTAAAGCCTTGGTGTTGCTTAGTTTTGGTGTAGGTAATGCACCGCAAGATCCTAACTTTTTATCAATACTTGAAGAAGCAAGTAAACGTGGCGTCGTTATTGTTAATTTAACCCAGTGCTTAAAAGGCCATGTAAATATGGGCGGCTATGCAACGGGTAATGCACTGTTAAATATTGGTGTTATTAGTGGATACGATATGACCCTTGAAGCGTGTTTAACTAAATTACATTATTTATTTAGCCAAAAGCTAGAAGTAGAGACGATTCGTCATTTAATGCAAGACAATTTACGTGGTGAATTAAGCCGTTAAATCTCACCGCGCCTAAAATACAAAAGGCACGCTAAATAGCGTGCCTTTATCGTTTTAAACAACTGTTTATTACCTAACTTTAGCGTCGATATCTACTAAGTCAGTTAAATGGCATGTTTCACCGCTATGGGTTTTAACGCCGTGCTCACCAAAGTAATCACGCTGGGCTTGAACTAAATGCCCATTACTCGGTGTGGTTAATGTTGCTAAATACGTTTGTGTAGCACCCAATACAGGGAATGCTAAACCAGTCATTATTGCTTGTCCGGTAATTTTGCGCAAAGAGTTAGACTCTTTCTCAAGGGTATCAATAAATTCAACACCTTGTGCAACGCTATCAAGGTAGTCAGCACGAATAATACAACCAGAACGCCACGTTTGAAGCGTTTTAGATAAATCAACTTTCCACTGATGAGTACGTGATGCACCTTTAATTAACGCTAAACCTTGGCGATACGCTAGTAAGCTTGCAAGTAAGAACGCTTCTTTTAGCTCTTCTAAATCAATTTCAACATTGTTAGTTGATTTAGATGCATACGTCATCTCTTGTGCAGCCGTTGTATTACATGCATTAGTTAAATGACGAGCTTGTACAGCAGCAACAAGTGAAGGAACTGCAATACCAAGTTCTAGTGCATTTTGCGCAGTCCAAAGACCAGTACCTTTAGCGCCAACTTTATTATCAATTAAGTCCGCAAGCGGTACATTATTATGATTTTCAAGTGACAATATGTGGCTAGAAATAGACAGTAAATAGCTATTTAATTGACCTTCTGACCAGTCATTAAATATCTCAGCCACTTCTTTTGGAGAACGATTAGTGCCTAAACGAAGTAATTGGTACACTTCTGCAATAAGTTGCATAAGTGCGTATTCAATACCGTTGTGAACCATTTTTACAAAATGACCACTTGCTGATTGACCAACACGTGCAAAACACGAGTCGCCATTATAGCTAGCAGCTACTTTTTCAAACCATGGCTCAATACGTTCCCAACCACCCTCAGAACCACTTGCCATCATTGCAGGACCATGGCGAGCGCCTTCTGCACCGCCAGAAATTCCCATAGTGGCAAATTCAAATTTATTTTGGTATTTAAGTTTACGCGTTATACCGTCTTTATAATTACTATTACCGCAATCGACAATCATATCGTCACAGTTAACGCCGGCCTCTACAAGTTCATTACAAACTGTATCAACTAACTCACCAGCAGGAACAAGTAATAAAATAGAACGAGGTGCCTCTAAACGCCTTACCATGTCTCTTAAATCAGAGACAATGTGAAGCCTATCAGCCATGCCTTGAGATTTAGCACAACTTAGTAACTCTTCACCCGCATGTGGGTTTTTGTCATAAGCGACTAGCGTTATCCCTTTTTCAATCAAGTTTAGGGCAAGATTTTTTCCCATAACGCCTAACCCTACTAATGCAACTTGCATCTAGTGTCCTCCTCGGTAACAACTATTTGGTTAGAAAATTCAGTGTATAAATTAAATAATACCGCGTGCATTATACTCATGCAGTCATAAAATACTAATTATGAGTCAATACAACATGCTTTTTTATTACAGATAAATAAGCTACGTAATTATATCAAACATCAATGGTCTCGGGGTGACTAAAAGCAAAGCTAATTGAAATTAAGATCATTGACGCATTCTGACACCGGTGTCATAATGATGACACAATAGTTTTGTATAAAATAGTGGCAAACCTTTGAAGTTTGCACATAACTAAAATATTTTATTCTAATATAGATATTTTAAGTCAACAAAATAACGTCAACATGCTTTCACCAAGCAAACAGGAGAAATTGATGCTAAGACGCACAAAAATAGTCGCTACCCTTGGACCTGCTACCGATAGAGATAACAACTTAGAAAAAATTATTATCGCTGGGGCTAATGTAGTACGTTTAAACTTCTCACATGGTGTTGCCCAAGATCATAAAGACCGTGCACAAGCTGTACGCGATATTGCAAAAAGATTAGGCAAGCATATTGCTATCCTTGCTGACCTTCAAGGCCCTAAAATCCGCGTTTCTACTTTTAAAGAAGGTAAAGTAACGCTTGCTGTGGGTGCAAAATTTACCCTTGATGCAAAAATGGAAAAAGGCGAAGGCGACATAAACTCTGTAGGTATTGATTATAAAGAATTACCTAACGATGTAAGCCCTAACGATTTACTACTTCTAAATGACGGCCTTATTCAATTAAGTGTTGATGAAGTAGCTGGGCATTTAGTGCATTGTACAGTCACTGTTGGCGGTGTTTTATCTAACAATAAAGGTATTAACCGTTTAGGTGGTGGCTTAACTGCTCCAGCATTTACTGAAAAAGACAAAGAAGATTTAATAACTGCCGCTGAAATTGACGTAGATTACATTGCCGTATCATTCCCACGTAGTGGCGACGATATGCGCTACGTACGCTCACTTGCTGAAGCTGCTGGTTCAAAAGCACAGTTACTTGCTAAAATTGAACGTGCTGAAGCCGTTGAAACCCAAGAAGCTGTTGATGACATTATTCTAGCGTCTGACGCAGTAATGGTTGCTCGTGGTGATTTAGGTGTTGAAATTGGTGATGCTGCTCTTATGGGCAAGCAAAAACTAATTATTCGTCGTGCTCGTTCATTAAACCGTACTGTAGTAACAGCAACGCAAATGATGGAATCGATGATTGATAACCCTATGCCTACACGTGCAGAAGTTATGGATGTTGCAAATGCTGTTCTTGATGGAACAGATGCTGTAATGCTTTCAGCTGAAACAGCTGCAGGTGATTATCCTGAAGAAACAGTTGCGACTATGGCACGCGTTTGTTTAGGTGCTGAATCGCAAAAAGAAACGCACGTTTCTAAACACCGTTTAGATAGTCGCTTTTCTAACAATGCTGAATCAATTGCGCTTTCTGCTATGTATGCAGCTAATCACTTAGATTCGGTTAAAGCAATTATCACACTCACTGAATCGGGTAGCACGGCTAAATTAATGTCGCGTATCAGCTCAGGTTTACCAATCTACTCGCTTTCTCGTCATGCAAGTACATTAGGTCAAACTGCACTTTATCGTGGTGTTTACCCGGTGTTTTTTGATTCTACAAAAACTGAAAAAGACGGCATGGTAAAAGCAGCACTTGATACACTTGTAGCTCAAGGCTCATTACAAGCTGGCGATACGGTAATTATTACTCACGGTGACTCAATGGAAACTGTGGGCGCAACTAATACAATGAAAATTGTAACCGTTGCATAATTAAAAGATCAATATAAAAAATGCGAGCTTAGCTCGCATTTTTTGTATCTGTAGTAAAAGCGTTGGTTTTAACTTGCTAGTGCTGCTTTTACTTTATCACGGTAGCTACGGCTTACTTTAAGCTCTTGGCCATTTTCAAGTACTAATAAATACTCACCACTTACCTGCGTAACCAACTTACTAATTTGCTTTGTATTTACTATTGCACTGCGGTGTACGCGTACAAACAACTGAGGGTCGAGCTCTTGTTCTAGCTCTTTCATTGTTTTACGTAAAATATGTGTTTGACCATCTTCACAATGTAAACACATGTAGTCGCCAGCAGCATCAACCCATTGAATAGTAGCAACGGGGACTCTAACTATTTCCCCCTGCTCTTTTACAGCGAGTGACTCTGGGTAACGCCTGTCTGTTAAGGTGTCGCCAGTGGCTAATTTTTTTAGAATTTCTTCGCAATTATTACCAGTGATCCCGGCTACAAAACTCGCTAGTTTTTTCTTATGGGCGTTGTCTTGCTGCGTTTTTAAGTAGGTATGCACTTTTTCTACCGCCTGTTTTAGTCTGTTATCATCAACGGGTTTTAAAATGTAATCTAAAGCATGAATTTCAAACGCTTTAACTGCAAATTGATCAAAAGCAGTTACAAACACAATGGCAGGAAGCACTTTTGTGCTTTCACTAAGCGCTCGGGCAACTTCAAAGCCATTCATGCCTGGCATTTGAATATCTAGAAATACTAAGTCTATTTTCTCGTTTTTACATGTTTCAATAGCATCAGCACCTGAGCTGCATAGTTTGATTACTTCAATATCAGCAAACTCTGCAAGCCTTACATCTAAACCTTTACGTGCTAATGGTTCATCATCAACAATAAGTGTTTTTATTTTTATCATTTCTTCACAGCCTTCTCAAACGGGATTCGCAGATTAACTTTTAATCCACTTGGCGTATTATGTGATAATACAAACGAATAATTATTCTCGTAGAGCGTTTTTAATCTATCTTTTGTGTTTGCTACACCAACGCCCTGTGCATTGACTAACTGGCCATCTTTTATGTCTGTACCTGGGCCGTTATCGCCAACTTCTAATAATAATTCGTTAGCAAACACCTGCGCTTTAATATCTATTACACCACCTTCTGTTAGATGAGCAATAGCGTACTTAATTGCGTTTTCAATAATCGGTTGCAAAATTAAGCTTGGCAATAATGCTTGCTTAGCCTCCTCGCTTACTTCAACGTTAACTTTTAGTCGTTCGTCAAAACGAACACGTTCAATTTCAAGGTACAACATAAGTGCATGCAGCTCTTGCTCCAACGGTACTTTTTTAATTGGATCGGTATTGAGTGTATAACGCAAAAAATCACTAAGCTTTGACACCATTAAATTAGCATCTTTGTTTTCTTTTACCAAAATTAATGTGGAAATAGCATTAAGTGTATTAAATAGAAAATGAGGATTAAGTTGGTATCTCAACATTTTTAATTGTGCTTCGTGTGCCATGGTTGTCGCTTTAAGCGCTTTTTGGCGTTCACTTTGTAACAATTGATAATACTTAACACCAAAATATAATCCGCTCCAACACAATATAATATAAACTGAATCTAAGCCTTGTTGCAGGTAATAAAACCACTCCTCTGGCCTATAGCCATGGCGATATATTTCCCACAAATTAAATTTTTGAACGACAGCCCATAAAGTACCTGTTATATAAGAGGCACCAAATACCACAATTATTAATACCCAGGGCGAAGCATTCCAAATTTTACGGTAGATATACCTAAGCGGCACTGTCATTAAGCAACCAGCGTAAGCATTTAATAAAATAACAAATACGTAAATATCACGCATTTCAAATACTTTAGAGCCAATATAATTTACTAACGCATAACCAATCCAGCCTGCAATTTGCAAAAGCCAAAAAAAGCGTTGTCTGTTATCGACTAAAGATTGCCAGTTCAAAATAGATATTTACTCCGTATAGTTAAAGACTAATTTTATAAAATAGGCGTTTGTTATTCTTTATTATTTTTACCTATGTAGGGATGGTTTTTATAAAATTAGGTAGTCTTATTATATAGATTTATGAGTTTGCATAGCACTACAGCCTACCTTGCTTTTTAAGAGTCTTACCGCAAACAGATAGTCGAAGCACTAAAAAAGCGAAAGGTTAATTCACCTTTCGCTTTTTAGACATAAACAGCTTGGTGTAAATTAAGCTAGTTTGTCAGAAGCCACTTTATAAGTAGGATCTTCAATTACATTTACTTCAACTAAATCGCGTGCTTTGTGTAGTAACTGTGTACAGTCTTTACTCAAATGACGTAAGTGGAGTTGCTTACCCGCTTTAGTGTACTTATCAGCGAGTGTATCTATCGCTTCTATTGCACTGTGATCTGATACACGGCTATGTTTAAACTCAACAATGACATTTTTAGGGTCGTTTTTAACATCAAACAACTCTGCAAAGTTTTTAACTGAACCAAAGAAAAGCGGACCATGTAGCTCATATACTTTAGCACCGTCTTCATCAATGTAGTTCGTTGTGTATATGTGTTTAGCATGCTGCCAAGCAAATACCAGCGCAGATACAATAACACCTACACACACTGCAATCGCTAAATCAGTAACAACCGTAACACCCGATACAAGTACTATTACGAAGGCGTCAGATAGAGGCACACGCTTCATCATTTTAAAGCTAGCCCATTCAAACGTACCTAATACAACCATAAACATAACACCCACTAGCGCAGCTAATGGGATCATCTCAATTAAGCTTGAAGCAAAAATAATAAATGCCAGTAGCATTAAAGCGGCACTAATACCCGATAAGCGCGAGCGACCACCTGAGTTAATGTTGATCATTGATTGACCAATCATTGCACAACCACCCATAGCACCAAACATACCACAAGTAATATTTGCAGCGCCTTGGCCTATACACTCTTTATTACTATGACCACGGGTTTCTGTAATCTCGTCAATTAAGCTAAGCGTTAATAATGATTCAATTAAACCAATAGCCGCTAAAATAAGTGCATAAGGAAAAATGATTTGCAGCGTTTCAAATGTGAACGGTACCATTGGAATATGAAATTGCGGTAAACCGCCAGCAATTGTTGCAGCTTCGTCGCCAGTCATACCTTTTAAGAAATCAACAACAGTATGCGCTTCTAAGTCCAAGCCAATTACTAAAGCTGTTACTGTAATAATAGCAACTAGCGTAGAAGGTACAGCCGTAGTTAGTTTTGGTAAAAACTGAATAATAGCCATAGTTAAAGCCACTAACCCAAGCATAATGTATAGCGGATTACCCGTCATCCATTCTTGTCCGCCCATACCATCAGGGACTTTAAATTGCCCTAATTGGGCTAAAAATATAACAATGGCTAAGCCGTTTACAAAACCTAGCATTACCGGGTGGGGAACCATTCGAATAAACTTCCCGAGCTTAAAGACACCGGCTAGTATTTGCAGTATGCCCATGAGCAGCACTGTTGCAAATAGGTACTCAACACCATGATCAAGTACTAAACTTACCATAACAACAGCTAGTGCACCGGTTGCACCTGAAATCATACCAGGGCGGCCACCAAATATAGCCGTAATTAAACCAACGATAAACGCGGCATATAGACCAACTAAAGGTTCTACATTTGCAACAAAGGCAAACGCAACAGCTTCTGGAACTAAGGCAAGCGCCACAGTTAATCCAGATAGAATATCGTTTTTAGCAGAGCTAGGCGCCCTACTGAGTAAGTTAAACATTGAGTTCCTCAAATGGTGTTATGGGTATAAAAAAAGCGCTAAATTCTATCAAAATAGCGCTCAGTTAACAATTGTCATTGTGCGGTAAAGCTAAACTAAAAGGGGTTTAGCTTTACAAAGAAGTGCTTTATAAAGGAAGAGAAGTACTGCGTTTTACACATGTCATTGTTACGTTAGAATGTACTTCCTGTACATATTCTAAGCTTAACAAGTTATCGCGTACAAAGTGCTCATATCCTTCAATGCCTTGTGAAATTATGCGCAGCATAAAGTCCATTGTTCCGGCCATTGTGTAACACTCTGTGACTTGATCGTAACTCATTATAAGTTTTTCAAATTCAGCAAGGTTCTTTTTACCGTGGTTTGATAAACGCACATGTGCGTATACCAGCATATCAAAGCCAAGCTTTTTCTCATCTAAAAGAGCCACTTTGCTTTTTATATAACCATCTTGCTCTAGCTTGGCAATTCGACGCCAGCATGGAGATTGAGACAAGCCTACTTTATCTGCAATTTCTGCGGTTGATAAACTAGCATCTTGTTGTAAAAGTGCCAATATTTGGCGATCTACGTGATTTAGAGACATTTTATTTCTTATTTATCAAATAAACTGGTTAAATTATACAGCCATTTTAAAACACAGTCTGCTTATTTTTAATTTTTATACAGTTAACTAACCTTCAATAAGTTATTTAACCAAACTTACCACTGACAAAGGGATTTGTTTGTTTTTCAAAACCGACTGTCGTGTCGTTTCCGTGTCCAGCTAAAATTTTAGTGCTATCCGGCAGTGTAAGAATTTGCGCTTTAATTGATTCAATAAGTTGCTCACTATTCCCCTTAGGAAAATCAGTGCGCCCTACTGATCCCTTAAAAATAACATCACCTACAATAACGCACTCGTGCTCTTGTTGATAAAACACAATGTGACCTGGTGTATGCCCCGGGCAATGTTTCACTAAAAAGCTAAGTTTACCTACGCTCACGGTGTCGTTATGGTTTAGCCAAATATCCGGATAAAACGGTTCAATGGGTTTAAACCCGAACATTTGTGCTTGTATAGGCAAGTTTTCAAACCAAAAGTACTCATCTTTTTGTGGACCAATAATTTGTACGTTAAATTGATTTCGCAAAATATCTGCCGCACCCACATGATCTAAATGCCCGTGCGTTAACCAAATAGCATTTAGTTTTAATTTATGCTCATTTAGGGCCGTGATTATTTTTTCTGCATCGCCACCAGGATCCACAACTACCGCTTGTTTAGTTTCGCTACACGCAATGATACGGCTATTCTGTGCAAATGCAGTGACGGGTATAGTTATTATTTGCATATTAAATTTCTTTACTTTTTTGATCCGGGATAACCACTTCTTCTTCGAATGACATAAGTATCGGATACTTTAAGTACGCCTGATCATAAAATGGGCTTTGCTCATATAACCAATTTAATCGTGCATCAGCGTCATTCGCGAATGATTTATCTTTAAGCTTTTCGTCAAACTTAAGCGCTAACTTTGGATTGTCTTTTAGCATTTGGCGTGCGAATGGAATTAGCGCATAATTTTCCATGTACTCAGTACGCTGAAAAATTGTATTAAATTCTCCCCAAGCAAAGAATGAATCAGGTGCTTCAGGGTGCAACAAATGCACAGCAAGCTCACCTGCTTTTTGTTGGGTATTGACTTGATACCAGCCATCTAAATCGACATTAATAGCAGGCACATAATCAAAAGTTGCTGATACTCTAAAACGTCCTTCAAAAGGTGCTTTATCAAACGTATAGTCTTTTACTTTAGCCACTTTTAAAGGCTGTGTATTCGCCCCTTCAAGTTTATTAATAGACACACCGTGTAGCTTTAACTTTTCAACAATATTGCCATATACAGGCGAGATAAAAAACGCTTTAGGGACCTCAACTGTGTGCTGTACATCTTTTTGCCAATAAATAGGTAAGTCGGTATAGGTGCGTGCTTTACCTAAATACTTAACTTCATTTTGGCCAGAAAGTGCATTCATGCTTGTTGAGTACTCAATGCCTTTAAACTGTGCAATTGTATCAGCTTGCTTTGCATAACCACGTTTTACTATTAACTGTTTAGGAACAAACGCTTGTTCTTTTTTTACCGCATTAGCTAATTCATGGCTGTGCTTTGATAGCGCATTAATGGCGCCATCTAAAAAGACGTAAGTCCCTAATACACGTTGCTTGTAAGGTTTTAATGAGTGGTTTTCTACTAAAATTGTAGGTAATGATTTTAAATCGCCCCAACCATTTGAAAAACGTGGTGTAGCAACCCACCCCGCTAACCCTTTTTTAAAGTCGCGCTTGTCCATAACAAAAACAAGTGGCCCTGGGGTGTGGCCTTGTTCAGCCAGTGTATCGTCAATCAGAGGTTTAAAAAACTGGTTTAAAGCGTCAGATACCGCAGGCGATTCGCTTGAAAATACCGGATTGTAGCCATAGGTCACATCGTATTGGTAATCTGCCCCATCGGTAACATGTACATCAATGTATAAATTTGGGCTGTAGTCGTTAATAACCTTTAAAACACTTCTGACTTCTGGCGTATCAAGTTTAGTAAAATCGCGATTTAAATTAAGGTTGTTTGCATTTGTTCTAAAGCCCATTTTAGCAGGGCCTCGTTGGTTTATACGATTAAATACACTGCTACGTTCGTGCCCATCTACATTTAAAATAGGAATAAATAATATGTTTACCTTTTTTAAAATATCACGACGCTTACCCGTCGCTATGTCTCTAAGTAGCATAAACATGGCATCTTTACCGTCTATTTCACCAGAATGAATACCTGCCTGAATAAAAATAGTCGGCTTTGTACTATTAGCCATTTGTCTTGCTTCAAAAAAGCCTTGCTCACTGGCAATTAGCATTTTTATTGCACGCTTGCTATTACTATAGCCAATGATTTGAGATTGAAACTGAGTCGGATTTGCAGCAACTAACCTATCTACAAATGCCATTGTATTTGCATAATTTGGTGACGCTTCACCTGAAGATAATTCAAAGTCGGTAGTTAACGGACCTTCTTTTTGTAAAAGCTCTACACTTTTTCCCTGCCACTCTATGAGTGGAGGTAAGTGCGCGTCATACGCCACACTTGCAGATAAAACTAGTAAACTTGCAAACATAAAATTCTCTAACAAACGCCTCAATTATATAAATTATATCAACTAAATTTTTTATAATGAGGAAACTGCGGTGATTCAACAAAAAAATACAGCCAATTACATGTCACTTATTCACCCATGTCTTTTAAGGCTTTATAACACGATTAAGTACAGTAATTCATTACATTACTATTTATAAACCCAATTAAAAAAACACATAAAACAACTCCGCTAAATTATTAAAACTAAAGTGTAAGTTATTAAATTACAGGCACAAAAAAAGGAGCCATGGGCTCCTTTTTAATACTTATATGAAAAAGCTTAAGCGGCTAGGCCTTCTTTTGCTTTTTCTACAAGCGCTGCGAATGCAACTTGGTCGTAAACAGCGATATCTGCAAGGATCTTACGATCGATTTCTACAGATGTCTTTTTAAGACCATTGATAAAACGGCTGTAAGACAGACCATTTTGACGTGAAGCAGCATTGATACGTGCAATCCATAATTGACGGAAAGTACGTTTCTTCGCACGACGGTCACGGTAAGCGTATTGACCCGCTTTAGTAACAGCCTGGAAAGCTACGCGGTAAACACGTGAACGTGCTCCGTAGTAACCTTTTGCTTGTTTTAAAACTTTTTTGTGACGTGCACGTGCGACAACGCCGCGTTTAACTCTTGCCATTTCTAAAAACCCCTATTAAGCGAACGGTAACATACGTGAAACTAGACCATGGTCATTTTTATGAACCATCATCTTAGGACGTAGGTGTAACTTACGCTTAGAAGTTTTCTTAGTCAGAATATGACGAAGATGCGCTTGTTTACGCTTGAAACCGCCAGAAGCAGTCTTTTTGAAACGCTTAGCAGCGCCACTGTGACTTTTTAGCTTATAAGCCATTGCAATAACTCCAAATTGTATTGCTTTTAAATTAGTAAGCAGGCGTGAGATATATTTCTATAGCTCCACTTTTAGGCCTAACTTACTGCCATGTTCCGGTGAAGACCCAGCATAAATGCCGCAATCTTACTTTAATACCGGTTAACTCAGGTGAATATTCGCATATTACTTGCAGACCTGAGCTAATTTCGGTGCGTATTATCGCTTAAAAATTATTTTTTAGCAACAGGCGCCATCATCATAACCATTTGGCGACCTTCAACACGATTTGGGAAAGACTCAACTACTGCAAGTTCTTCTAAATCGGCTTTGATACGGTTTAATAATTCTATACCAATTTCTTGGTGAGCCATTTCACGACCACGGAAGCGGATAGTAATCTTAGCTTTATCGCCAGCTTCTAAGAACTTACGTAAGTTGCGAAGCTTAACCTGATAATCACCTTCATCCGTACCAGGACGGAATTTGATTTCTTTTATCTGGATTTGCTTTTGCTTCTTCTTCTGCTCTTTTAGTTCTTTGCTTTTTTCAAAGATGAACTTACCGTAATCCATGATTCTACAAACAGGCGGCTCAGCGTTTGGACTGATCTCAACAAGATCAACACCCGCTGCATCGGCCATAGTTTGCGCGTCTTGTAATGACTGAATTCCAGCTTGTTCGCCTTCAATGTCAATTAAACGAACTTCTTGCGCTGTAATTTCTTCGTTAATACGATTTTTTTGAGCTGTTTGTTGCCCTTTCTTGCCGCCTCTAATAGTACGTTCCTCCAAGAATATCAATAATATAAGCGTGTAATTGGCTGTTTGTTAATGCCTTACACGCTCGATTTTTACTGTCGATTTTTAATTTCTTCGCTAATTTTAGCTACAAAATCATCGACATTAAATTTGCCTAGGTCTTCACCTGTGCGAGTACGCACTGCTACTTCTTGTTGTTCAACTTCTTTATCGCCAACAACAAGCAAGTATGGAATACGCTTCAGTGTATGCTCACGGATTTTAAAGCCAATCTTCTCATTTCTCAAGTCAGCAGCGGCTCTAATTCCAAGTTTATTTAATTTTTGTACAACTTCTTTAACATAAGGAGCCTGTTTATCGGTAATATTCATAATTACCACTTGCTTTGGCGCAAGCCACGTCGGGAATAAACCAGCGTACTCTTCAGTTAAAATGCCAATAAAGCGTTCAATAGAACCTAAAATAGCACGATGTATCATTACAGGTGTACGACGTTCGTTATTTTCTGCTACATAAGTAGCGCCTAAACGACCCGGTAATGCAAAGTCTAATTGCACTGTACCACACTGCCACGCTCTGTCTAAACAATCGTATAAAGTAAATTCAATCTTTGGACCATAAAACGCGCCTTCACCCGGAAGATAATCAAATTCAATATCGTTTAGCTTAAGTGCTTCGGCTAAAGCAAGCTCTGCTTTATCCCACATATGGTCTTCACCAATGCGTTGTTCTGGGCGAGTAGATAGCTTAACTACAATCTTCTCAAATCCGAATGTTTCATATGTATCATAAACCATCTTAATACACGCTGAAACTTCGTCCATTATCTGCTCTTCGGTACAGAAAATGTGAGCATCATCTTGGGTAAAGCCACGTACACGCATTAAACCATGTAGTGCACCTGATGGTTCATTACGATGACAACAACCAAATTCAGCCATACGAAGTGGTAAATCACGGTACGATTTTAAACCCTGGTTAAAGATCTGCACATGTCCTGGGCAGTTCATTGGTTTAATCGCGTATTCACGCTTTTCAGACTCAGTGGTAAACATTGCTTCTGAATATTTTTCCCAGTGACCTGATTTTTCCCAAAGTGAACGGTCCATCATCATTGGACCTTTTACTTCTTCGTACTCATATTCGCGTAATTTTTCACGTACAAATTCTTCAAGCTCGCGGTAAATGCTCCAACCATCGTTGTGCCAAAATACCATACCTGGCGCTTCTTCTTGCCAATGCCATAAATCAAGCGCTTTACCAATACGGCGGTGATCGCGTTTTTCAGCTTCTTCAAGGCGTTTTAAATACGCTTTAAGTTGCTTTTTATCGCCCCACGCTGTGCCGTAAATGCGTTGTAGCATTTTGTTTTCTGAATCACCACGCCAATATGCACCCGCAACTTTCATTATTTTGAAGTTTTGGCAAAATTTCATGTTAGGAACGTGAGGTCCACGACACATGTCTACATATTCTTCGTGATGATATAACCCTGGGTGGTCATCTTTAGCGATGTTTTCGTCCAGAATTTCTATTTTGTATGTTTCGCCACGCGCTTCAAATGTATCGCGTGCTTCTTGCCAGCTTACTGTTTTTTTCACTACGTCGTAGTTGGTTTTTGCAAGTTGCAACATACGCTTTTCAATTGCTTCAAGATCATCTTGTGATAATGAATGTTCCATATCGATATCGTAGTAAAAACCGTTATCAATGGTAGGACCTATTGCCATTTTTGCGTCTGGGAAAAGTTGCTTAACTGCATGACCAATTAAGTGAGCACAAGAGTGACGAATGATTTCAAGGCCGTCATCGTCTTTAGCGGTAATGATCTCAAGACGAGAGTCTTCACTAATTAAATCACATGCATCAACACGGTCGCCATTAACACGACCCGCAATGGTCGCTTTAGCTAAACCAGGGCCAATATCGTTTGCAACATCAAGCGTGCTTACAGGGTTTTCAAAACTACGTTGACTTCCGTCTGGAAGAGTAATAACTGGCATTATAAATCCTTGCTACAGTGGTGACACCTACAATGTATCACGTGTATTTTTAATAAATTAAATGAGAATGACTCGACAACGCTTTTACGAATAAGCATTGACTAACAAATGTAGATGCAGAGTCTATTCAACTACAAAGATATATTGTCGCGTGCTGCGCATTTAATTACAAGTTTTAAGGGGTGAAATCCACCCGTTTTGAGCACAAAATGTAACTTTTAGAGCAAAAAAAATAATTTCATTAAAATATAAAAGCATCAACGCACTAATTACGCACCTACAACTATACCTACACTCGCATTTTAATGTGTGTTGCGTATAATACTGCGTAATTAAGTTATTTTAGAGAATAGACATGAGAACATGTGGTGTAGAAATTACCGGTAGTGATGTACTACTTTGTATTTTAAGTAAAGATAATGACGTATTTGATATTCGCGATGTGCGCCAAACACGCTTTACCTTAGGTAACGGTAACGACACTGAAGTAATGCGTAAATTTCAATTCGATTTTGCAAAACTAATGCAAGATTACCAAATTGATTCTGTTGCAATCCGTGAGCGTCAGCCTAAAGGTAAATTTGCTGGCAGCGCAAAAGGATTCAAAATGGAAACTGCGATTCAATTAATCGACAATTTAGATGTACGTTTATTTACCACAACTGAAATTAAAGAACAGGTAAAGCGTAATCCTATTCCTATTGATTTTGAAGAAACAGGCCTTAAAAAGTACCAAGAAAATGCATTTGTAAACGCTTACGTTTACATAATGAAAAAAACATACCGCAGCGACGAAATGTAAAGTTATTGCTCGTTTAAAAACGCGTACTTACAGTGTAAGACGCGTTTTTTTGTATCTAAAAAACATAATTAGATTTTATTAATCTAATTATACATTAGTCTAACTGCACTTCTCTTTGTCGACAATATGTGTTTATTTTAACTTTGTAGTTTACATAACTCACACACATTTTCATGGAGAGAGCAATGCACACACACACTATTGCGGTAAAAGAAGTAGAACAAATAAATCACTTACCGTTATCGCAAAGCTATTTTAAAGGTATACAAAGCACACCTTTAACAAATTCGACTATCGGGGAGTACTTTGACTTTATTGTCGACAAAAATCCAGAGGCGTTAGCTGTTGTAGTTCATCACCAGGGTATTCGCTTAACGTATAAAGAATTTCAAAAAGAAGTTAATCAACTTGCTATGGGGTTGCTGGCACTTGGCGTGAAACCAGGCGAGCGTGTTGGTATTTGGTCTCCTAATAATATTGAGTGGTGCTTAACCCAATTTGCAACGGCAAAAATTGGCGCAATAATGGTTTGCATCAACCCTGCATATCGCCCTAACGAATTACAATATGCCTTAAATAGTGTTGAATGCTCTACTCTAATCACAGCATCAAACTTTAAAGGCAGTGATTATTTAGAAATGCTCAATGGTTTGGCTCCAGAACTTGCAACTTGCGATAAAAACAAACTTAATTTAAAAGCACTGCCCACTCTTAAAAATATAATTCGTATCGGTGATGAAGAATCTCCTGGTATGCATGCGTTTAATGATGTTATTAACTTGCCAACATCGGCACATGAGCTTGAATTAAAAGCAATAGGTGCAAACTTAAATGCTGAGCAAGACATCAATATACAATTTACATCAGGCACAACAGGCAACCCAAAAGGCGCAACGCTCACTCATAAAAATATTTTAAATAATGCGCTATTCGTCGCCGAATCTATGCACTTTACGAGCGATGACAAGTTATGTATCCCTATCCCGTTATATCATTGCTTTGCAATGGTATTGGGTAGTTTATTGTGTGTTAGTAAAGGTGCAGCAGCCATTTATCCAGGCGATTCGTTTGATGCAAAAACCACACTAGATGTAGTTCAACAAGAAGGATGTACAGCGCTGCACGGTGTACCTACCATGTTTATTAGTGAGCTTGAGCTAAGTAATTTTAACGATTATGACTTAAGTACTTTACGCACGGGTGTAATGGCAGGCTCTACATGCCCAGAGCAAGTAATGCGCAAAGTACAAACACAAATGAACATGCATCAAGTACTGATTGCTTACGGGCAAACTGAGTGCAGCCCCATAAACAACATTACCGAAACAGACTCTTCAATAGAGCGGCAAGTAACGACGGTTGGCCGCGCACTTGCCCATACCGAGGTTAAAATTATTGACGAGTTGGGTAACATTCAACAAATTGGTCAACCTGGCGAAGTGTGTAGTAAAGGTGCAGGTATAATGCGCTGCTATTGGAATGACGATGCTAAAACAAAAGCCACAATAGATGACAACGGTTGGCTACACTCTGGCGATTTAGGTGTCATGGATACAGAAGGGTTTGTCACTATTGTTGGCCGTATTAAAGATATGATTATTCGTGGCGGCGAAAACATTTACCCGCGCGAAATAGAAGAAGTGCTTTACACCTACCCGGGCATTCAAGATGCTGCCATATTTGGTATAACAGATGAAAGGTATGGCGAGGAAGTGTGCGCTTGGATCCAACCAAAAGAAGACGCTGTGCTTGATGAGCAAGCAATTCGTGTGTTTTTAAAAGACAAACTAGCCTATTTTAAAATGCCACGACATATCCGTTTTGTAGAAAACTATCCAATGACAGTAACAGGTAAACTGCAAAAATTTAAAATGCGTGAGCAAATGCAAGAAGAGCTAAGCGACAAAGCCTTCTCCAAATTTTTCTCTACAAAAAATCTGAACTCTGAATAATAAATCTACCTCAAGTAACGATTAAAAAGCACAGCCAATTGGCTGTGCTTTTTGTATACTAAATTTATTATAAATCTAACATTCTCTTTTTTAAACGTTCTAAATCAATCGCACTCGAGCGCACTGTTAATTTAATGTGGCTGTATTCATATTCTTCTTTAACAACACTCATACTCGATCGGATTTCGCCCACAATACCTTTAGCTGTGTACGGGATAACAATCTCTTCTTCAATCATGTCCTCTTGAGCAATGCCAATAATGTATTTGTGCAATTTACTAATATCATCTGGATTACGCGTAGAGGTCATCATCGCATCAGGAAATTCATCCATTAGCGACTGCTGCTGCTCAGTACTTAATTGGTCTGACTTATTCAGTACTAATAATTTTTTGCTGCCTTCCACCCCAACTTCTGCCAGTACTTTATGTACTACTTCAAGCTGTGAGCGAAAAGAAGGGTCTGACGCATCAACAACATACAAAAGTAGCGACGCATCATGTGCTTCAGCGAGCGTTGAGTGAAACGAAGCAACCAAATCATGAGGTAATTTTTTAATAAAACCAACCGTATCTGAAACCAATATACGTGGCTGCGTAATCGGGTACAGTGCGCGAACAGTGGTATCTAGCGTTGCAAAGAGTTTATTTTCGCCTTCTACATCACTACCTGTAATTGCGCGCATCATTGATGACTTGCCCGCATTGGTGTAACCAATTAAAGCCACTGAAAATAGCTCAGAGCGCTGCGTACGTCTGTCCATCATTACATCTTGAACACTAACAAGCTCACGCTTTAATTCTGCTAATTGATCGCGCACCTTACGGCGATTTAGCTCAAGTGTGGTTTCACCCGCACCTTTACCCATTTGGCGTTCTTTATCACCTGTTGATGTTTCACGCAGTCGTGGCGCTACATAATTAAGGCGAGCAATTTCAACTTGTAGTTTTGCAGTTTTAGTACGCGCATGACGGCTAAATATTTCAATGATAATACCGGTGCGATCAAATACTTCTACACCCAGCTGGTTCTCAACATTACGTAGTTGAGAAGGCGTTAAATCACAGTCAAATACCACTACATCGGCACATGCAAAATCAAGTTCGTCTGATGAAATTTCTGACGATATTTCGGTTAAAGGGTCTTCATCAAGTAAATTATCTTCTTGCTCGTCTTCAACCATCCCTTTATTGCCGGTAAGGTGAGCTATTTCAGCTAGTTTACCTGAGCCCAGTACATTAACTTTTTGAGTTGAGCTTTGCTTTTGCGATTGCGTACCTACTACTTTAAATCCTAACGTGGTCACCAAACGAGCAAGCTCTGCAAGCGACTCTGTTGCTTCGTCACCTTTAAATTGTGGTGTACTAATAGAAATAAGTAACGCATTAGGAAGTGATGGTTTTGCAGTTAGTTGCATAATTTTTTGTCTTAATGCACCTAAAGTGCAAACCTAATTTTCATTCGAAAGTAACTTGATCCTACGCTGTTATAGCCCAGCTTTATAGGGTTATAGTTCACTAATGGCGTTAATATTTAAAACTAACCATAATATACTCAATTTTATGGCTAGTTTTAAAATAACATTATAGTAAAGCCTTATTGTTCAGCTTTAATATTAAACGACGCCCTGCTCAATCATTGCATCGGCGACGCGCTTAAAGCCTGCAATGTTAGCGCCTAATAAAAGGTTTCCAGGCTCACCAAATTCTGTAGCAGTGTCGTTGGCGGTAACAAATATATTTTTCATAATTTGTTTTAGCTTTTCGTCAACTTCTTCAAAGGTCCAACTTTGCATACTCGCATTTTGTGCCATTTCTAATTGGCTTGTTGCAACGCCGCCGGCATTGGCCGCTTTACCTGGTCCATACGCAATTTTTGCAGCAATAAAGCAATCAATAGCCTCTTTTGTTGAAGGCATGTTTGCGCCTTCACTTACTAATAAACAACCGCCGGATAATAAAGCGCTTGCATCCGCCTGTGTTAATTCATTTTGTGTGGCGCACGGAAAAGCAGCGGCAGCATTAAAGCGCCAAACAGCGTGCCCATCTTTAGGGTAGTCATTTACAGAAATATAAATAGCATCGGGGTGAGTTTGTTTATATACACTCAAGCAATCACGCGATTGCTCTTTCAAACATTTAATAAGATTTAAATCTATACCCGATTCATGATACACAGTGCCACGAGAGTCGCTGCAACTTACTGGTGTTGCCCCCATTTGATAAAGCTTTTCCATTGCATAAATAGCAACATTACCTGCGCCCGAGACCAAGCAGCGCTTACCTTGTAGGCTATCGCCGCGCGCTTGCAGCATGTAGTCAGCAAAATAAACAGCGCCGTATCCCGTGGCTTCTTTTCGTACAAGCGATCCACCCCACAATAAGCTTTTACCTGTTAAAACACCTTCATAGCGCCCAGTCAAACGCTTATATTGACCAAACAAGTAACCTATTTCTCTCGCCCCTACTCCAATGTCTCCAGCGGGTACGTCGGTTGTAGGGCCAATATGGCGATAGAGCTCGCTCATAAATGATTGGCAAAAACGCATTATTTCAGCATCTGAGCGCCCTTTTGGATCAAAGTTTGCCCCGCCTTTACCACCACCGATTGGTAAACCTGTTAAAGCATTTTTAAATATTTGCTCAAACCCTAAAAATTTAATTATGCTGGCATTCACACTTGGGTGAAAACGTAAGCCACCTTTATAGGGGCCAAGTGCAGAGTTAAACTCAATTCTGTAGCCTTTATTTACCTGAATATTGCCTTCGTCATCAACCCAGGGAACTCTAAACATAATTTGGCGTTCGGGCTCAACTAAGCGTTGTATAATGGCATTTTTTTTGTATTTTTCTGAGTTTTCTAAGATAGGTTCGAGTGATTCAAGTACTTCTTCAACAGCTTGATAAAACTCGCATTGTGCAGGACTACTATTTTTTAATTGTGCTATTGTGCTATGGATATAATTCATAATTATTCTTCCGTGTTAATAATAAAAGTATTTATCAGATGTTAAAGTAAACGTGATCAAGTTTATGATTCATGCTTTAAGGTCTTAATTTAATATAATTAACTATTACCTTAGCATGAAAAATTGAGATATTTAACGCCAGCTACGTGAATTATTTTTGATTGGAAGTTTGATTTTTATTTATTAAAGATGAATTTAAATTCACAGATTTAAAATCGAAACAGTGCCAAGTGAGTTTTTATATTTTCAAAAGGGAGTTTTAGAAGTATTAGGTTAGGTGTGGATTTGTTTAAAAATATAACAATTAATGGGCTTTATACTGCATTGCGCTCGCAAAAAACCCATTAACTAAAAGCTAATTAGCTAAAACCAGTTACTCAGCAGGCTCTTCTGGACGGTGCTGCTTTTGTACGCCGGTTAAAAACAAGCGTAATATTTGATCGTTACAAACACGGTAATGTTTGTTATCTACTTTTCGAGAAAACGCGCTTAACTCATGCTTACTTAGATCAAAATCAACAAGTGCAAGTGTTGCTATAACATCTTCTGCTTTCATATTTAAAGCAATACGTAGCTTCATAAAGATAATATTGTTGTTTAGCTTTTTCTCAGGCTCTGGTTGCTCACCTTCGCGTTTGCCACGTTGGGTATTAATAAACCCATTTAAAAAGCTAGCAAACTCAGTATCACTTATTGGGGTAAAAGCCTCTTCACCTTCTTTAGTTAACCATGCAATTACTTGCTCTTTGGTGACCGTATGCTCTGCTGATGCAAAAACATTGACCATAGCAGTATCAGTTAAGTTAAAAGTGTAGCGAATGCGGCGTAAAATATCGTTATTAGTCAAAGTAAATCCCAAAGTGAGGTATAGCAACCAAGCAGTTATTGCTTAATTTTAAATAAGCACCTAGTTTAACAGGTTTACTAATACCACCCTATTAATTTTTATCTGAGCTTCTTATACCTAGTTACCAAGCACCTTGGCAGGATCTACGCGCGTTGCTTGCCATGCAGGATAAATAGTGGCAAGTATCGCAAGCACAAACGTAACAATCACTGTAATACCAATGTCTTCAAGTACTAATTTACTTGGTAAAAACTCTATAAAATAAACGCCCTCAAGTGGATTGGCTCCAAATAATTGGCTTATCCACGTAAAAAGCTCACTTATATTAAGCGCTAATACCACACCAATTAGTGTTCCTAGTGCCACGCCTACAAATGCTTGCATTAAGCCTTGCATTACAAAGGTGGCTAAAATAGTACTGTCTTTCGCGCCCATGGTTTTTAAAATTGCGATATTGCCTTGTTTTTCGCGTACTTCCATTACCAAGGAGGACACAATATTAAAACTGGCTACCGCTATAATTAAAAACACCACAATATAAACAATGGTACGTACCATTTGAATATCTTGATAAAGGCTGCCTTGGGTTCTAAACCAACTGGAAACATACACGTAGTCGTCAATAGTTTGGCCCACTTTTAGCGCTATTTGGTGCGCCGAAAACACATCATCAACACTTAACCGCAGCCCTGTTACTTGAGTTTCATCGTAACCCAATGTTTGCTGCGCTTTATTAAGATGTATAAACGCAGCGGTACTATCAATGGGGCCGCCCATTTCTATAACACCTGCAAGGTTAAGTGTTACGCGTTTAGGCGCTAATAATGACTGACCTTTTTGGCCTATTTGCGGAATAAGTAACGTAATGTTGTCGCCTACTTTTGCATCTAACTGTTTTACTATTTGCTTACCTAAAATTACATCGTCAAGGCCTAACTGGCTCACTAACTTACCACTGGTAAACTGATTTACCGCCGATACATTACTCTCGAGCGATGGCTCAACACCTCGAATTTCTATCGCTTTTAGCTGGCTTTTATATTGCGCCATCCCATTCACTGCAATAAATGGCGCAGCCCCTGTTACATGCGGTTGTGTTTGTAAATCCTCAACTTTTTGCGACCAATTCGCGATGGGTCTACTTGGTGCTACATATTCAACCTGCGGCACAACACTTAGCAATCTATGTACTAGTTGCTGCTCAAAACCATTAATTACCGACAGCGCCACAATTAAAACCGCGACACCTAATAAAATACCAATAGTCGACGCTTTAGCGATAAAACTAACAAAGCCGTTTTTTTCATCTTTGTGGCCTGAATAGGCTCTAAAACGTTTACTTAAAAATGCACTAAGCAACATACTGCGACTCTTTAATAGCTAGTTTTCCATCGTCTAAATAAGCTATTTTGCCTAGCTTATCGGCAAGTTCTAAATCGTGTGTAACTACCACAAAACTCGTGTTTAAGCTTTGGTTAAGCTCATTTATTAAATCGTAAATTTTAATCGCATTTTGTTTATCTAAATTACCGGTTGGTTCATCAGCAAGCACAAGCGCAGGTTTAGTAACCAGTGCGCGGGCAATAGCCACGCGTTGGCGCTCTCCACCAGAAAGCGCAGACGGTTTATGCGAGCTGCGATGTGCAAGGCCTACTTTTTCGAGCATATCGAGCGCTTGAGCTTTGGCTTCTTTTGCACTCAAGCCTTTAATTAATAATGGCATAGCCACGTTTTCGACTGCGCTAAACTCCATTAATAAGTGATGAAATTGATAGATAAAGCCCAAATTTTGGTTTCTAAATGCGGCTTGCTCTGTTCGCGAAAGTTTTGCAACTTCTTGGTTTTTAATTTTAGCGCTACCTGAGCTTGCGGTATCTAATGTGCCAAGTATGTGTAAAAGCGTACTTTTACCAGAGCCAGAACTCCCCACAATAGCGAGCATTTCACCTTGCTGAAGCGCTAAATCAACGCCTTTTAATACTTCAACTTGGTTGCTGCCATCTTGATAAACCTTACTTAAATTTTCACAACTAATTACTAAATCATTCATAACGTAATACCTCTGCTGGTTTTACTTTTGCGGCTTTACGCGCAGGATATAAGGTAGCTAAAAAGCTCATAGCAATACTGGCAAACGCTATTATTACTAAACTCAAAATATCAAATTTTACCGGAAGCTCTATACCCGCCAATAAGTTTAAGCCCACTAATGCAAGTAGCTCATTTATATATAAACTAAATATTACACCTAAAAATGCGCCTATTGCGGTACCAATTACGCCGTTATATAGGCCTTGCACCATAAACACTTTTTGCACTTGCGAAGGTGTTAAACCTAACGTTTGTAGTATGGCCACTTCGCCTTGTTTTTCGCTTACCATCATGGTTAATGCCGATACAATATTAAATACAGCCACCAATACAATGAGGGCAAGCAACATAGACATAATGCGCTTTTCCATAGCAACGGCTGCAAATAGAGTACCTTGGGTACTGCGCCAATCACTATAATTATGATCTTGTAAAATACGCTGGCTTGCTTCAATAAACTCATCTAGTTCGAAAGGTTCGTGCAATGAAACACTTAAATTTGGGGCAGTGTTTTTATCCAGCTTTAACACCCGTTGTAGTGAAGCGCCACTCGTAAACGCAAGTGCCATATCTATCTCAGATCCGGTTTCGTATATTGCGGCAACTTTAAATAAACGCTGGCTGGGTACTCGCCCAAGTGGTGTATACGTTGAAGCATTAGGCATAATAACGCGAAGCTTATCACCCACGCTAACGCCTAATTTACGACTCAAATAACGGCTTATAGCAATGTTGTAATTTTTGTTTAATACAGTTTTCCAATCGCCTTGCACTATTTTATCGGTAATTCTATACAAAGAACCACTATCGTTATAAAGGCCTTGTAATAAAACGCCGTGCAAGTCTTTATTCGTTTGCAAAATAGCTTCACCGTGGCGATATAAGCTTACATGATCAACATAAGGAGATTGTTCGAGGTCGGTTTTTAGGGTGTTCATTTGGGTGGCAGTGTGTTTACCTGCGCTAACTTCAACATGCGGAATAAGTCCAAGCATATTGGTTTTTAGGCTATTTTCAAACCCGTTCATTACACTGCTTACCGTAAATAATGCCATTAAACCAATAGCGATACCGGCAATAGAAAAAAACGAAATAAACGATATAAACGCATTTCCTTTAGAGGAGCGACTATACCTAAGCCCTATAAATAAGCTAACCGGTTGAAACATATTATTTTTAACACTTATAGTAAAAGTATTGAGCAATAGTAGCACGAAAAAAGTGCCTTTGGGTATGGCGTAAAATGTAAGAAATAATTTAAAAATCTGATACTTGGCTATATTTACAGCAATATGTATTTAACCATTAACTCGCGGTTAAGCTTTCAGCCCGTTAACTAAATAATCGAGCAATACCCGTACATTAGTGGCCACAAACTGCCTTGGTGGATATACGCCCCATACCCCTTCTTGCTGTGGTTGATAGGGTGTTAAAATAGGCACTAATTGTCCTGAGTTAATTTCGTTTTCTATGTAGTAGTCTGGGAGTTGTACAATACCGAGCCCCTTTTTTGCGCCATCCACCAGCGCCCAACCACTATTACACTGTAGCCGCCCCGCTATTTTAATGTGTTTATCGCGCCCATTTTCGTTTACGCGCCAGTAGCTACTATTCCCAATTAAACATTCATGGCTGTTTAGCTCGCCTAAAGTATGCGGCTCACCAAATCGCGTTAAATACTGTGGTGCCGCGCACATAATAAAACGCCGCGCACTTAACCTACGCGCTTTTAAGCTCGAATCTTTTAAATGCCCAAGCCTTATTGCTAAATCAAATCCGCCTTCTAATAAGTTTTCTTGCTCGTTACTTAGTGTGGCAACAACTTCTACCTCGGGATGATCCTTCATAAAATTATGCACTATAGGCATAATGAACGTTTCCCCATACATAACAGGGGCTGTGAGCTTGATTTTACCCTTTGGTGTAGTTTGGTGCGTGGCAAGACCTTGAGTTGCCTCATCCATAGCATGTTGTAAGTGCTTTATTTGATGTAAGTACACTTCGCCTTCTTTGGTTAAAACCACTTTACGGGTTGTACGAGTTAATAGTTGTGTATTTAAACGTTGCTCAAGCGCTGTTACATGGCGGCTAATATGCGCAACCGAAAGCCCAAGCGTTTTCGCAGCCGCAGTAAAGCTGCCCTCCTCCCCTACAGCTATAAACTCATCTATTCCATTCCAACGCGCCATTATTACCATACTGTAAAAGTGTTTTAATAAAATTGAGATTATCATTATTTGAGAAACAAATACAATAAGCACATCACCCAAGCAAATTGGGTCTACAATTATTTTTTAATAGCCAGTTAAAGGAAATAAAACACATGTCTGAATTTATTAAATCAAAAGCTGCCATTGCTTGGGGTCCTAATCAACCACTTAGTGTTGAAGAAGTTGATGTGATGATGCCTAAAAAAGGCGAAGTCATGGTAAAAATTACCGCTACAGGTGTGTGTCATACCGATGCATTTACATTATCGGGCCAAGATCCTGAAGGCATATTTCCTGCTATTTTAGGTCACGAAGGCGCTGGTGTTGTCTATGCTGTTGGCGAAGGCGTAACGAGTGTTGAAGTTGGGGATCATGTTATTCCTTTATACACTGCAGAATGTGGCGTATGTAAAATGTGTACTTCAGGTAAAACTAACCTGTGTTCAGCCGTGCGCGAAACACAAGGTAAAGGCCTAATGCCAGACGGCACTACACGCTTTTTTAAAGATGGCCAACCAATTTATCACTACATGGGTACATCAACGTTCTCTGAGTACACTGTATTGCCAGAAATTTCACTCGCTAAAGTAAATAAAGAAGCATCACTAGAGGAGATTTGCTTACTAGGCTGTGGTGTAACAACAGGCATGGGCGCAGTTACCAACACAGCTAAAGTAAAGCCTGGCGACACTGTTGCTATATTTGGCTTAGGCGGTATTGGTTTATCTGCGATTATTGGCGCAAAGATGGCTGGTGCGGGTCGTATTATTGGTGTTGATATAAACACCACTAAATTCGATTTAGCTACAAAACTAGGTGCAACTGATTTAATTAATCCAAAAGATTTCGACAAGCCAATTCAAGAAGTTATTGTTGAAATGACAGACGGCGGCGTTGACTACTCGTTTGAATGTATTGGTAATGTTGATGTTATGCGCTCAGCGCTTGAGTGTTGTCATAAAGGTTGGGGTGAGTCGGTAATTATTGGCGTAGCCGGTGCTGGCCAAGAAATATCAACCCGTCCGTTCCAACTGGTAACTGGGCGTGTATGGCGTGGTAGCGCATTTGGTGGCGTTAAAGGTCGCTCGCAACTACCTGAAATAGTAGAACGTTATATGGCTGGCGAATTTGCTCTTAACGACTTTATTACCCATACAATGGGCCTTGAAGATATTAACGAAGCATTTGATTTAATGCACGAAGGTAAAAGCATTCGTACGGTAATTCATTACTAATATTTGCTTAAATACGTTTAATAATAAGCCGTAATACTTTTAAGTTTACGGCTTTTAAGGATTAAGTATGTTAGAAAATATCTCAAGTGTAAAAGTGTCTGGCGGTTGGCATAAACAATATACTCACGCTGCAACAAGTACACATTGCACTATGCGCTTTGCCGTATTTTTACCGCCTGGTGCAAGTGAGGCAAACAAAGTACCTGTGCTTTATTGGTTATCAGGTTTAACCTGTACTGACGAAAACTTTATGCAAAAAGCAGGCGCGTTTAAAAAAGCAGCCGAGCTGGGTATTGCAATTGTAGCGCCTGATACCAGCCCGCGCGGCGAAGATGTACCCAATGAAGACGCTTACGATTTTGCACAAGGTGCTGGCTTTTACGTGAATGCAACGCAAGCTCCTTACAACACCCATTTTAATATGTACGATTATGTTGTTAGTGAGTTACCGGCTCTTATTGAACAACACTTTCCCGTCACAAGCACAAAGGCAATTAGTGGTCACTCCATGGGCGGGCACGGTGCATTAATGGTCGCGCTTAAAAACCCTAAAGCATACGTTAGTGCATCTGCGTTTAGCCCTATCGTTAACCCAATAAACTGTCCGTGGGGCGAAAAAGCATTTACAGGGTATTTGGGCAGTGATAAATCGCTTTGGGCACAGTACGACACGTGCGAGCTGATGAAAAAAGCCAAACAAACTGATTACTTACCGATGCTGACTACTCAAGGCGATGCTGATGGTTTTTTAGAGGAGCAACTTAAACCACAAAACTTAGTGGCTGTTGCTAACGAAAAGAGCTACCCGCTAACACTGGAGATGCAAGAAGGTTACGATCATAGTTACTTTTTTATAAGTAGTTTTATTGACCAACACTTATTATTTCATCATCAGTTTTTAACTGCTTAGACTCATTAGTGCGTAGAGATGACTTTTCTACCTCTACACACTCTTTTAGACTTTTAGTGACCTGCCTACATACTTGCGTTGTAGTGCTTTCGCCTTTTACTAGGCTAACAAGAGCCGAATCTATCTTTAATCCCATATCAGTAAAGTTAAATCCGTTTTTATCTGTAGGTATTGGCTCTAGTGGGTTTTTATAAGGCTCTGAACGAGCAGGACTATTATTATATTTATTATCACGTGCATTTGACTGTGCTTGGCCGTCAATAATAGCGCCGGCAAATGTGCAGCCACTTAGATAAATAACACATAAAAATAAAATTAGCGTTCTCATGATTCATCCTGTTCAAAAACATTACCTAAATTATATACAACTTTAAAAATAGCATTGTAAAAATATGTCGGCATGATTACTTAAACTCATTTATAAACTCTTTTGTAAAACCCACCAGCTGAAAAATAAAAATAACTAAAAATGGCAAAGCGCCAATAATCGCAACACTTCTGTTTAACGGTTCGTTATTTTGTACTAACAAAACAAACGCGCATAAACCTAACGCAAACGACCATGCATATAAGCTCCATGTTTGAGCTTCACTTGCACCACTTAATTGGCGAATTACTAAAACAGCAGAGTCTGCTGAAGTTGCTACAAAAATAAGTAACAGTAATAAGCTTGACCAAATTAATAAACCGCCTTGCCACCCTAGCTGCTCAAAAAATACAAATAGCCCTTGTGTATAATCGGCTTTAATAGCCGCTAAAATACCTACATTATGCGTTTGATCCCACGCAATCGCAGAGCCCGAAAACACACTAAACCAAATAATGGTCACTAGGGTTGGTACAAATACAACACCAACAATATATTGCCAAACTGAGCGCCCTTGGCTAATTCTTGCCAAAAACACACCAACAAACGGGCCCCACGCTAACCACCAAAAATAGTAATTGTATGTCCAGCCGCTTGCCCACTCAGGCTTTTTCAGTATGCTTTCAAACTGCCATGTGCCTGTGGTTATAAGTTGAATGTAATCCCACGTACCTCCCAAAGCTATATCTATAATTGGCTGTATAGGCACAAAAATTAATAGCCATACAATAAGCATAAAAGCTAAAAGCACATTAAATTTACTAAGCGTTTGAATTCCTTTTTTAAGCCCCAACTTTGCAGAAATGGTATAAAGCAGCGCAATTAAAAAAATAATAATAAACCCCGAAAATAAAGCAGACTCAACCCCTAGCTCAAGCTCGAGCCCTTTACGCAGTAATAAAGTTGAATTAGCAATTGTGCCCACGACACCAAAAAATATTGCAAGTATGGCAATTAATTTAATGCTAAAGCTCAACTGTAACTGCCAAGCCCGATTAATAACGCCTTTAGTTGCACTGATCACAGGAGCACTAATATCGCCCGCTTTACCACTATTGCGAGTAAGCCCACCTAATAACAAGCCAAATACTGCATAGAGCGCCCATGCATGCGCGCCCCAATTAACTAAGGTAAGTGCCAAACCACTTGTTTGATTGTTAGGATACAAGCTTTGCTTTAAAGGCGAATTAACCGTGTGTAGTGCAGGCTCTGCTACTCCCCAAAATATAAGTCCTGAGCCCATTCCTGCTGCAAACAACATAGAAAGCCAACCAAAGGTACTAAACTCAACAAGTGCTTGCGCTCCTCCTATTTTTCGTTGCCCTAATGGGCTTATAGCAATAGCTATCACAGAAAAAAGTAACAAGTTTACCAATATAAAAAATGGCGAGCCTAAATAACCTAAAATTTTATTAATAGCGGGTTGTAAGTGCTCTGTGAGTAATTCAGGAAATAAAAAAGCAATAACAGATAACCCAACGCAAAATAGTAAGGCTGTTTTTTCAAGCTTAGTGGGTGTGCTTAATGTTTTATTTAAAGGCAAGAGATTCACATAGGTGTCTTTTAGTCTGGATAAAAGAATACGGGGCTTTAAAACTCAGATCAAATTAACTATTGCGTAAAATAGTAATAAAAACATGTAAAAGTTTCCTCAATAATTCTTGTTAAATACAGCTATTAACAATAACTAATTGATTAATAATCATTTATTCCATGGCTTACTGTTTGCTTATTATTAACAAAGTTAACCAGCACAGGCTCAATAATGGAAATTGATTTACAGTGGAATGAAATCGTCGATAATTTAATACATTTAGGTATTGCTTACCTACTTGCACTACCCATGGCTTACGACAGAGAACGCAGCCATGATGGCGCAGGACTTCGTACCTTTCCGCTTGTTGCGGTAGCATCGTGTGGGTATGCACTTATTGCTATGTCGGTTTTAGATGGCGCAGAAGCGCAATCTAAAATGTTACAAGGCATTATTACCGGTATTGGTTTTATAGGCGGTGGCGCAATTTTAAAAAATAACCGTACTACGTCAGGCACTGCAACCGCAGCAAGTATTTGGAACATGGGTTTAATTGGTATAGCCGTAGCGTACAGCCGCTACGAAATAGCAATTTTACTTGCCATTATTAACTTTATAACGCTTAGGTATGTAAAAAAGTTTAAGTAAATTTAATATAGTTAACGTTCAGATTAGCGAATAAATCAGCTCGGTAATTAAGCTTGATATTAAATAACGATATTCCTAATAAACAAGGCTATCAGGAATGGCGGCAGTGTGCCATGAGCGGACATTGATATCGCTTTACTGAGCGGGTTAGAATATGGAACAAAGATAAGTATAACCTACCGTTTCAATTGCGTTTAAATAAATTACGATGCATTAAAATCCGTAGAACTTGCTGATGGCGGTTGCTAATAAACTTCCCGCCGCGCCAACTTTAACATCCCAAGCAGTGGAGGCTGCTTTTCCAATCATTTTACCCATCCAATTGGACACCTCTGTTCCATACTTACCTTCTTTTATTTCATCAGAACTGTTGTCATTCTCAATAGATGTTTCAAGTTCAGCAATATCTTCATCGCTGACTTTATGTTGTTTTAGAACTTCAATTAATGACGGAAGATCATTTTTAATAACAGAGTTTTTAATGGTTTGCGTATTTGAGTCACCCACCACAATTGTAGCGTTATCACCAAATACAGCATTGTTAAATAAATCACTCACTCCAACCTCCTTTGACCTAGTTTTCATTTCATCTGAATCCATTTCAGATGGGAATTTTTCAGAAAGCGCCAAAACGAAATCTAATAACCTAGAGTTTACTTCAGTTAATATTTGAGTCATTGCTCCAGCTGAGTGTACTGCCCAAGCATTTTCCACTTGATAACTACTATCATAGCCTTCTGACAAATAAGGATAGAACTCAGGGGCAACAGATATATTTAGATTTTCCTGTTTCGAGTACTGCTCAATAACAGCAATACCATCCATTAAGTATTTTGTAACCAAACGTTCTCGGATTACTTCATCTAAATGCATAACGGGTAATGTCTGATTTGAATATCTGTATGCCATATTGCTGACATTACCCATTATAGTTACGTGTAGTATTCTATAATCGGGAACCGATTCATTTCCCGAGTATCCTTTCAACTCACAATTAACCCAATCTAATAACTCTTTTTCACCCAACTTATGAAGTAGCACTTTGGTTTTAAGTAATGCTATTTTTAAGTTAAATTCACCAGAGCTTAGTAGATCAATTATTTCTTCAATTAATTTCATAGGGCAACCAATATTGAATTAATGCATAACGCCCGCATTTGCGGCTGGTTTGGAGCCCAGCGGAGAAGCAGTCCTACAACATGCGTTTGTTATGTTTGCCGAATTCTTAGATAAGATCATCAAGAATATCGTCTAAGCCAGCAGCTTTTTCCCTTGCTGCATTGAACAAGTCAAGTAATGCAGGGAAATATTCATTTGCCTCCCATACAACTCGATCATTTTCATCGACAATACAAAGACCTATGCTTTCAGACCAATAAAACTCATGCTCGTCATAGAAATGTTTGGTCCGAAGGTCATAAACACCTATGGACTTTCCCTTGTACTCAGTTTTCAAGAATAGAGGAACTGATTGCTCAGTCTCTTGGTTTAAAGATCTAGGTGTTTCGTATACATTCCATTTAATATTTCCATTTTTGCTTTCAACGAATAGCTTTTTAACTAGCTGTTCAGTTTTGCTGTTTACACTCATAATTAGTTCCAAGTATTGTCTTTAGCTAGTTCAAGGAGAGATGTGACCAAACCGTTTAATTCAGAATACAATTTAAATGCTTCATCTCTGTCTAAACCTGAAATTTCTCTTTTCTTTAGCAAAGAGCGTTTTGGTTGTAGCAAATTTAAATACCTCTCAACCTTTCTGCGTTCATCTTGAGGCAGTTTTTTCTTAATATTTTCCAGCAATGCTTTTGCATGCGAAAATTTTTCAAGTGCTGGCTCTTTATTGCTTTCCCATGTTTTTATGTGAGTAGAAATTTCAGATGTTGCTTTTGCTAGATCCTTATTCAATTCAGGAAGCCTAGCCTTGCGTAGAAAAGACTTTCGAATACTCCGAGCTTCCATGAAAAGAAAAATAGTCACAATCAGACCTATTATAGAGGCAGCTGATCCGATGATATTAATATCTGACAGCCATTCAGGTATCTATATTATTCCTCATGATTTTGTAAAAAATAACAATTTAATAGTGCGCTCATCGCGCATATTACTGCTGGCTTAACCCTCATTTAATATAGTTTTAACAAATTACCTAGAGCAAAAAATTAGGGTGGATGTCTAGTTTATTAGTTTGCTAGGCGACAAATCACGGTTAGTGGCCGCGAATCTTTGAGTAATAAATAGTACAATTCTATAATGGCTACTCAGAAATTTTTTACCGCACTTCGTATATCCGACTCAATTGGTAATTTAAACATAGAAACGATATTACATGCCTCCTCGAACTTTCCTACCTTATACACATTAGACGCTTCTATCACAAGATTATCCTTATAGTAATCCTTAAAAAAAACGTATATCCAATTGAACTCTTTATTAATAGAGGTTGAAGAAAAAGAGCCATTTTTAATACTTTCAAATAATTCTATATTTTTTACCTTGATCATTGCTGCGGGTAAAAAATATTGAAATAGCTCTGTGCCCATGTCCTTATCCAATGATGCAAAACAAAAACTCACATAGCTGAAAGTCCGTTCTACTTCGCGACTATTCATTTTAAGATGTTTATTCGAGGATAAAGAAATAAACATACTCTTTAATCGCTCTAATTTGGGTTGTTCCATTGAAAATTGGATATTAAACTCATCCATAAAACTATTAAACAATAACTCGTATGAATTTTCGTGATGTTTGTTATCTACAGTTGGCAAATTCACTTCAATATGGACAAACTTTTCTAAGTATTTAAGTGAGTCCTCACGATCAACACCGTAAACGTTTGAAATTATTTTTGACAGCTGGCTTTTATTATAAGAAATAACAAATATGACATTTTTAGCCGAAAAAAGATGTTTTATTTTTTCTAATACTTCTACGGCAAAGTCAGGGCGACAGCGATCAAGCTCATCAACGAAGAACACGACTTTTTCGCTACCTGTGGAGACTGACTGTAGGGCTTCAACATAAGACTTAATGGTGGCTTTAGAGCCCTCATAGGCTTCAAATTTTTTATTTAAGTCAAGCTCTAGTGTACCAAATGTAGCTGTATTAAATGCACTAGTAGTAACCTTTACTAGCTCAGAGCTATCTACTATCCCCGCCGTTAAAGATTTAACTGCTAAATTAGTACCTAGCTTAACAAGTTCTATAGCAGTATTTTTAGTAACCTTTTTTAAGTGCTGAAGTTGTTTTTGATTTTTTTTATGATTTTTGTCTTTTTGATCCTGCTTATTGAAATGGTTTTCTACCCCGTATGTAATCGTGGCCCCAATAGATAAAAATGTGTCGCTTGCAAAGTCGTTCGCGAAAGCATCGTAGTATATTGGAATTAAATTGGTTGAGAACTTTAAATCGTGAATTAGTTGATGAATGAATGAAGTTTTCCCCTCCCCCCAAGTTGCATCAATCGCTAAAACAAATCCCCCATCGATATTGTAAAAGATATTTTTTAAGCTGGTCGAAAACTCCTTACGACCAAATATATAACGACTATTATTATCAATCCTTGTCTCTTGGTGCTTTATTGCTAACTTCATAAGTGCCTTATCTCCACCTTGGTCCAGCGCTAGGTTTTGGATGGGTAGTAGTAAATTCTATTGTCTTTAAACCATAATCATTTTTAATAAACTGTGAAACCATATCTATCTCAGGAAAAAGCTTAGCTTTAGAAATACCGATACCAACAAGCTGCTTCAATATTTGATCTTTATCTGAAGCCTTTATGATATATTTTTTTCCATTCAGCCTGTATATCCAACTTTCAGGTATCGATGCTGGTGTATGTTTATTTTGTGCTGTTCCAAATAAAAGAAATGCCCCATCTTGCCTGATAACCCGCTGGTTATCCATTTTAGGTTTTACACAAACAACACTTTTAATATGTGTTGGCTGTATTCTAGGTGAAAAATAAGGCTTTTCTTGTTGAATATCATGCATTAATTTGGTCGCATGATGATTACTTTCATTATGGAAACGTAGTGCGGAAGAATAACTTTGAGCTATCTCAAAATCTGATTTTGACCAAGCTATATTAGAAATAACGCTAACAGTATCACTATCGAAATATTTAACTTCTTCCCTAGGTATTTTAAAAAATAAAAATTCACCATCTTTATTTTTATTTTTCTCGCAAGTACATGCAAAATATAAAGCGACTAAAGGGTTTTCTGATAAATCGAGTAATCTTGTAGGAAGATCATAATGTTGCATTTTTACCAGCTTTTCAAAGCTAGTCTGCATAAAAGAAAAATCATTTGGGCAACGCATTAGCATTTCCCTTATCATCTTATCTTCATTACTTAACCATTCAGATTTTCTATAAATAGACGGTAGTAGCTGGAATGACTTATCAGCATGTCCTCTAAAAAAATATAGATCATCACTTTGCTCTAGTTCAGAGAGTATAGTAAGTAGTGTTCTTACACTACCTAATTTTGATTCTTCAAATAGCATATAAGTCCGTATCAACTGTGGCTTTTTAACAATTTAATAATGCGTTAATCGCGATTTTTTCTGTCGATAGCACGCAACTATTTCTTTTTATACTTTTAACAAATTACCTATGATATTACCAACAAAAGCAATTTATCATTTCTAAACAAAGCTTAATTAAACAATATCCCTCCTTCACTCAAAGCCTTAAAAATATGGAATAGCAGTTTAACTGACTACCCAAGGCCTAACCACACCAGTCCTTCGCTTTAGTACCACTATCATAAGCAACACCTAAGCTCGAGCTGATTAGAATGTCAGTCAGGTTTTTATCATCCACGTATACGACAGCCACTATTCTAAAATACTTACCACGTTTTGTATTTCTAAGCTCAATATCCTTGCTGAGCGAAGCGCTTCAACCGTTACTTGCTTCCACTTACCGTGCATTTCAGGACACCCGCAACACGAATGCCAATCCTCTATCAGAGAATGCAAACTCGCTATATTGGCGCGAAAGGTGTCACCGCCATAGATTGAGGTAACTGTTTCAACTGTCAGCGTTCCGTGGTTTTTGTTTTTGATAAGTTCGGAGTGAGCATTTAACGCCTGATGTATGAATATAATAAATAGTCTCGTAGTGTATTTTCGACGTTTTAATAATTAATACTTACCCTACTATTGCGAAAAAACTGAATCGGACATGTGGCGAGTAATAAAGCTTGTTTAACAGTGCTTGAGACAGTGAATTTTAGAACGGTTTAGAGCGGAGAAATAGGTCTGTTTGTGGCTCCAGTGAGGGTCTTTTCTTACGGTGAAGTCTGTGCTCGCTCTGTACCGACTCCAATGTTTAAGAACTCATAATGATGCTACAGCCTATTAAATAAGGGGTGTTGAGTATTTTTGTAGGAATGCATTACGTAATTTCAGACATTAAAAAAGGCGCTTAAAAAGCGCCTTGCTAACAAGTATGAGTGCTTAAAACATATCTTGATAGGAATTTGTTGTACTAAACGTAATTGCTTTTTTAAAGCCAGGTAAATGAATACTTTGCTCGTCAATTACAATGTCGTTGTCGTCAATGAGTCCGTCGCCAAAGCGGTAAATAAGCTCGTACTGGCCTAAATCGGCTTGTGTTTTATACGTTTGCTGCGCAGCTTTAATTGCTACATTTTTCTGCGCGTAACTAGTCATAACGTCATTGCCATGGCGCTTAGTGAGCATTTGCATTGTCACTTTTGGTGACAGCACAGTAGAGGTTGCATTGTTACCGCCAAAGCCTTTTGAATTTATAAAAGCTATATCCATATCGCCGCATTCGTAATGGCTATTACGAATATCAAGATGATCGGTGTAAACATCGTCAGCCACTTTATCAATTGTGGTAATACCCGGCATAATGTTGTGACTAAATACACCTAGAGCTATCGCTAATTGGTCACCACTTGCTGGTGCGATAGTATGTCCAACATAAGCTTTTGGCGCTGTCACTTTCCAATTATCAATAGCAAATGTTTGTGCCACTTTGTGATATATCAGCGACTCTGTTACGCGGTTTAACGGTGTACTTGAGCCATGCGCTAAAATAAAGCTACGTTCTTGCAAAGCTTCTTTACCTAAAAGGCTCGTTGCCAAAGCAGCCGATTTAGCCATAGTAATATAGTTACCAGGACCAGGTGATGTAATTGATTTTTTTATGCCATCTGCATTAACAAATACATCCGGCACAGAGCCCATAATGTCAGCACCTAATTCAAGGGCTAAAGCATCGTCCATTAAAATAGCAACTTGTGCGCCTTCACCTAATGTAAAGCCGCAGTTATCCCCAAACGGGCGACTACTTTTACGGTAATCAGGTTCTTCATCATGTGATAAGTTATCTAAACGACGCAAACCTTCAACATTGGCAAGTGCGCTCATGTTACCAAAGCCTTCAATCACTTCGGGTGTAATAGCACACTCAACACTTGCTACAACTGCAACACGCGTACGCCCAGCTTGTATATCGTTTACTGCTGCACGTAAGTTATATAAAAACGTAGCACAGGCTCCTGAGGTCGAAAATGTAGTCCCCACATTGCCAGTAACATACGCGTTAATAAAATCAGTCGACATGGTATTTAAACCCAGTGCTAACTGTTTAGTACTAACACGGTCGCCTTGTTGGCGCGCTTTTACTAAACCGCCAAGGCCTTTGTCGTCCATTTGGCCAATTACCGATGCTGAATAAGTACCAATTTTATCTGGCTCTACGCTATTCATAATGTGTTGCCAATCAAGCCCTGTTGATTTAATCGCATCGGTAGCTGCAAAAATTGTCGCTTGCAGGCCACGTGGCTGATAACGGCTGTTATACATAACAGACGGATCAAACCCTGTCGGAAACTGCCCTGCAGATTTAATTGGGTTATCACGCGTTGAGTTGTGTTTTACATCAATGTCGGCGGCAATAGTAACTTTAACTTTTTTGCCTTCAAGTTCTTCAACCTGCCAACTAGCCGGAACCGGCGTTGGTAAGTCGCGAGCACGTGTTTCAAACACAATTGCGTTTTCGTTTGATGCGCTTAGTGTCATTTTTTGCTGCCACGGTGTGGCATCAGCATCAAAATGTTCTTTTTCAATTTTACGAATAAGTGTACCGGCAATAATTTGCTCACCAAAGCGTGCTTCTATGTCGCTTTGCTCAACATTATTACCTTGTGTATCTTGTAATTGGCCGTTTACAACGCTTACTAGATTCATCAGTGTGGCGAGGCCTAAAAATGTTTCACTGCGATCTTGAGCGTTTAAACTATCTAACACGATACGGCGATAACCTTGATGAAAAGAAGTACGGCCAGCGGCGTTAATACCACCCATGCCTACTATAACGGGTAATGCAGTCATAATTTACCTTTAAAAAACGTGTTATTAGAAGAACAGCCAGTTTAAATGGATTATGCACTATGCATTGTGCTTTAATAGCCAAATATCCAGCACAAAAGGCCAAAATGTACTGGTCGGAGCATTTATATGACTGACAAACACACTAATCCACCACTAAACATTGCTATAGCGGTTTATCCGCATTTATTAGTGACTAGTTTAACGCTGCCAATTGAGATGTTAAGAGCCGGCGAGGCCTTTGCTAAAGGCCATATTGATAAACAAAGCTTTAGACCGCTTGCTATAAATTTAGTGGCTAAAAATGCAGAATCTATAGCTACTCGCGCAGGCCTTGCGATAATTCCTGATTGCATAACAACTAGTGCGCCCTATAGTGATTTAATTATAGTGCCTGGTATTTGGCGCAATCCGCGCCCAGTGGTGCGTACAAATCAAGACGTAGTTGACTGGCTAAGCGAGAGCTTTAGCGCAGGCAGCCATATAATTGGTGTAGGCACTGGCAACTGCTTACTAGCTGAGGCTGGCTTACTTGATGGGCACCCTGCTACAACCCATTGGCACTACGCCAATCAATTTAGCCACGACTACCCGTTAGTGCGTTTAAAACCCGACTTTTTTATAACTCAGTCAGAACGCATGTATACCGTAGCAAGCCTTAATGCCCTTGCAGATGTGATCGTACATATTATTAGTCAGTACTATGGAAAAGCCGCCGCTCAACATGTAGAGCGAAACTTTTCGCACGAAATACGTAAACCCTACGAAGATCAACGCTACTTAGAAGGCGCAGTTGACCGCCACCCCGACGAGCTAATTGCGCAAATTCAGTTTTGGCTAAAAACAAATTTAGCCACCGAGTTAAACCTGCAAGAAGTCGCTGCCCAATTTAGCTTGAGCTACCGTACTTTTACCCGCCGTTTTAGAGCCGCCACTAATCAAAGCCCTATTGAGTATTGGCAACAATTACGCGTAGAAGGTGCGAAGGAGTTACTAGCGTCATCAAATCTATCAATTCAAGAAGTAGCCTTAGAAGTGGGATATAACGACCAAGGGCATTTAACGCGTGTGTTTAAAAAGGTATTAAGCCAAACGCCCAGTGGTTATAGAAAAGTAGTTAGACGAAAGTTATTTGGTTAGTCGTCATTTTATAGCACTTGTTCAAAATGTAATTATTTAAATAGCACTAAAAAACGCCACTTTTAGTGGCGTTCTGTGTCGTTAAATTCTTTTCGATAATAGCGTTTTTGATAGTTTTTTACTTTAGTGTGTACGCCTTTGCTTAAGCTTTTAAATTTAGCCTCGAGTACGTCTACACCGTATAAAATACCGACCACCAGCACCGAAAGTTTTATTGCAGCGCCAAGGTTTTCGGTCGCTATCATAACGCCTATTGATGCTAGCACCCAAATGGTTGCGGCTGAGGTTACACCAACCACCGCACCATCTTTTGCGAGCATAACGCCTGCCCCTAAAAAGCCAATGCCTGTAATTATTTGCCCAACCACACGAGAATGATCAATTACATCCCCTTGTAAATTAAACGCGGTGGATAAAAACAAATACGTGCCCAGCGTTATTAGGGCTGATGTACGAATACCGACAGGTTTACCGCGTAATTGGCGCTCTATACCAATAATGGCACCGCAAAAAGCCGCAGTACCAATAGCTGCCCACGAATACGGGGCTACATCAATTAAATCTAAAAAAGTCACTGTTAACCTTATATTTTATTAGCTATAGCCACCGCTGTTCTTAAACGTTGGCTACCAAACGCTGACATTTTACTAAAATCACTTCGTGCAATAGGTACATATTGGCAATCTATTGCGAGTTGTTTATCGTTACCGGGCTCACAAAATGGGTCGTGAACATACACGCAGTGCTCATCAAGGTGTGTAACACACACCCAATGCGGTGATTTTTTACCATCAAAACTGTATGTACTAATTAATAACAGCACACTAAAGCCTTTACTTAACCACTGCTCAATATGCTCAAGCTCTACATCTTTATGTGTAAGCGGTATATTTGCTTGCGCTATACCATCTACAAATTGTTGATGCACTGTGGCAAGTACCACTTTTTTGTTTTCGTTACGTACGCCATCTAAAAACAAAGGCTCTGTGGTATTAACCATTACCTCGCTTTTAAAACCCCGCTTGTTAGCGGCAAGTGCTAAACCAAACGGATGACAACCACCATGACCCGATGTCATAAAAATGGTGGTGCCTTCACGCCAAAGTGCCAACTCATGCGACTGGTTAAGCTCAGTAGTCGGCTCAAGTGCACCCATAGCCATTAATAGCGCAGCAGGCCCGCACGTAAACTCGGTAGTTTGCTGATACCACGGCGTTAAACGCGCCACTTTTAACTCACTCGTTTGTCGAATGTTTTTTTGCATTCGTAGTGCGTCACTGTGGTCATCGTAATAATCGCTGTATTGGCCAAACACTCTATAACCTAAACTTTTATAAAGCCCAATTGCACTTTCGTTATTTACGGCCACTTCTAAGCGAAGGTAAATACGCCCGCGCTCATACGCTTCTTTTTCAAGGCGAGTAAGCAGTGCTTTTGCAATGCCCTTACCTTGCATTGTGGGTAACACAGCAAGCGAATATAAACGCGCTAAACGTGTGCCTTTATGGCACCATACTAGCCCGTAACCACATAGTTGCTCGCCATACTCTGCAACGAGTAAAATACCATGCTTAGCACTTAGCCAGCGCTTTAAACTGCGCGGGCTAAGTTTATCGTTATTAAAGCAAGTGTTTTCAACGTCAATCAGTGCATTTAAATCACTGCCAATAGCCTTTCGAATAACAAGGTTGCTCATGTTATTACCCACGACCTCGTGCTTCTAAACGTTGTTTAAACTCATCCATAATGATCATATATAGCTCATCGCCTAAATAGCCGTCTTCTACTTTGTGATCAATACTTGGGTTGTCGTTTACTTCAAGCACGTATGCTTTGCCTTGATGCTCTTTAACATCAACGCCATATAAACCCCTACCTACCGTTTTACACGCTTTTAATGCGGCATCTAACACCGCTTTTGGTAACTCAAAGGTTGGTAATGTTTCAAAGCCACCAGAGAAAAACCGTTTAGCGTCGTGGTTATAAATTTGCCAATGGTTACGCGCCATTAAATAACGACATGCATAAATAGCACGACCGTTTAACACACCCACTCGCCAATCGTATTCGGTATACATGTACTCTTGTGCAAGCACTAATGCGCTAAATTCAAACAGCTCTGTAAGCTTAGCGGCAAGCTCATCACGGTTTGAAACTTTAAACACACCTTTTGAGAAAGACCCTTCAGGCATTTTTAAAACAAGCGGATATGTAAACGCTTCTTCTAATTGCTCAAGCGTTTCATTTGCTTGATCAGCCACTACAACCGTTTTTAAACTTGGCACTTTTTGATAATTAAACGCATCGTGTAAATACACTTTATTACAACAACGTAAAATAGACTCAGCATCGTCAATAACCACTAAACCAAGGCTTTGCGCTTTGCTCGCAAGGCGATACGTTGGGTGGTCAATCGCTGTAGTTTGGCGAATAAATAACGCATCAAACTGAGCAATATTATCAATTTCGTCAAAGCTTAATGCTTGTGCATTAATGCCGTGTTTAGCAGCGGCTTTAATAAAGCGTGCAATGGCGTCTTTATCGCTCGGCGGTACTTTTTCGTTATGATCAACAAGTATTGCCATGTCCCATCTAAAACGACGTTGCACTGAGCCAATGCGCCATTGTGTTTTAGTAAAGTTATCTAGCTTGGCAACAAAGTCGCTGTACTGCTGCTCATTTAAAGACGACAACGAACCTTGTTGTAATAAGCCTTGCTCATCAACAAATAAAATAGGCGCTGGGTATTGTTTAAATACCGACTTTGCCGCTTTTGATTGTAAATCGTTTAGTGCATTACCAAAGTAAAGTGTGCCGTCTATTTGGCCCACATTTAACATAGGGGCTTGGCCACTACGAAGTGCGTTTATTGTTTTTACACTTGGCAAAACTTGGTGCTTGCGCGCCTCAGCAAGTAACGAGCAGTAGTAACCTTTGCTCAAGTATTGGCTTGAGTCGCACAGATTAATAATGCGTGTTTTTGGTTCATTTTGTTTTGGGTAATCACGTAAGTAGGTATTAAACGTAATTACATTTTCGAACGATTGAGCAAGCGTTTGCTCGTTGTTATCAACCACAATTAAGGTTTTAAACACGACTTTTCCTAGTTAAGTCAAAATATAAAAAGCATGCTTAAGTAACATTACTAAGCATTATAAATAGAAACACCCATCGTACTAAGTGGGCATTGCGCGAATCACTTAATACGATGGGTGCTTTAACAGGTACCTACTGTACGAGTTAGCGCTTAAATTGCTTAAGCGACATGTGCTTTATATGCCCTTTTTTAAAAACGCACAAACGAGATATTTTTAGCGTGAAGATAAAAAATATTGATTAACTAATAACGCAGATTAAAATACGCGAAACAATACTTTATGAGAGTTAAAAATGTCGCTGCCAGCTTGCCCAAAGTGCCAATGTGAATATATTTACGAAGACCAACAGCTGCTTGTTTGCCCTGAGTGCGCTCATGAGTGGAACCCAAATAATACAAACGATGAAGACGCTATTTTAGTTAAAGATGCCAACGGCACTGTGCTAAATGATGGCGACAAAGTGACAGTAGCCAAAGATTTAAAAATTAAAGGCAGCTCGCAAGTAATTAAAATTGGCACCAAAGCGGTAGTTAGAAGAGTGCTTGATAAAAAAGATCACGAACTTGATTGTAAAGTAGATGGTATTGGCGAAATGATGGTAACTGCAAAGTTTGTAAAAAAGGCTAACTCGTAGGTCGGATAAATGGCGAAGCCATGCTATCCGACAATAGATTTATGAACAAAGGTAATAGTTTATCGTGTTGGTAATTAGGATGGGTGATGTGGGGCTTTAGGTTAGAGAGCTCTGGCTACCCGATTATGAATATTTTGATACTAAACAATTTCGATTTTATAGCTGTTATTTTGCAAACGAGCCGTTTTAATTAATATATTTTTACAAAGCCCAGACACAATTTTTAAAAGTAGATTCCTTTCCGCTTCAGGCATTTTGTCACCAATAACTATTTCTTTTAATGAACTGGGTGAGTAATTATGAAAAGATTCTTGGTTCAATGACATGACTCTAAATTCTTTTTCATATTCCCAATCAGTTGATTTAGTGGCTATTGTTTCTGTGACCTTTTGAACAAAATTGATATCTGAATTACTATAAAGACCTTCGGAATGTATAAACTCATTTAATTTTAGTATGTTGGGTTTATCTTTATACTCAACAATAATGGGTCTCATAGACTCCTTTGTTGACTTAAAAAGGTCTTTTAATAATTCATCGCCATTAAAAACTAAACAGAACCCTCTAAGCCCATTGGCATAATGTGACCACATTAGGTTATTTGTCAGAGGATTTTTAGTTTCATCTTCCATTGAGAAACAAATGACTTTGGAATTATGAACAATACTTATAAATTTATCTAAATCATGCTCTGCAAATTTTTTAAAAAGCTCTGTTTGAGCATATTTCCCATCGACCAACTCTAACTCTGAGAGAATTTTATTATATTCTTCAACACCAACTTCATCTTTGATTTTGCATTCAAAGTTTGTAAGTTCATCAATATTTATATGGTGGTCTTTAATATGGGCACCTTCAAAAGGATCATTAAAATCATTTAAGCTTGAGAACCAGAGCTGATTATTAGCTAAAGCAGAAAGATTATTAGTATTCACTTCTCTGAATTTAAATAAAGACAAAAATATCTCCAAATTAGTTGTGACAAATATTGCTAATATACATAACAGCTTGAACACAACTGTGGGAGCTATACCCCCCAAACGACGTGTATTACTTAGCCCAATAATTCCACTAAATAACTTTAATGTAAACAGATGATTACCCATGTAATAAAATGGGCTCTGTTGTTTTGCACCAAAACGACTTTTAATAATGTTATGAGACAAAATTATCTTTGTCGGATGGCACTTCGCTTACCCGACCTACATTTAAATATTACATATTCACTATGTTAGGTATCAAAGCATAGCTGTAGGTTGGATAAATGGTGAAGCCATGCCATCCGACAATTAATTTATGAATATAAATAAGCGATTATTACGTTGGCATAGCTTTGTCAGATGGTGTTCTCTTAAAAAAAACAAAGCTTTATAAGATCTCTACCACCACGTATTCGTGGGCTTTACCTGCAATAGTTAACGTAATTTCATCATCAATCTGTTTATTTAATAACTGCTTTCCCATTGGTGCGCCGGGTGTTACAACAGCAATTGCGTGCTGTTTAACGTTTACTGTTAAACCACCAGCTGCAGGGCCTAAATAAAACCATTTTTGGGCTGCGTTATCATCTTCTAAACATACCAGCGAACCGATAGCTATTTTGTCGGTTGGTTTTTCGTTAAAGGCAGGTTCGAACAATTCTATGCTTTTATAGCAATCGTTTACGCGCTGGGCTTGGCCTTGTGCTAAATAAGCGGCTTCGAGCCCTAGAGTATCGTATTTATTTTCGGCTATGTTTTCTTCATGTGTGGCGGTGTCGTGCGCAGTTTTTGCCGCTACTTTTGCTGTTGTAAGCTGCGCTTCTAGCGCAAAACGAAGATGTTCGATAACGTGGGTTTTATTCATGGGGATTAGTACAATACAGGCTGTAAAAATAAGGCAGCTAGTTTAACATTTTTGCGGGGCTTAAAACCATTGTTTTAAACCCCGCAAGCTTGGTGGGAATACTAGCGGGGCTTAAATTTGCATTAAACTAACAAAGAGCCGTTGGTTGGTGCAGCTCTTTGCTTGTGTTTTATTAAAAACCTTATGGCATATCTAATAATGTTTGCGTGTGGGCATCTACTTTAACTTCGTAGTTTTTAGCGCTTAAGCCCAATAGTTCCGGCAAGGTTGCCGCTATACAAATAGACGAGAACGTACCCACTACAATGCCGGTAAATAATGCAATAGCAAAACCTTGCAGTGGTGCGCCTGCAAGTAACCAAACGCTCGCAACCGTCGCAAGTGTGGTACCCGAAGTTATTAAGGTGCGCGTTAGTGTACTTTTAATCGCATTATTAATAATAGTCGCTGGGCTAAGTATATTATTTGATTGAACACGTAAAAGCTCGCGTACTCTATCCCCTACTATTATTGAGTCGTTAAGTGAGTAACCAATAATAGCCAGTAAACTTGCCAGTACGGTTAGGTTAAACTCAATTTGTAATAGTGAAAATAACCCAAGTACAAGTATTAAATCGTGCACTAGCGCAACCACAGAACCGAGTGCTAAGCGCCATTCAAAACGCACTGCAAGGTAAATCATTACCGCAATCATTGCAGCAAACATTGCTAAACAGCCTTGATCAAATAACTCATCGCCCACTTGTGAGCCAATATAAGCTGACGATAATACCTGTGCGTTTATATAATCGTTTTGTGTAACGGCGCTTTGCCAATCAGGGCTATTAACTGTTGTTGATGTAGTTGATGCACTTGGCGCTTCTCTTAATTGAAAATGACTATTACCTTGCGCGGTTAGCTCAAACTCACCGTTGTGATTTTTAGCAATAAACGATTGAAGCTCTTTTAGCTCAACACTTTGGCTGGTTGTAAACTCAGTTAAATAACCGCCGGTAAAATCTAGGCCAAAATTTAGACCTTTTTGCGTAAGCGTAAATACGGATAGCAGCACTAAAATGGCACTTAAAAGCATACCCATAAAGCGTAAACGTGTGCCCTTTTCACCTTTCAAAAAATAATTAAGCATGTGCTTTTACTCCTGCTTTTTTACCCATTTTTAAATACAACGTTTGGCTTAATATTTTTGATACGTACACACCTGTAAATACAGACGTTAAAAGCCCCAGTGCGAGTGTAATGGCAAAACCTTTAACGGGCCCATAGCCTATGCCGTATAAAATAAGTGCGGTGATCATGGTGGTTATATTGGCATCAAATATTGTATTTGCGGCTTGTTTATACCCCTCTTGAATAGCCTGATACGGTGCACGGCCTTGGCGACGTTCTTCTTTAATGCGTTCAAATATTATTACGTTAGTGTCTACCGCCATACCTATGGTTAGCACCAGGCCTGCAATACCCGGAAGCGTTAACACAACCCCTGGTAATAATGACATTAAGCCCACCAGCGATGTTAAATTTAATATAAGTGCTACGTTTGCAATAAGGCCTAAGCGGCGATACCAAAGCGCCATAAATGCAAGGGTAATACCCATACCTAACATAAGCGCGGCTAAACCATTACTTATGTTTTCGCTGCCAAGGCTTGGTCCTATTGTTTGTTCGTGCACAATTGTAACGGGTGCTGTAAGCGAGCCTGCACGTAGTAGCAATGCTAGGTCGGCTGCCGCTTGTTGGCTTTTCATATTGGTGATACTAAAACGTGAACTTAAATGCTGAGCAATATTGGCAACGTTAATAACTTCGCTTTTTTTAACTACTTCGCCTTTAGCGTTTTGAGAATACTCAGAGTAAACCGTCGCCATTGGCTTACCAATATTGGCTTTTGAAAACGCCGACATTGCATCACCACCTTGGCCGTCTAAGCTTAGTTGTACCAATGGTTTACCCCAATCGTCGCGGCCTATGTTTGCATTATTAATATGATCGCCTGTAAAAATTGGCACAGGATCGAGCTTTATCGTTCCGCCCGATTGCATATTAAATGTTTGCCCGCCAATTTCTTTTAATTGATAAAAACCAAGCGATGCTGTTGCACCAATAATACGTTTTGCTTCGGTTGGATCTTGCACGCCTGGTAGCTCTATACGAATGCGATGTTTGCCTTGTTGCTGTGTTACCGCTTCGGTAATGCCTAACTCTTCAATACGCGAACGAAGGGTTGTAAGTGTTTGCCCCATAACCTCTTTATCAAAGCTGCTGCGGCCTTGCTCTGAATAACTAAATTTGGCAGTTTTAACGCTGCCGTTATTGCTTGTTACAACGGCTAAATTAACAAATCGGCTTTGTAGCTCTTCAATAACGGGGGTTAACTTGTCGGTTGCATTAGGCAATGCGTTTATTTCAAACCCCTGCTGAGTTTGCTGCGCTTTTACGCCATGTGCTTTTTGCTTAATAATAATTGATTTAGCTTGTTGATACGCACTGACTAACTGCTCATCAACGGCTTTATCTAAATCTACGTCTAGTACAAATAGCACACCGCCATTTAAATCAAGGCCCAGCTTTATTGGTGATAAACCAAAATCTTGTAACCATGTTGGGCTGGTTGCATGCTCAACAATTTTAACTTGCGTGTTTGGATATTGCGCTTTTATAGCCGCTTGCGCCTGAGCGCTTTTAGTTGGCTCGTTTAAAAGTATATTAATAGTCGATTGCTTATCTAAACCCTGCTCAACCTCTAGCCCTTGTTTATTTAAAAAAGTAACTAGCGTTTTAGTGCTCGGTAAAGATTGCGTTTCGCTGTGCGGCGTACTACTTACGTGCAACCACGATTTATTTGGATATAGGTTTGGTAATGCGCTGATAGCTAATAAAACCAATACTATTAGCATGGCTATATAGCTTAATTTGAACTTAGCCGAAGACGGCTTTTTATCTTTTTTAAAACTTAACATGTTGAATCCTTATTGCCAGCAAAGCTAGCAACGTGCTTTTTAAAAGCACAATTAATCTGCAGGCTAAAACTTTAAAAGTTAAAACCTAATAAAATTAAATAAGGAAAATTAAGCGTGGTAGGTAGTTACAGCTCTGTAGAGTAAGTTTACGTCTTTCCAGCCACTCAAGCGCGACTTTTTACTATTAGTTACAAGCGTATACCAAGGCTGTATAGGATTAATCGCTCTTGGTCGTAAGAATATATGCCTAACAAGATTTTGAGCAAAAAATTCAAAAACCACATCGTATTCTGGCTCACTTTGAACAGTGTGCAAAAACAATGATGAATTATTGGCTGTTAACCTTGGTTGGTGCGCGTCAAAATCGGTTTGATGCGTTTTTTTATGCTGCGAAGTATCTACAGACTTACTAATAGGCTGTATTTTAGTTAAATCGGCAATATCAGTAAGCGAAACCTGCGTACTAATATTGATATTTAAATTTTGAGAGGCGCCCATAGCATTGCTCTGCACACTAAAAAGTGCAGCAAGTAGCAAAAAGGCAGTTAAAAACACTCTAAATTTAAACATTCACGTTTTAAAACTAAAATAAGGGATGCGTAGTATATAAGGGCTAGTATTTAAAATACAATAGCCTGCTCGGTAATTTAGTTTGATTTTGCCACTTAACCTAGGCCGCTGCCGTTGATTTAGGTTGAGCGAATTATTTGCATATTATTTTGAAAATTTAATTTACAAAACACGTTACGTTTAAATCTACTTCTTCGGTAACATACCTTCCCCTTATCAAATAAAAATAGAGTAATTATTTAGGGTTACTCTTCATCTATTATTTGCAGTTTCATTATTCATTTAACGTTCATTTAGTGGTTTTTTTTGGTAAAATAACAGCTAACCAATTACGTTTTTTACTATTAAATAAACGCGTAAGTTACAGCGAATATACGAAATTAATACAATAAAATGTAAAAAATAGCTAAATTTTGATTTTCTTAATTATGTTATGGACAGTAAATAAGGTAGGAAAGGTCATTATGAAAAAAAACATACTTAGTAAAATAACCTCAAAATTTTACAATAAAAGCTTAAAGCTAATAAATACCCTAAGTAATGATACTGACCTAAAAAAGCTAATAAACAACAGTGAAATAGTCTCTTTTGATATTTTCGATACAGTGATCCTCAGAAAAGTCTTCAAACCAGCTGATATTTTTACAATAGTTGAAAATTTATATAATGATAAACATAAAAAGTTAGAAATAGACTTTAAAAGTATCCGAAGTAAAGCCGAACCAGAAGCAACTAAAATATTAGCTCAGGTAAATAGCACTCAATCGATTGGCTTAGATGAAATTTACGCACATATACAAAAAATACATAATTTAGACAGTAAAATAATAAATGTACTAAAAGCACTAGAGATCGAAATAGAATTAAAATTTTGTGTCAAAAACGAATATATGTACTCTTTTTATCAATATTGTATTGATAATGGGAAAAAAGTTATTTTCACTTCAGATATGTACTTACCTGAATATGTAATAAAAAAAATCCTTCACGATAATGGGTACAAAAAATTCCATCAATTATACTTATCATCTGTAATTCGTAAATCGAAGTCTAAAGGTGGATTATACTCACATATTATTAATGACCTATCTTGTAAACCATCTAAAATTTTACATATTGGGGATTATTATTACGCCGATGTGATCAATGCGATGAAAGAAGGCATAAAGCCTTATTATTACAAAAAAACAAGTGAATATGCGTTGAGCCATAATTCGTTTAAAAGACTAAGACAGCTATATCCCCCGAAGCTATCCATAGAAGAATCTATTTATTTTGCGACAATTATTAATAAAACCTTTACCCAAAGAAATAATAACAATGAGAATATTTGGTACGACTTTGGTTATGTTTACTGCGGAATTATATATTTTGGCTTAACTCGCTGGTTTACTGGTCAGGTCATGCATCAAGAAATAGAACATATATTTTTTCTTGCTCGCGACGGCTATGTTATGAATAAAGTTTATACCCTTATGAACCAAGGAACGAGTACGCCTCCTAGTAAATACATGTATGCATCGAGAAGGGCTATAAATATCCCTACCATATACAATGGTATAGATGAGCATTCAATAAAAGTACTGTGTCATTTCGTTCCTAATTTAAGCGTTGAAAATTACCTTGATAGAGTCGATATAGATGCAAAAAAACATATTGACCAAATAAAAGAAGCTGGGTTTTCTGATCAAAAACATACAATAGAAACAGATAACGATAAGAATAAATTAGCTAAATTATTTAATTTATTAGCCAATGATGTATGCAATATTGCGGCTGTCGAAAGAGAAAACCTATTAACATACTTGCATCAGATTGGGTTTATGGATACAAAAAAAGTCGCTATTGTTGATATTGGGTGGCAAGGAACAATTCAGAATTCGTTAAATAAGTTAATGCTACTAGAAAATAAAGAAATAGATATTAATGGCTATTATCTTGGCACATTTCAGACCGCTATGAAGTTTGCTAAAAAAGGGTTTCCGATGTCTGGTTATATGTGTAACTTTTCGGAACCTAAAAAAAATCATCAGGTTTTATCTAAAGGTGTACACATGTTCGAGTTTATTTTTTCGGCGCCTCACGGCTCTGTAATTAAATTTGATAAAAAGAATGATAAAGCTGAGCCAGTTTTCGAGCCTAATGATTTTTCTAACGGTAAGTTAGATACGATAAACGAATTTCAAAAAGGTGCTATAGATTTTATTACTGACTTTATGGCTACTGAGAGAGATTATAAAACAATGAATATAGCCCCTGAAACAGCTATAAAACCTATATCTCGGTTATTAAACAGCCCTACCTATAGCGAATCTGTAAATTTTGGCAACCTCAAACATTCTGAGTATGTGGGTGCAAATAGCCATGAAAGTTACTTTGCTAAAACATCAGATCCATTAAAAATGTTTATTAATCCGATTAAGTTTAAGCAAGCCTATAACAAATCATTATGGAAAGCTGGTTTCAGAAAACGCTACATGAGATATATTTTACCAGAAAACATATACTGCTATTTTAGAAAACATTAATTTGGTAAACGCATTTTAATGCTTAAAATTAAACTAGTATCTTTCCTTATTTCAATTTACTGAGCTTGTTAGCTTATAAGTTAGTTTATTTACCCATATACCAACTCTGAGATACTGAATGCGGCCCAGACAAAGCAGTGAAAAACGACCAGACGCCATGAATTTACGCCAAAGTGTAAAAACACTGTGGCCCTACCTTACAAAATTTAAAGGCCGTGTTTTCATTGCACTTATGGCGCTTATAGGCGCAAAAGGTGCCACGCTTTTAATGCCTTGGGCGCTTAAAGAAATTATAGACTCGGTAGATAAGTCGATTAACCCACTGTTAGTTATTCCCGCTTTATTGTTATTGATGTACGGTGCACTGCGTTTTGCTAGCGTATTTTTAGGTGAAATAAGAGATGCTGTATTTTCGCGCGTAACCGAGCACGCTATGCGTGATATTGGTTTAAAGGTATTTAAGCATTTGCACTCACTTGAGCTGGCTTTTCATTTAGACAGGCAAACTGGCGGTATTAGCCGCGATATAGAACGCGGTACTAGCGGGTTAAGTTTTTTAATGCGCTTTTTAATGTTTAACATTGTGCCTACTTTGTTTGAAATACTTACCGTTGCGATTATTTTTGGCACGTTGTTTTCTGTTTGGTTTGCGCTTATTACATTATTGGCAGTTGCTATTTATATTACCTTTACTGTGGTGGTTACTCAGTGGAGAAACCGCTTTATTAGAGAAGCAAATGCTGCCGACAATCAAAGTAATACCCGCGCCATAGACAGCCTACTTAATTATGAAACTGTAAAATATTTTAATAATGAGCAGTTTGAAGCAAAAACGTACGACACCTTTTTAGCAAACTGGGAAAAAGCCCGTTTAAAAAATAGAATGTCGCTGCTCGCCCTCAACTCAGGCCAAACACTTATTATCGCTTGTGCTATTACCGCTTTAATGTGGTTGGGCTCAACCGAGGTAGTTGCAGGTACACTCTCTATTGGTGAACTTGTGATGATTAACGCGTATATGATTCAATTGTTTTTACCACTTAACTTTTTAGGTTTTGTGTACCGCGAAATAAGACGCGCCCTAACCGACCTTGAAAACATGCTTGGGCTACTTAACAAAAAACCACAAATAACCGATGCACTTAATGCTAAAGAGCTCAATATTAGCCAAGGTGAAATAACATTTAACAATGTAAGTTTTAGTTACGATGCGCACCGCCCGATCCTTAATAACCTTAGCTTTAGTGTTAAAGCTGGCAGCAAAGTAGCCATTGTTGGTGCCAGTGGTGCAGGTAAAAGTTCATTAGCGCGACTGCTTTATCGTTTTTATGATGTAAGCGCTGGTGAAATTAGTATTGATAATCAAGCTATAAACTCAGTAACACTTAATAGTTTACGAAAAGCCATTGCAATAGTCCCGCAAGATACCGTGTTGTTTAACACCACGATTCGTGAAAATATCGCTTACGGTAGACCATCAGCAAGCGATGCAGAAATTGACGAAGCCATTGCTATGGCGCATTTAAAAGACTTTATAGCGACACTTGATAAAGGCGATAAAACGCTGGTTGGCGAGCGCGGTTTAAAAGTATCCGGCGGCGAAAAACAGCGTATTGCTATTGCGCGCGCCATTTTGAAAAAATCCCCTATTTTAATTTTTGATGAAGCAACTTCAGCCCTCGATTCTCATTCTGAGCAAGCAATACTCGCAGCAATGCGTGAAGTTGCCAGTAACCATACGAGTATTGTTATTGCTCATCGGTTATCCACTATTACCGATGCAAACACCATTATTGTGCTCAAAGCCGGACAAATTATTGAGCAAGGTAAGCACGATGAGTTACTTACACTCGCCGGAGAATATGCCCGTATGTGGGAGCTTCAGCATAAAAAATAAATAGTGTGTAACCCCTCTTAGCTCGGATACTTTCAAGTATTCGAGCTAAATAAAGCTTTTATAGCACCTATTAGCCTTTCTCTTTTCCTCTATATTAGTTTTATCGAGCACTGTGGTGATTCACCTCAAAAGGTTTGTTTGTCTGATTAATATCAATAACAATCGATAAGTTAAATATTCGTAACAATAAAAATGATTCACTGCTGCTTTAATTCAATCAGTGATACTCAGGAGTAAGTAATGAAAAAGAGTTTAATTGCCGCAGCATTAGCTGCCACATTTATTACCGGTTGTTCAGAGCCGCAAACAACAAAAACAGACGAGCAACAACCTAAAGTAGCCACTGCAGCAGTAACAGAAAAAGCAGAGTTAGGTAGTTTTGGTGTTGACCTAACAGCCCGTAACGAAGCCGTGAAACCAGGCGATGACTTTTTTATGTATGCCAGTGGCACGTGGTATAACAACTACGTAATGCCTGCAGATAAAACCCGCTACGGTGCATTTTCAGGATTAGCTGAGCGCAGCGAAGGCGATGTTAAAGCTATTATTGAAGAAATAGCCGCACGTAAAGATTTAAACGCCGAAGAAAAACTAGTCGCTGATTTTTACAATGCGTATATGGATACCGAAACACTTAATAAACTCGGTGTAGCGCCTATTAAGCCATTGTTAAGTGAAATTAGTGATATAGCGTCAACTGACGATTTAGCTGAAATGTTTGGTAAGTCTTGGTTAACCGGTAATAAAGCCCCTTTGGGCGGCGGCATGTGGTTTAATCGCCTAGACCCTAACAAATATGAAATGTCACTAGGTGCGGGTGGGTTAGGCCTACCAGATCGCTCTTACTACCTTGAAGACGCTGAGCGCTTTGTAAAAACCCGTACAGCTTATGTTGCTCACATTGCTGACATGCTTGAGTTTGCAGGCACTGAAAATGCAACTGAGCGCGCTCAAGCTATTCTTGATCTTGAAACCAAAATTGCACAAGGTCACTGGCCTCGCGAAAAGCGCCGTAATCGCGATTTAACCCTAAACCAAGTTGAACGTGCCGATTTAAGCACTGCTTATCCTGGTTTTAACTGGGATTTATATTTTGCGCAAACAGGTTATAAAGTACCTCAGTTAAATGTATCTCAGCCTGAACCAATAAAAGCGATGATTGAGCTAATCAATCAAGAAGATATTGCAGTATGGAAAGACTACCTAACGTATCACGCTATTAGCGGTAACGCAGGTTTACTATCAGAAGACGTATTTAATACTAATTTTGCTTTTTTTGGTAAAGAATTAAACGGACAACAAGAACCTCGTCCTCGATGGAAACGTGCAATAAGTGAAATGTCGGGCACAAGTTCGCTTGGTTTTGCTATTGGTAAAATATACGTAGCGCGTTACTTCCCTGAGTCATCAAAACAACAAATGTCAGAGCTAGTTGAAAACCTTCGTACAGCCCTTGGTGAACGTATTGATAACCTAGAGTGGATGGGCGATGCAACTAAAGTAAATGCGCGCGCTAAACTGGCTGCATTTGTACCAAAAATTGGTTACCCCGATGTATGGCAGTCTTATGACGGTTTAAGCATTACTAAAAACGATTTAATTGGTAATGTGAAAAACATGCGTGAGTTTTTCCACGCAGAAAGTGTTGAAAAAGAGCTACAAAAAACAGACCGAAATCGCTGGGGCATGACGCCACAACGCGTAAACGCTTACTACAATAGCTCGTTTAATGAAATTGTATTTCCGGCTGCGATATTACAACCGCCATTTTTCGATCCAAATGCCGATCCGGCTGTAAACTATGGCGGTATTGGCGCTGTAATTGGTCACGAAATGGGTCATGGATTTGACGATCAAGGTTCAAAATCTGACGAAAACGGTGTGCAACGTAATTGGTGGACTGATGCTGACCGCGCTGCATTTGACAAAAAAGCCGATCAACTGGCTGCGCAGTACAGTAAATACGAGCCAATTGAAGGTAATTTTGTTAATGGTCGAAATAGCCTTGGCGAAAATATTGGTGATGTGGGTGGTTTGTCGATGGCTTATCACGCGTACAAGCTAAGTTTAAATGGTAAAGAAGCGCCTTTAATAGACGGCGTGACTGGCGATCAACGTTTCTTCCTTGCGTGGGCACAAGTATGGAAAGAAAAACGTACTGAGCAAAGCATGCTTAACCAACTGCGTGGTGGCACACATGCCCCAGGTCGCTTTAGAGCACAAGCGCCACGTAACCACGATGCATGGTACAAAGCGTTTGATGTAAAACCAGGCGATGCGTTATACCTTCCTGAAGATGAACGTGTACGTATTTGGTAAGTAATACTTACTTTTTATTACTTAGTAAGGCAACCTGTTATACAAGTTGCCTTTTTTATTGAGTTAAATTTACAATAATAGATATAATTCCAACGTCTAAATCCCTCGATAATCCCCTCACTAAAATGCACTTTAGATGGACTTTAAACGCTACAGTTTTAATCGGCTTTAATACTTACTAGCCCTTGAATGCATTTACCTTTAGAATACGCATTATAATTTTATTCTATTATTTACATATATTAAGGCGAAACGCAGATGGGAAGAGCTTACCAAAACAAAAAAGATTCAATGGCTAAGACTGCGGGTGCTAAAACTAAAGTTTATTCTAAGTACGGCAAAGAAATTTATATTTGTGCTAAAAACGGCGGTGTAGATCCAGATGGTAACTTATCATTACGTCGTTTAATTGAACGCGCAAAAAAAGACCAAGTACCAGCACACGTTATTGACCGCGCAATCGACAAAGCAAAAGGTGGCGGCGGCGAAGACTACTCAGCAACACGTTACGAAGGTTACGGCCCTGGTAACTGTATGATTATTGTTGACTGTTTAACAGACAACAACAAGCGTACCTTTGCTGATGTACGTGTTTGTTTTACCAAAGCAAATGCTAAGATTGGCGCTCAAAACTCTGTTTCACATTTATTTGATCACCTTGCTATTTTTGTATTTGACGGTGATGACGACGAAGCAGTACTTGAAGCACTAATGATGGCTGATGTTGATGTAACTGACGTAGAAGTTGATGACGGTAAAGTCACTGTTTTTGCTCCTCACACAGAGTACAACAACACACGTACAGCGCTTGAAGAAATGGGCGTGACTGAATTTGACGAAGACCTAATTAGCTTTGTGCCACAAATTGAAACGCCGATTGAGGGCGAAGACGTTGAAGTTATGGAACGCTTTTTAGCAATGTTAGAAGATTGCGATGACGTACAAAACGTTTACCATAACGCGCAATTCTAAAGAGCGATTTAGTAAGTTAGAACGACTTTAAGCCAACAGCTATGTTGGCTTTTTCATTTTTAGAACGTGGTATAAATATATGAATAATCTTACAGAGCTTAAAAGTGGCAAACTTGTTGGTGCTACTCGCCTGCAATTAGTAGAAGAGCTAACAATATTCCCTGAAGAGATTTTTAGCTTAGCTGACACGCTTGAAGTACTCGATTTATCAAATAATAACTTATCAACACTGCCTGATGAATTTGCCTGTTTAACACACCTTAAGCGTGTATTTTTATCGTTTAATCAGTTTAAGCATATTCCTGCGGTTTTAGCTAAATGCCCTGCTCTGATAATGGTTGCATTTAAAGGCTGTAAAATAACTGAGTTTAGTGATTATTGTTTACCAAAAAATATTGAATGGCTCATCCTCACCGATAATAATATTACTGAGCTACCGCAAAGTTTTGGCCAATTTACCCAACTTAAAAAGCTCGCGCTTGCGGGCAATCAACTTAAGCAACTGCCAAGTAGCATGGCGCAGTGTAAAAACCTCGAGCTTGTTAGGCTCTCTGCTAATAACTTAACACACGTAGACGACTGGCTGTTTGAACTGCCTAAACTTACTTGGCTTGCGTTTGCCGGTAACGATTTTAATAAAGCCCAGTGCCTTACAAAGTGCAGCTTAGAAAATAAGCCTCTTGACGATTACACGCTTAGTCATGTTATTGGCCAAGGTGCATCGGGCGTTATTCATTTAGCGCAAGCTGCTGATAGCGCTGTAGCGATTAAATTATTTAAAGGTGCAATTACCAGCGACGGCTACCCGCTTGATGAAGTGAATTGCTGCTTACAAGCAGGCGATCACGCTAATTTAATTAAAGTACTTGCCTACATTGAACAAAGTGATCAGTTAGGTTTAGTGATGGAGCTAATAGATAAAAGCTTCGCTAATTTAGGTTTGCCTCCAAGCCTTGAAACCTGTACGCGTGATACCTTTAACAATGATTGCCATTACTCAACTCACGCTATTTTAAAAATTGCACAGCAAATGGTAAATACACTGCATCACTTACATGTTCGTAAAGTAAGTCACGGCGACATTTATGCGCATAACACTATGGTTAACCAAAACCATGACGTTCTGTTTGGTGATTTTGGTGCTGCAACTAATTTAACGATGCTAAGTGAGTATCAGCAAAAGCAACTAGAGTTGATAGAAGTAAGAGCTTTGGGCTGTTTAATTGAAGACTTATTAGGCACGGTAACCGGTGATGATAGGCAAAGTGAGCTATTTGTTAAAATGTCCGATATGGCAAAATATGCTATGCAACCTTCATTAAATCAAAGACCTACACTTACTGAGTTATTAGAAGAGCAAATATATAATTAAGTAGAGTCATAAAAAAGAGCAACGCGTAGCACGTTGCTACTTTTTTAGTTTATGTTTATTGAATTAATCGAGCTCATTTAGTGCGCTTAAACGGGTAAACCTGTTGTTTAAGCATACCTACCGGCATGTAATCCCCGACTACACCATACGCTTCTGGCCACTCTTTTTGGCCTTTAACAGCAGTACCAAATGCGTAGTCTAAAAACGAAAAATGCGCAGCGTAATTGCGGTCAATTGCGGCTTTATCTGACGCATGATGCCAATGGTGAAACTGCGGTGTAACCATAAAATATTTTAGCCAACCAAATTTCACACGCACATTTGCATGGTTAAACACAGCCTGTAAACCCACAATTATTACGTATAAACTAATTATTTGCTGTGAAAATCCAAGTACAAATATGGGCGTGAGCACTAAACTGCGCGTTACGAGTATTTCAAAAATATGCTGGCGAGAGCCCGCTAACCAATCCATTTCTTTAGCACTGTGATGTACGCCATGAAAGCGCCATAGTAAAGGGACTTCGTGATAAGCACGATGCACCCAATACTGCATTAAATCAGCCACGAGTATTATTAAAAACAACTGCACTACAAATGGTGTTTGCTCTATATAACCTTGTACTGTAGATGATACAGCCCAGCCAAAACCATAATGCACAAAGTGGTTAGTAACGAGTAACACAAAACCAATAATTAAATGGTTTACGAAAAAGTGGTTTAAATCGCCTCGCCATTCGCTACGTAATATTTTTTGCTCTTTTCGATGGGGTAGCAGCTTTTCAATAACAATAAATATGAGTGTTGAGCCGAGTAAATCTAAAATAAACCAATCTAGCCCTATGTAAGGTGTGTCGCTAGCAAACTCATTTACCTCAACGTTTGGTCCGCCAAACATAATTGCCAGAACAATAAAAAACCACGCTGTAGCCCCTAAACGCTTATTGGTATTACGTACAAAGTTAAGTAGCCCTAAACTGCCCGAGACCAATAATGATGCAAACATAAGCTGACGTAAAAAGTCGACACTGTAGCTTTTGCGTAGTTCTGGTGTGGTTAAGTATTCAGGAAAGTGAAACGCTAATACGCCTAAGCAACTCAGTATTGCTAAAAAGCAGGCTATGTAGCCACTTATGTTGCCCTCACCTATCTGAAGATGATTTGTGCGAAATACCTTTCGTGATAAAGCTCTGATCATTTTTATTATTCCTTGCTTCGTTGAGTTGATTAAATACAACGAAATTCCATTGATTTACACACCCACATATTAACAAAATTTAGGGTATAAAAAATACAAATAGTTCCCTCCATAGTCTGAGTTGCAAATATACAGATAAACCAAACGCAAAAAAGCCACGCAATGCGTGGCTTGGTTGGATAAAGCTAAAACTTTACATCATTAGGGCTGTATTATAAAAACGCACCTAATGCTTTAACTTGGTCTAACATGCGGTTTGAGAAACCCCATTCGTTGTCGTACCAAGCCATTACTTTAACTAGATTGCCATCGGCTTTAGTTTGCGTCGCATCAAAGATAGATGACGCTGGGTTATGGTTAAAGTCGATAGAAACAAGCGGAAGCTCATTATATTGTAAAATATCTTTCATTGAACCCGTTGATGCTTCTTTCATGATTGCATTGATTTCTTCTGCAGTCGTATCGCGCTTAGTAATAAACGTAAAATCAACTAAAGATACGTTGATTGTTGGCACACGTACCGACATACCGTCTAATTTACCTGCAAGTTCTGGTAATACTAAACCAACAGCTGCCGCAGCACCTGTTTTAGTTGGGATCATAGATTGAGTCGCACTACGAGCACGGTATAGATCTGGGTGGTATACGTCAGATAAGTTTTGATCATTCGTATAAGAATGAATCGTTGTCATACTCCCCTTTTCAATACCTACGGTGTCGTTAATTGCTTTTGCAAGTGGTGCTAAACAGTTAGTAGTACACGATGCATTTGAGATGATTTGGCTATCAGCGTTAATTACATCGCTGTTTACACCATGAACCACTGTTGCATCCATATCTTTACCTGGAGCAGAAACGATTACTTTTTTAGCACCCGCTGTAATGTGCTTAGCAGCATCATCACGTTTAGTGAAAAAACCAGTACATTCTAAAACGATATCTACGTTTAATGCTTTCCACGGTAAATTTGCAGGGTCGCGTTCTTGCGTTAACGTAATTACGTCATCGTCAATTAACATGGTGTTATTTTCAAGTGTTACTTTTTTAGAAAATTGACCATGAACTGAGTCATACTGCGTTAAATGTGCATTAACGTTAGCAGGTGCTAAATCGTTAATTGCTACAATTTTAATTTCGCTGTTTTGAGCTGACTCATAAAGTGCACGTAAAACATTTCTACCGATACGGCCGTAACCGTTAATTGCTACATTAATCATTTTAGACTCCTATTTAAGTTCACTTGCTTGGCGAGCAAGCGCTTCAATTGCTTGCCAGTCTTTATTTTCAATTAGTTGTTTATCTAGCATCCACGTACCACCCACACAAATAACGTTGTTAAGCGCTAAATAGTTCGGTGCAGTTGCTAGGCTAATGCCGCCAGTTGGGCAAAAAGTAATATGTGGTAATGGGCCACCGATTGATTTAAGCATTGCTGTTCCGCCTGCTGCTTCTGCAGGAAAGAATTTTAAATACTTAAAACCATGCGACGCAAGTTGCATAACTTCACTTGCAGTTGCAGCGCCTGGTAAAAATGGTATATCTGATGTTTTAGCCAAAGCAATAAGCTCATCGCTCACACCTGGACTCACCATAAAATCTGCACCTGCGGCAACCGAAAGATCAAAACTTGCTTTATCTACTACCGTACCAGTACCTACATAGGCTTCAGGTACTTCTGCTTTCATCAGCTTTACAGCTTCTGCAGCAATAGGTGTACGTAGTGTTATTTCTAAGGCTTTTAAGCCACCGTTATATAACGCTCTTGCAAGTGGTGCTGCATCTTCTAATTTTTCGATTACAACCACTGGCACTACGGGTGCCGATGCTAAGATTTTTTCAATACTCATTACTTGTTCCTCATTACCCAGTATGGCTAATATTTATTCAAGTCCAAAAGCACTCGCGCCTAAATCGGCACTGCTTACGATATTTCTAAATCCAGTAAATAATTCGCGACCTGTACCAAATGTTGCACTTGGCAGGCTAAGTTCTGCTTCACGTTTAGCAAGTTCTTCGTCGCTAACGTGTACTTTTAATATTCCGTTTGGCGCATCAAGTGTCACTAAATCACCTTCTCGGATTTTAGCAATAATGCCGCCTTCTACTGCCTCTGGTGCTAAGTGAATAGCAGCTGGTACTTTACCTGATGCACCCGACATACGACCGTCAGTAACAATGGCTACTTTAAAGCCTTCATCTTGAAGCGTTGCCATTACTGGCGTTAATTTATGTAGCTCTGGCATACCTTTCGCTTTAGGGCCTTGCTCTTTTAGCACGGCAATAAAGTCTTGGTTTAATTCGCCACGCGTGTATGCATCTTGCAGAGCACTTTGTGAGCTAAACACTTTTGCAGGAGCAGTAACAACCTGATGTTCGATAGCAACAGCTGACACTTTAATAACAGCTTTACCTAAGTTACCCGTTAGAAGTTGCAGACCACCTTGCTTACTAAAAGGGTTACTCACTGGGCGAAGTACTTCTTCATCGTGTGAGTTTGCTGGGCAATCTACCCATTTAACTTTAGTTGGGCCGGTTGAGTTGCTCATGATCAGGCTATCGTCTTTATCCAAACGAGGCTCTGTCATGTAAGGTGCTAAACCATCGCCTAGCATTGTTTTAACGTCTGTGTGTAAGTAACCAGCGCTTGCTAGCTCTCGCATTAAGAAACCCATACCGCCAGCTGCTTGGAAGTGGTTTACATCTGCAGAGCCGTTAGGGTAAATACGTGTAAGTAGTGGTACAACTTCTGATAAATCAGACATATCTTTCCACGTAACCTGAATGCCGGCAGCTTTTGCTATCGCAACAATATGAATAGCATGGTTAGTAGAACCACCTGTAGAAAGCAGGCCTACTAAACCGTTTATAATCGTTTTTTCGCTGATCACATCGGCTAAACACGGGCTTTCTTTATCATCTGTAAGCTGCTTAAGCATAGTTTCTACAGCATTACCTGTAAGACCATCGCGAAGCTCAGTGTAAGGATTAATAAACGAACTACCTGGAAGGTGTAAGCCCATTATTTCCATTAACATTTGGTTTGAGTTTGCAGTACCGTAGAACGTACAAGTACCTGCGCTGTGGTAAGACGCGCTTTCAGCCTCTAATAAGTCTTCGCGACTTACTAGACCTTGTGCAAATTTTTGACGAATACGTGCTTTTTCTTTATTAGGAATACCTGATTGCATTGGACCTGCTGGTAAAAAGAACACAGGTAAATGACCAAACGACAATGCACCAATTAATAAACCCGGGACGATTTTGTCGCAAACGCCTAAACAAAAAACGCCATCAAACACATCGTGTGAAAGCGATATTGCCGTAGACATAGCAATTACATCACGAGAAAAAAGCGAAAGTTCCATGCCGTCACGCCCTTGCGTAACACCATCACACATTGCAGGAACGCCACCAGCAACTTGTGCTGTAGCATCGTATTTAGTAGCAATGTCTTTAATTAAATCTGGGTAATCTTTGTATGGCACATGAGCCGATAACATATCATTATATGAGTTGATAATAGCAAGATTTGGCTGCTCATCAGCCTTTAAGCGCGCTTTGTCATCACTGCTACATGCAGCCATAACATGGGCTATATTTCCGCAACCTAAACCGGCACGAACTCTTGTTTGTTTTTTTGCGTGCGAAATACGTTCTAAATAATCTTGACGGGTATTTTTACTGCGTTCGATAACGCGCTGGGTAACTTCTTGAATACGAGGATGTAACATAATTTAACTCATCTCTATTAGTTAGAGGATAAAGGCTCAGTAGCAACTACAGACTCCACGTAAATAACTGTACTGAGCATCTTTGATTTACCCGTTCAAAGGTACGCTACCAGGGAGCCTCTCACAACAACCCTGACACCGGTGTCACTGTATTAACGCATAGCAATGACACCGGTGTCAACCCCGGGTAACAAAAATAGTTTAATATTTTAACATGTCCGAATAATGACCTAATTCATTTTTAGGCACAAAGTATATTTTAGCAAGTTCAGAGCAAAAAAAAGCCCGAATAAGCGTCACTCATATTCGGGCTACTGTGAAAATGTCTTTAACTCACTATTTTATCGCAGAGGTTGACTCACGTGTAATTAAGCGCGACTCAAGCGTTACCTGGTATGGCTGTTCTTGAGGCTGAGCTATATGAGATATAAGCTGTGTTACAGCTTGTTTTGTCATTTCTTCAACCGGTTGTGCAATAGTCGTTAAACCAGGCCAAATATGACGCGCAATAGGTGCGTTATCAAAGCCCGCAATAGAAATATCATCAGGTACTTTAAGTTGGCGCTGGGTAGCTAATTTTAATACAGCTGCCGCCATGTAATCGTTTGATGCAAATACAGCGGTTGGCCTAGGTGATAAATCTAAAATACTACGTGCGCTGTCGACGCCTGAGTGATAACTAAAGTTACCCTCTTCTACTAAGCGCTCGTCAAACTCTATTCCATGACTTGCAAGTGAACGCCTGTAGCCTTTAAAGCGTTGTTGCGTGGCACTATGATCCGGGTGCCCTTTAATAAACGCAATTGATTTATGACCAAGACTAATTAAATGCTCGGTAATTTCAAATGCGCCTTGCTCATCGTTGCTCCGCACAGAAATTGAGTCATCTTGAAGTAAAGCCGATGCAACTCTTGCGTAAGGGATTTTTTTAGATTTTAAAAATGAAACCAGCTCGGCAAAATCACCAAAAGGAGGTGTTAATACAATGCCATCTAATCGAGAAGTCTGTAGTAATTGCTCAATATTATTTATAAGGGCTTCACCACGAAACTCACAAGGGTGTATCAATAAGTTATAGTTATTTTCTTTACACGCTTCTAAAGCGCCCGTCTGCACCCGAGTGATATAACTTTTACTGGGATTATCGTAAAGACAACCAATAATAAAGCTACGATTTTGTGCAAGGCCTCGTGCAATTGGATTTGGGGTGTAATCGAGTTCTTTAAATACCGCAAGCACCTTTTCTCGGGTTGCAGCACTAACATTAGGCTCGTTATTTAAAACGCGTGATACGGTTTTTTTAGAAACACCAGCATGACTTGCCACACTGTTTATTGTTACTTTTTTCATCACTCTATTTTTCCAAATGCGAACAAGGAAAGCTCCTTATTTGCTGTTGTGCAAACACGCTGCGGCACCAATTAGTGGAATATTATCTTGTGTTACAAGTATTACAGGAATTTGCCCTGCGTATTGCGACATAATACCCTTTTGTGAAAATCGTTCAACAAAACGACTTTCTAAAAGTCTTGCTTGCATACGAGGCAGTATTCCACCGCCAATAAATAGTCCGCCTAAAGCGCCGTAAACAACGGCTAAATCGCCAGCTACACTGCCGATCCAATCACAAAATTGATTAAGCGTTGCATCACACACATCACATTCACCGCTATTTGCTAGGCTACTAATTTGCGCTGCATCTAAGTTTTTAGCTGTTACACCTTTAACCGCAGACATCGCTTTGTATAAATGCGTTATGCCAGGTCCTGAAAATACAGTTTCGATAGAAACGTGGGGGTGATCTTTACGTAATTCATTTAATAGTAAAGTATCGAGTTCATTAACAGGTGCTAGCGATATATGCCCCCCTTCTGAACTTAAAACAGCGGTAGATTGCGACGTTCTAACTAAGCACGCCGCACCAAAACCAGTACCGGGACCTATAACACCAATATTAGCATTATCATCAGCTTGACCTGATTTAACAATGACATTTTGTTTAGGATCTAAGTAAGGAGCCGCATATGCAAAGGCAGCAAAATCGTTAATGACCTCTAGTTGCTGTAAATCAAAATGAGTTTTAAATTCACTAACACTAAAATGCCAACCTAAATTGGTTAAATGTACCTGCCCAGCTTTTATTGGACCTGCAACGGCTAAACATGCGCGTTTAGGTGTAATATGCGAGACTGTTTGTAAATATTGCTCAAGCGCACTTTCAAGTGAACCAAAATTAGCACTAGGAAAAATATTAATGTGCTCTATTACAAATTGGTTAGTATGTTCATTAAAAGCAGTTATTAAAGCAAAGCGGGCATTGGTGCCGCCAACATCAGCAACTAGGATGGGATCAAATTGGGCAGAAGAGTTTAGGCTCATAGTATTATCTCTTTTGTTAAGCGACTCGTGCTTATTATTTTACAATGGTATACCATTGTTATTTATACTTTGAGCTATCACCTCAAAGTAGCTATCACAGTAAAAAATGCTGCCTATAAAATATATAAACAGCGAATACGTTTTGACAACAAAATGATAAAACATTTATATTATGACACCGGTGTCAGCCGTTTATCAATAAAAATATACGTTAATTCACAAAAAGCTTGAAATTATTCATTAATAAACGAAAATGACACAATTATTTATCAAATTAATTAAGTTGTAACAATGAAAGGTAAAGCCACCTCATTTGATATTGCCCACTATGCAGGGGTATCTCAATCAACTGTATCTCGCGCTTTACGTAACAGCCATCTTGTTAATGAAGAAACACGTAAGCGTGTTTTCGATATAGCTAAAAAGCTTAATTATAAAGTTGATAAAAATGCCAGCAACTTGCGTACACAACAAAGCAGCACACTTGCATTACTTCTTTTCGAAGACCCTACTTCTGATGAGTCACAAATTAATCCTTTCTTTTTAGCCATGCTTGGCAGCATTACCCGTGCTTGCGCTAAAGAAGGTTACGATTTATTAGTATCATTTCAATCGGCCAGTGCTGATTGGCAAGCAGACTATGAAGACAGTCACAGAGCCGATGGTATTATTTTACTCGGTTATGGCGATTACATTGATTACCAACCAAAATTTAATACCTTACTTGAACAAAACACTAAGTTTGTTTGTTGGGGGGCAACGGTAGATAATCGCCCAGATTTAACTGTTTGTTGTGATAACTACGGTGGCGGTAAGCTCGCCGCTGAGCACTTTATTGCTCACAGCAGAACTGATTGCGCTTTTATTGGTGATGCATCTGATCATAGCCCTGAATTCTTTAGTCGCTTTCAGGGTTTTAAAGATGAGCTATTAGCTAACAACGTAAAAATAAACGAACGTAAGATGGCTAATGCTATATCTACTGAAGAATCGGGGTATCACGCCACTCGTTCTCTTATCGCTAATAATATTAAATTTAACGCATTATTTGCTGCAAGTGACTTAATTGCTATTGGGGCTATACGTGCACTTAAAGAAGCAAATATTAACGTGCCAAAAGATGTTGCGGTAGTCGGCTTTGATAATATAGCCATTGCTAGTTATGTAAATCCACCGCTGACGACGATAGAGCAAAACACCACTGTTGCTGGGCAAATGCTTGTAGAGAACTTATTAAAACTGATACGTGGTGAAGAAGTGCAAAGTACCTTACTTCCACCTGTATTAATTTCTCGAAAAAGTAGCAGTTAAAAATCAAATATCCTAATAAGACTTCAACATAATAAAAAGGCTTCTAAATTTATTTAGAAGCCTTTTTTTAATAACTACAGCATTTTATACCAATCCGCAATAATACTTAATCATTTTGCGGGGCTAAACGTGTCGCTAACTGCGTTAAAAAATCCTTATTTAGAACAACTAAATAGCGAATTTTTTGCCTAGCTAACAACACGTTTTTCCTGCCTCAAAATAGCTCACTTAATTAAGCGAATTGGTATTATATATTAGTCTTTAAGCGATTCGGCAACCACCGGGTAATAATCCCAAACTTGTTTATCACTGAGTGAGCGTACAAGCTTAATGTATTCTGCATGTGTCCAAGCTAGAGGTGTTGCTGAGTTTGTACCCTCGCCTAACGCATAACCTGCTTTATTTACACCCACGCCATCCCATACTTGCTCAGGTAGCATCATGCCGCTATTAGCAAATTGCTCTAGCCCTTTTACGTAACTATTTTTAATGTCCGCTTGTTTTGCATCATCTAGCGTATTATTTGCGTTTGCGTCCGCTATTTCATAGTGTCCGCGTTCACCTGTAAAAAATGGCCATACACGACCACGTTGGCCTGGCGTGTTGCTCCTGCTTTCGGCGTAATTAGTACCTGTGGTTTCATCTTCGCCGTAACCGTCGTTGCCATAACGGCGATAGCCTGCAAATGTGCCGCTACCATCGGTAAAGTTAAAGCTGTATTTAACTTGTAAGTTATCTTCAAGCGTTTCGTCGTCATACTCAGGTAGGGTTTTAACTATACTTGAATCGTTGGCACTTCTTACTCCATAGCGGACTAATTCTAAAAAACCACCATCTAAAATCTGCTTTTTGTTAAAACCTTCACGGCCATTGTTGGCGTTAATTTTAGTATTAGAGTTAGCGTCGGTGTCTTGACCTATACGAATAAAATACTCGCCATCGGTGCTATCACCTTTTAAATTACCTTCGGTGGTAAACATTTGCGATTCTATATCATTGTTGTACTTTTTAGCCGTTGCTAAATAACGATCTGCATTTTGAGTATCACCGCTGAGTGTTGCTATGTCACTGGCTGTTATAAGGCCAGCAACAACGGCAGCCGTTGTAGAGGGAGAATAACCACTTTGCTCTTCCCAGCGCTCTTGCTGTGTAGCAGGTGGAGTGATTTGCATGTCGTTCCATAAAATTTTAGCTCTTCCGCCATCAACTAAAAAGTCAGCTGCCGGTTTTAGCATGCGTGCGTACCAATCTTTAAGTTCGTTATCACTTAGTACGTTTGCTTGATGTAACTTCCACGCAAGCATAATCGGCATAGCCGTTTGATCTAGCTGTACCCCTACCCATTCAAGTTCACCGTCAACATGTGTTTTTTGTAAAAACCATCCTGTATCACCATTGTTACCGGGGGTTTTGCTAGTAACTTGTACTTTTTCAAGGTATTCGAAGGCCGTTTTTGCAGTCGCTGTATCGCCTAAGGCCATAAATGCCATAGCTACTTGATAAAAATCACGAACCCATACCGCTTTGTAACCAGTCGAACCCTCTTTGGCTGAAACAGTTTCACCCCAAGGATTAGAAAGTGAGGCAATGAGCGCACCCGCATTAGTTTTGTCTTCTTGCGCTTTTAGTACCATTGCACTGGTATAAAGTAGCTTACCGTCATCGGCTGTTTGCTTAACCATTGTATTTAATGGCTCAAGGCTTTGTAAATAATCTTCCCAGCCTAGCGATTCACCTTTACCGTTGTAGGCATCAAGCACATTTTGATAACCTTTAGATAAGCTCTGTGCACCTTGTTGCTGGCTTTGCTGCTGCGTTTTACCAAAGCTTAGTGCTAAATCAAATGTGGTATTACTATCGATATTACCAAGCTCAGCCAGCAGAGTGACGTTACCGGCCTTATCGCCAGTGTTTGAATATTGTTTGCTTAGTGTGTTTTGTTTTTTAAGTGAGGTGATGCCATCGCTCACACCTGTAAAGCCTACACTTTGCATTTTGAATGGCGTAGATGATTGCAACGTTAAAAAATTATCATCTTCCCATGCTACTAAGCCTTGCTCAGTGGTTTTTGCAAAATCACCTAAGCCGTTGTTGTTTATATAAGGGTTAACAGCAACATACGCTTTCACGCCTTTAAGTGATGTATTAAAAATACTGCGTACAAACAATGTTTGTCCGTCAGGGTCGGTGAATATGTGTTTTTCGAGGGTAAAACGCCCTTTCTTATCTGTACTTGTTACTTTGTAAGCAAGCGATAGTGGTCTGCCTTTATCGTCTTTATGTAAGTAATCAATTGTAACGTCTAAGTCGTCAGCTTCAGTGACTGTAAAATCTTTACCGGTTACTACAAACTGCATATCTTTAATTTGAGCTTGGTGAATGAGTCCAAACATAGTTTCGGTGATCATACCTTTGGCAATTGAAAACCATACTTTTGATACTTCACCTGTCGCAGCGTTGTTATTATATTGGCCGTTTTGGTATTGCTCAAAAGAAGTACCAATTCCGGTTTTACCCGCGTAAGCCCAAAATGGTTCAGCACCTGGTGCGCCAGGAGCGGCTGAAACTGTAGCGTCAATATTTTCATTATTAGTATTTTTCACGCCACAGGCCGTTAAACCCAAAGTTAAAAGAGAAGCGGTAATAAGGTTATATTTTTTCATTGTGTGACCCTTAGTTTGAATTTTTAACGCGCATTACAGCAATCGCAGCAACAACAAATGATGCGGCACCAATTAATAATGCGTAAATAGGCTGGTTAGAAAATACGTGGCGTAAAATAAGCCCTAAAATACTGGCAGCTAATAACTGTGGAATGACGATGAAGAAGTTAAATATCCCCATATAAACGCCCATTTTATTACTCGGTAGTGCGTTACTTAACATGGCGTAAGGAAGCGACAAAATAGACGCCCATGCAAAGCCAACACCTATCATAGGTATAATTAGCATTTTTGGATCTGTTATAAACATAAAGCTCGCTAGGCCTAATGCACCTAGTAGTAAGTTAAAGCAATGTGCGCCTTTTAATCCCATTTTTTTAACTAAAAACGGAATACACATTGCAGCAATGGCCGCAAAACCATTGTAAGCGGCAAATAAAATACCGACCCAATCAGCCCCATCGTTGAATGCTTTACTGGTTGCATCGCTGCTACCATAATGAAAGCTTGTTACTGCGGCTGTAGTGTATATCCACATAGCAAATAACGTAAACCAGCTAAAAAACTGCACCCACGCTAGCTGCTTCATTGCCTCTGGCATAGTAAATACATCTTGTACTACTTGATAAAAGCCGCCTTGTGTTTTATTAGCGCCTTTTAAAGCACTCGCTATCCACTGCACAATACCAAACGCTAATAAACCGCCAGCAAGTAAATACAGTTCTTTTTCAAGGTCTAAACCCATAACTAAAGCAAGTGTTGCCAAACCTAGCACCACAAAAATAACGGCGCCTTTATTAAAGTTAATATTTAAAATAGGTACGGCAGCAGATTGTACTTTTTGGTTTTCAAACTCAGCAAGCTGTTCAGGGCTATATTCTTTAGTGCGTGCTACAGTCCAAATAACGGCAGTAAGTAATACAACCCCACCCCAATAAAATGAATATTTAACAGATTCAGGGATTTGCCCTGCAGCAGCGGTATTACTAACATCAAACCAATTGGTCATCATCCATGGTAGCGCTGAGGCTAATACTGCACCAATACCAATAAAAAAGCTTTGTAAGCCGTAGCCTGTTGCACGTTGTTTTTCTGGCAGGTTATCGCCTACAAGTGCTCTAAAAGGTTCCATTGTAACGTTGATTGACGCATCCATAATCCACAACATACCTGCAGCAATCCAAAGCGTTGGCGAGTGCGGCATAATAAAGAGTGAAATAGTAGTAAGTACCGCCCCTATAAAAAAGAACGGACGACGACGACCAAAATGCCCCCATGTTTTATCACTCCAATAACCAATTATTGGTTGCACTATTAAGCCCGTTAGCGGTGCTGCAACCCATAAAATAGGAATATCATCCACTTGTGCGCCTAGGGTTTGAAAAATACGGCTCACATTGCCGTTTTGTAGTGCAAAACCAAATTGAATACCCAAAAAGCCAAAGCACATATTCCATATTTGCCAAAAACTTAGATTTGGTTTGTTGCTGTCATAATTATTATTTTGATTATTCATGATTAGCCTTATTAGTTAAAACTGCGCTACTAAATGCATCTAGCGAAAGCATAAGCTTTGTAACTTCTTTGTCAGTGATGATCTTTACCGTGTTTTGTTCAAGTAAGTCGTGTAGCGGTTTATTTCGCTCAAAGGTATTAGCTTGCTCTGGTGTTAAATTAATTAATACCGTTTGTGGCTCCTCACTAAAATTACTAAAAACATAAACAGATTGCTGTCCCAGCGAGCGTACAAAACCAACAACGCGTTCGCTATTGCTAAGTGAAAGCTCTGACATGGTTCCACCTACAACAGCGGGTAAACTATTAAGAGCCATTATTGATTTATAATAATCACGAAGTGATGCTTGCTCGCTTGACAAGTTAGCGCCGTCGAATTTGCCGTTGTTCATCCATGCTTGATGCGCTGGTACACCAATGTAGTCAAAAATACTGGTGCGAGTAGATGTGCCAAAACCTGCGTTTTCAGATCCGTCCTCCCCCACATCTTGAGCAAAATATAATAAAGTAGGTGCGCGACTAATTAAGCTAGAAACTACCATTGCTGGTTTCCCCCAGCGTGCATCACCTGCAAAATCGGGGCTCGCAATGCGTTGTTCGTCGTGGTTTTCTAAAAAGTGCAACATGTGCGATTCAATATCGTTAACGTGGCTTTGGGCTGCAAAAATCGTATTAGCAGCTTGCTTACCCTGCATAATGGCTTTTAATGTGTCGTAAAAGCCGACTTTGTCATACAAATAATCCATTTTTCCTTGCTGAATATACGCTCTGTACATTTTCGGGTTATAAACTTCAGCCAATAAAAATGCATCCGGTTTTTGCATTTTGATTGATGAGTTTAAAAAACTCCAAAATTCAACTGGCACCATTTCGGCCATATCGTATCTAAAGCCATCAACGCCTTTATCAAGCCAGTACAAAGTGATATCTCTAAATTTATACCAACTATTAGGAAGCTCTTTATTTTGCCAAAAAGCGTAATGAGCGCGATAATCTTGGTTTTTTAGCTCTTTAGGTAATGCAGGAAAGTCATAGCTGCCATCTGGCTTTACACCATAGTTAACTTTTACGGTTTCATACCAATCGTTTATATCAGGTTTTGGTGCTCGCGCCCCATTCCCCGTCCATTTTGCTGGCGTTTCATCAAAAAAACCATCAGCTAATGGATGCGTATTACCACCTAAAACGAGGTAACTTTCTGACGCTGGAACCTGAAAAGACTGCCCAGGTACATAATAAAAGTTGTTATTTTTATCGTACTCTTTACTTTTATCATCCTGCTCACCAAAGTCTTTTACTCCTTTGGGTTTTGCTACTGATTTATAATCACGCGCAACATGGTTAGGGACAATATCAATAACCACTTTCATACCATGTTGATGAGTGCGCTCAATCAGATCACTAAACTCACCCAACCTATTAGTCACATTTATGGCTAAATCGGGGTTAACGTCGTAGTAATCTTTGATTGCATAAGGTGAACCTGCACGGCCTTTTACTACATCCGGATCGTCTTGGCTAATGCCGTACTGTGTATAGTCGCCCACTAACGCATGGTGCAAAACACCGGTATACCAAACATGGGTCGTCCCTAGCTCTTTAATGCCAGCTAATGCAGCATCGTTAAAGTCAGCAAATTTGCCTACACCATTTTGCTCTTTTGTACCCCAAGGTACATTTGCGGTTTGTGTGTTACCAAATAAACGTGTAAACACTTGGTATACAACAGGCTTTGTTAACTCATTTTGCGCCTGTTTAGGCATTTGCTGTTGTTCGATTTCATTATTGTCTGAGCACGCACTTGTTATAAGTGCGCTACACAGTAATGCGGGTACATAAACTGATTTTTTCATTGTGTGTCTTTTTGTCAGTAGTGTTATAGCTTTATACTAAAGATAACTGCAGCAAGCATACAGTTGCTGCATACGTATTCACTTAAACATTCACGGCGTATTAATCACTAATACCGTAGCAGCCATTGGCTCTAAGTTAATACTGTTAGTTAGTTTAAAAGTGTGTTGTGTGAATAATGCCTGCGCATTGGCATTTTTTGGTATGGCTTCTTGCATGTAATCAAGATTATGCTTTTGTTTTACTTTGTTTTTATTCATAAAAACTAATACTGTTTGCGTATCACTAACGCGAGCATAACTATAAACACCATTATTCGGACTGAAATGAACGAGCTTACCCTTTGCAAGCGCCGGGCTTTGCTTTCTAAAGTTAAGTAGCGTGCTTATAGTTTCGTGCATATCGCGCTGATCTTTACTTAACCCGACTCCAGTAAACGCATTAGCGTTTTGATTTTTGAACCCACCAGGAAAATCAATGCGTATATCACCATGATCTTTACTCGGCGTATTATCCAATAATATTTCGGTTCCATAATATATTTGAGCAATGCCGCGCGTTGTTAAAAACAAAGTCATCGCCATTTTAGTTTTAGCTAAGTCTTGCCCAAGCTCCGTATATACACGGCTCATATCGTGGTTATCAGCAAACACCATAATGTTATTGGTGTCTGGGTATAAAAAATCGTTAGCTAATGACTGATATACTTTAACCCAGCCTGTGCTCCAACTTTCATCTTCATTTAAAGCTCGAATTACCGCCTCTTGCAACGAAAAGTCCATCACACTGGGTAAGCTTGACACATACCCATCTTGATTTACTTTACCGCGCTGCCAATACGACGCTATTGCAGGGTTTGAAGTCCACTCCTCACCAACAATATTAAAGTGTGGGTATTCGTCCATAATGGCTTTTGTCCAATCACTTAAAAATGCTTTGTCTGAGTAAGAGTAAGTATCAACACGAATACCACTCAAATCCGCGTATTCAATCCACCAAATAGCATTTTGAATTAAATATTCACTTAATAATGGTTGGCGCTGATTTAAATCAGGCATGCTAGCAACAAACCAACCATCGCTAAATTGGCGTTTATCGTAGTTGCTAGCGTGCGGGTCTTGAATTGTTTGGCGCGCATGGCTTGTCGCATTTTTACCATTTTTAAATTCGCCATTAAAGTTAATCCAATCTTGAGTTGGTTTATCCTTCATCCACGGGTGTTCAGAGCCAAAATGATTAAGTACCATATCCATAACAAGGCCTATGCCTTGCTCTTTTGCTTTTACAGATAACGTTTTGTACAACTGGTTTGAACCCATACGTGGATCAACGTTATAAAAGTCTGTGATCGCGTAACCATGATAAGAATAATCTGGCATGTTGTTTTCAAGTACTGGCGTTAGCCAAAGCTGTGTCACGCCTAAATTATTTAAATACGGTAATGCGTTAATAACACCTTGAATATCCCCTCCATGTCGCCCGCCTTTAAAGCCTGGATTTGCAGCTTCTAGCATGCTTTTAACGGTGTCATTTGTGGAGTCGCCATTTACAAAGCGATCTGGGTTAATTAAATATAAAGCATCTGCACTTGTGAAACCTTGGCGTTGCGCGCTATTTTTATCTCGAGTAAATAAAGGAAACTCAAAGCTATGCGCTGTATTAGTGCTGTTAAACTTGAGCGTTCCTGCTTTGGCGTTATCGCTAATATTTAAATGAAGGAAAGCATAATTAGGGTTGTCGGTACGTGTTACGTTATTAAGTTCAACCCCTTTATACTTATCTAATTTAAATTCTTCGTTAGCTATATTTTGCTCATGCACGAGTACTGTAATATTATTTTTATTCATGCCTACCCACCAATTGGCAGGCTCTACATTAAGTGCATAACTAAAGCTTGGTAAGCTACATGCGCTTACTAGTAAAAGTGTGTTTAAAAATCGCATTATTAAACCTTTTTAATACTGGCTAAAAAATCTTGATGAGTTGGTAGCTGCGCAACTGTTGAGTTTATCAATGTTTTTAAGGTAGAAAATAAATCGCTCAGTTGCTCATCACTTAACGAATCCACAATACTATTGTAGTCATCAGGGATAAGCCCTTGCCCTATCATTACTTGCTGCCAAGCAACCTCAGCAAATAGCTCGTCGTCTTCGCGTACTACCTTGCCTGTTTGCTTAAATAAATTCATTTTTTGGCTCAGGGAGTTAGGTATATCCATTTGCCTACATTGGCGCCAAAATGAGGAGTCTTCTCGCTCGGTGAGTTTATAATGCAAAATAATAAAATCACGTATGTGCTCTAATTCAATAACGCTTTGTTTATTAAACTCCGTTACTAACGCATCGCTAATACCGTTGTGTGGAAATAGCTTAATTAAACGCGTAACCGCAGTTTGAATTAAATGAATACTGGTTGACTCTAGCGGCTCTAAAAAACCACTTGAGAGGCCAACCGACACCACATTTTTATGCCATTGCTTTAAACGCCGACCTGTTTTGAATTTTATAATACGGGGCTCTGTAATTGGCTCAGCGGGTAAGCTTTTTAGCAGTAACTGCTTAGCATCATCATCTGACAAGTATCTACTGCAATAAACAAGGCCATTACCAATACGATTTTGCAGTGGTATTTGCCATTGCCAACCAGCACTATGTGCAATAGATCGCGTATAGGGCTTAAGCTCATGAGTACTTTTTGTTTGTACGGCTACTGCACTATCGCATGGTAAGTAATGAGACCAATCAATAAAACCTGTATTTAGTGTTTGTTCAATTAATAGTGCACGCAGCCCGGTGCAATCTATAAATAAATCCCCACTAATTTGACTGTCGTTATCAAGTGCTAGGCTTTTAACATTGCCTGTATCGCATTGTTCAACATGGCTTATTTTTGCATCTATGTGTTTAACACCGCGCGATATAGCCAACTTTTTTAAGTATTCAGCGTAAAGCGTCGCATCAAAATGATATGCGTAACTCAGCCCAGGTAGTTGGGTATTAGGAATGGTATTTAAAGGGGCAAATTTATGCTGTTTAGCCGCTTGGTAATTGAGTGAAAAATCCCATAGTTCGTCTTCGCACCCCGTAACTTGGCCTTTTAACCAAAAATTATAAAAATCACAAAAAGGAAAGTCTTTACCAAACGAGCCAAACGCATGCATGTAGCTATGCCCTGGCGTTTTCCAATTTTCGAACTCAATACCTAATTTTATTGAAGCATTAGTGGCATTAATAAAATCTTGCTCGTTTATACCCAGCGCGTTATTAAGTTGAACAATCGGCGGTATAGTGGCTTCGCCAACCCCCACGGACCCAATAGACGATGATTCTATCAATGTGATATTAATTACTTTACCTAACACTTTATTAAGCAAGGCTGCTGTTATCCAACCTGCGGTACCACCGCCTGCAATTACGACATGTTTTATTGGTTTCATATTATTGCCCACGCTTTAATACAGCGCTCAATAAACTTAATTAAGCGAATTGGTATTAATCAGTGTTTGATAAACTAGCTATAAAAAAGCCCTTGTAAAACAAATCACAAGGGCTTCTACACACAACTTTTATTATAGCTTGTAACTAAAGCCTAACAAGTAAGTACGACCGTAATCTTGGTAGTCACGTACTTGTAGAGCATTATCGCCAGAAAGTGACGTAAACGGTTCTTCAGTTAAGTTTTGTACTTGAAACTGAACAGATAAACCTTCAAGGCTTTCAATACCGGCCTCAGAGAAGTCATAACCTGCTTGAACATCCCAAATAGTTTCACCTAAAATATCAACTTGTTCAGTGTTAAAACCTAAACCATACACATCACCTTTAAAGGCACTGCGTTTGCGCATACTGGTACGTAATTGTATACCATGCATTTCGTAGTAAACTGTTAAGCTTTGAATTTTATCCGAAAGACCTGGTAGCTCGTAATCGTTACCGTTTTGATCTTCAATATCAGACTCAATACCAGTATGGCTGGCAATTAAACCAAAACCTTCAAGAGATGGATGGAATATTTTAAATGGTAACGCTAGTGAAAGCTCGTAACCATATAAATCGCCACCGCCGCCATTTATTTTACCGCTGCCTGTACCTGATGATGTTGCAGGAACTTCACCTGTTGAAGGGTCAGCTACGCCCGACATATCAATTGCGTACGTGCCGTCAAAAATCCACTGAGTTAAATCTTTATAGAAAAACGCAGCAGAGAAGTAACCTTCATCGCTAAAGTAATTCTCGTAAGTAAAATCGTAGCCGGTTGCTTCTTTAGGTTCTAAATTTGGGTTACCACCCGATACAGACCAATAGTTACCATTTTCATCAGGTGTTTGATTATATGAAGCATTAACTGATGAATTCATTTCATCTAAGCGTGCACGAGAAATTGTTTTAGCAGCACCAAAACGTATCGTTTGTTGCTCATCAATCGCAAGTGACAGGTTTAAGCTAGGTAATACGTGCGAGTAATCATGACTTATGTTTGTAGGTGATGTAACAACCACACCATCAACAGTACTAAATGCATTACCTTGTGATGATTGATCAGTTTGTACATAACGCACGCCCACGTTACCCGTTAATGCAAGGCCGCTTACTTCAGCATTAATATTTGCTTGAACAAATGCAGAAGTAATTTCTTCTTTTACAGTCCACGATTTAGTCGCATGACTTGTATTTGTTAAGCTCTCTGCCAGTAAGTCGTAATAACCGTCGTTAACTAAGCCATTTACGTCATAAGCAATCATATCGCCCATGCCTATAAAGCCTAAATCAACACTTCCGTTACGGTACTGTTCTGGCACATTAAGCATGCCTGGGTTATCAAGCGAAAAGCTAGATAACGTCATAAAGTAACCTTCTGAATCTTTTGTTTTCTCACGTTCTTTGTAAGACATACCAAATTCAATAGAGCTTATGTACTCGTTTTCTAATACCTTTGAAGCCGCTATTTTTAATGTTGATAGCTCATCTTCAATGGTCGGTGCATTAATAAAACCATCTTGCGCTTGGTTTTCATACTCAGTACCAGTTAAACCATATTTATCGTTAAGTGCAGAGCTTGCACCCCACGATAGCGGGCCACCTAACTGTATTAAACCATAATCGCTATAATCTAAGTCATGAGTAAAACTTGCACCGGTGTTTCCACCATTAAATGTATAACCTAAGTTATCTGCAACACCGCGAGCATCACCACGCCCTGTACCTGAGTAACTCTCAACACTCCAGATTTTACGGTCTACTTGTGAATAACTTGCATCAAACTCTACTGACCACGAATCGTCAATATCATATTTAGTATTAAAACCAAAAGCTGTAAGTTCAGCTTCGCGTTCTTCATAATCGTTTCGAACTACTACACGTTGGCCTTGTGTTACTGCACTAGTTATAAAGCCAGATGCTTCATCAACTACAACACTATTTGCATCAATACTACCTTGTCCCCATGCAAATGGAACTTCAATACCGCGTAGAATTTTTTCATCTGTAAAATCTACATATAACGCATCAAACGTCATGTTTAATTTGTCAGTAGGGGCTGCTTCAAGTACTAGCATTGCAGAATCGCGCTCAAGCGTAGATGAACGTACAAATGGTTTAGCGCCGCCTAAAATTGAATAATCGTTACCATTTCCGGTGAATTCTGGGTAGCCCCATGAATTCCAACGTTTTTCTTGATTTGGTGAACTCATTGTATTTAAAGCAAATGCAACACCAATTGTATCGTCAGCAAACTGATCGATGTATGAGATAGTGCCTCGATAGCCGTCATCATTACCGTCTGGATTTAATTTACCAAAGCTGGTTTGCTCATACTGCCCATTTACTTGCACAACACGCTCGCCTTTACTTAAAGGGCGCACGGTTTGCATATTAATAACACCGGCAATACCTTCAGCATCAATACTTGCATTTGGCGTTTTATAAACAGTTACACCGCTCATTATTTCTGATGGATAAAGGTCAAACTCTACACCACGGTTATCACCAATCGATACCTGCTCACGACCGTTAAACGTTGTGCCACTTTCATTCTCGCCAAAACCACGGATAGAGACACGACTTGCTCGGCCATCTAAGCGCTGGGCGGTTAAACCTGGTAAGCGCGCAATCGATTCAGCAATTGAAGAATCTGGCAATTTGCCAATATCTTCAGCCGATATAGACTCTACAACCTGTGTAGAAAAACGTTTTGTGTTAATAGACTCAATCACACTGCCACGAAAGCCTTTAACTTCGATAACTTCTACATCATCTTTTTTTATTGTATCTTCTTGAGCAGCCTGTGTAGCAAAGCTAGATAAGCCTGCAGCTGTTAATGCCAAAGTTAATATACTTGGTTTGAACATAGACATAATGTTTTCCCGTTACCCATATTGTGATACCCGCGTTCAATGTTTAAGTGATAGTTAAACAAGGCGAGCTAATTTTGTTGTCAGGATGAATATTAACGCCAGATTTATTTTATTAACAACTTTATGCATACGTATTCAACAATTTCAAAGTAGCCTAATATTAACATACATTACACACATATAATTTTAACCATATGATTCTATTAAAAATAAACAAAACAAAAAACACTGAAAGAGCATGACAGATTAAATCTATTTTGTAGAAAACTAATAGCCTTCCCACTTGAATGTAAACAAGATGAAATTAATTGGCACTGTTATATAACGTTTAAATAATTGCACATTTACTAAGTGTTAAATTGGTCAGACCATTTCTAGTAAAACCAAGGGTATATTTCCTTTATAGTACAAACTGTTAGGTTAAATTTAACTAAAAAATGAATGAATAACATAATTGGTAAACATTAAACACACAAAACGAACACCGCTAAAGATGCGCTAAGCGCTTATTTTAAATAATTTTATTGCATTATTTTTAGTGCATACGTATGCAGACTTTTTACAGAATTAAAGGCTTCACGTATGCTTTTTGTAAATAACGTGATTAATCGTAATCACAATAAAGAATAGTCTAAATACTGTGTGGAATGACGGAGAAAAGCATGACCAAAAAGCAGTGGTATAAAGGTGCGGTTATTTATCAAGTTTATCCGCGTAGCTTTCAAGATAGCAACAACGATGGTATTGGTGACTTAAAAGGGATTATTAATCGTATTGATTACATTAAAAGCTTAGCCGTTGATGCAATTTGGATTTCACCTTTTTTCAAATCGCCGATGAAAGACTTTGGCTACGATATTAGTGACTACCGTGACATTGACCCGCTTTTTGGTGATTTAAACGATTTTGATGAACTTATTAGCCAAGCCCATGATCGCAACATTAAAATTATAATTGACCAAGTACTAAGCCATACATCAGATCAACACCAATGGTTTACAGATAGCCGCGAAAATCAAAATAACGATAAAGCGGATTGGTATGTTTGGGCTGAAGCTAAAGATGACGGCACAGCACCTAATAATTGGCTGTCTATTTTTGGTGGTGGCGCGTGGCAGTGGGAACCTCGCCGTGGGCAATATTATTTGCATAACTTTTTAACCGAACAACCTGATTTAAACTTTCATAATCCTGACGTAAGACAAGCTGTACTTGATAACGTAGAGTTTTGGCTTAAAAAAGGCGTTGATGGCTTTAGATTAGATGCTATTAATTTTTGCTATCACGATGCACAACTTCGCGATAACCCAGCTAAACCAAAAGATAAGCGCCAGGGTCGTGGCTTTAGTGAAGATAACCCATACGCATTTCAGTATCATTACTACAACAACACTCAGCCAGAAAATATTGAGTTTATGCAAGACATTCGCACATTACTTAATAAATACCCAGGTACTGTATCGCTTGGCGAAATCTCATCAGAGGATTCATTGGCGACAATGGCGCAATACACCCAAGGTGGCGATAAGCTGCACATGGGATATAGCTTTGAGCTCTTAACAAATGATTATTCAAGTGAATATATTAGAACTACGGTTCAAACTCTTGAACAACGTATGACTGAGGGTTGGCCGTGTTGGGCATTTAGCAACCATGATGTAGAGCGCGTAGCAAGTCGCTGGAGCGAAAATGGCGAAATAAACCCTCAACAATGTAAAATGCTAACCGCCCTACTTGCCTCCCTTCGTGGCAGTGTGTGTATGTACCAAGGTGAAGAGCTTGGTTTAGGTGAAGCAAGTGTTGCCTTTGAAGACTTACAAGACCCATACGGCATTACATTTTGGCCTAACTTTAAAGGGCGTGATGGCTGTAGAACGCCAATGCCTTGGGAGCAAGCTGATTCATCTCATGCGGGTTTTAGTGATGTAAAACCTTGGCTACCCGTTGATGATGCACACAAACAGCAATCAGTTGCGATACAAACTAATGATAGCAACTCAATTTTAAACGCCTACCGTGAATTTATGGCGTGGCGCAAAAGCCAAACTGTTTTACTAGAGGGTGATATTGAATTTATTGAAACGTCTGAGCCTGTGCTTGCTTTTTATAGAACGCTTGGACCGCAAAAAATGCTGTGCATATTTAATCTAAGCTCTCAACAAACAAGTATTGGTATGCCAACATCAATCGTTAAAGAATACAATGAGCTTAGCCACCACAGCGCAAAATTAAGCCAAAACACACTAACACTTGAGCCTTTCGCTTGCTTTTATGCAAAGTGTTAATGACATCAATAATTACACTTAATATTACAGCTAAGCTCTAAACATAAAAAAGCCCAAGTAAATTACTTGGGCTCTTTTATGCGTTTAATTTTTCTAATGACTTTGGGTTTTACTGTTTAAGTAGTCAGTTAAAGCAAATAAAACGCCTGACATTACAAACGTGACATGAATAGTCACTTTCCAAAGTAGCTCATCACTTGGATATGCGCCTGAGTTTATAAATACTTTTAATAACTCAACAGCCGAAATAGCGACTATCGCACTTATTAATTTCATCTTTAGACCTGAAAAACCAACTTTTCCCATCCAAGATGGTCTGTCTTCGTGATTATCAATATTAAGCTTAGAAACAAAGTTCTCGTAACCACTAAATGTAATGATCAGCAATAACCCCGCTAATAATGCCGTATCAACTAAAGTTAGAATACCGACAAGTAACTCTTGATTGGTTGCTGTAAATGTCGCAATACCCATTAAATAAAGCTGCTTAAAAAACTTTATTAACAACAGTACAACTGCAAATAGTAAACCCACAAAAAATGGGGCTAGTAGCCAACGCCCTTTAAAAATAAAAGATTCTAATGCATGCTCTACTTTATTAGCTTGGCGTGGTTTTTTATTAGGGGTGTGTGATGACATTGGTTTATCTTTTAATTAAAAAAAGCGACCTTAGCTTATAAACCACTGCAACACAATGCTGCGAAATCCTGACAAGTAAATTACTCATCCTCACGATAAAAAAATTTCGTTATCTTTTATTTCGTTTTCGTTTAAAAATCAGTATACCAACAGAGTTGTTCTGGATTGGGCACTACTGGTTTAAACCTAATCTTAAACTGGGTAAATCAGTCATCACACCATTTTTTTAGGAATAAACGAATGAAAAAAGCATTGCTAGCATTAATCGTAGCTCCACTATTTGCAGTATCTGCGACTTACGCGGTAGCAGACGATGCGCCAACAGCTTCAGCCGAAATGGTAAAAGAATACACAGAAATGTGTGTTAACTGGGCTAAAGATGATGACGTAAGCAATGAAGAGCTAAATGCCTACGTATTAAAATGCGTAAATGATGAGCTTGAATCTGAAGGGTATAAAAAAGTATCTTCTGTTAAGATTTAATCATACCAATTGCATTAAATTAGTGATCTATTATAGCGCTAAGAAAATAGCTCAATAGCAAGTGAAATAGCATGACATATAGTTGTTTTATATGAATGTTTTTTAACGCAGTGAGTGGGTTATTTAGTGCAATATAATGACCATGTTTTTAATAAAATTGGTATCTCCAATACGCTTAGTTGAATGTACTGCTAATAAAGCCGTTGCGAAAACATTTAACTAGGCACAAAAAAACCGGAATAGACACAAGCTGTGCGTTCCGGTTTTTTTATGGTTTTTTAAAACCTATAAAAAGTTATGAATAAGCGATAACGTGCTTATTCATCTTCTTTTTTAGCTTTCGCTTTAGGCTTTGCTTTAGCTGGTGCCTTTTTTGCAGCAGCTTTCTTTTTAGGTGCTGCCTTTTTCTTCGCTTCTTCTGTCCATTTACCTGCTTCATAATGAGCAGTCCAGCCAGTAGCTTTACCGTCAACTTCAGTCATAACATACTGAGCTTTATTTTTACGGCTGTAGCGTACAACAGCAAGATTACCATCAGGATCTTTAGCAGGTGCATCTGCTAAGTAATAAAACTTAGGCGAGATACGGTCTCTAAAGCGTTTTAACTCTTCTACCTTAGGTGCACGTGTTTCACGAGACTTAGGAAAAGTATTTGCAGCTAAAAATATACCAGCGGCGCCATCACGTAATACGAAATACGCATCTGACTTTTCACACTCTAATTCAGTAATGTGAACAGGATCTTCTTTTGGTGGAGCAGCTTCGCCACTTTTAAGTAGTTTACGTGTGTTTTTACACTCGTCATTATTACAGCCAAAATACTTACCAAAACGACCCGATTTAAGTTCCATGTCAGAGCCACATTTATCACATTCGATAATTGGTCCGTCATAGCCTTTAATTTTAAAGGTGCCTTCTTCAACAATATGCCCTTTACATGCGGGGTTATTACCACACACATGTAATTTACGGGTTTCGTCGATTAGGTATGAATCCATTGCAGTTTCACAAATAGGACAACGTTTCATCTGCATTAACTTTTCAGTTTCTACATCTTCTACATCAGCTGCAACTGCTTCATCACCCGACACCAAGTTCATTGTTGTAGTGCAGCGCTCTTTTGGCGGAAGGCTGTAACCAGTACACCCTAAGAAAACACCAGTTGATGCTGTGCGTATACCCATTTTTCGGCTACACGTAGGACATTCAATATCCGTTTCAACCATCTCGTTGAGACGCATGCCGCCATTTTCTGGCTCATCTTTAGCGACAGTTAATTGCGTTGAAAAATCAGCATAAAATTTATCAAGAACTTCAGTCCATACTCGCTCGCCTTCAGCGATGTCATCTAAACGGCCTTCCATTTTTGCTGTAAAATCAAAATTCATTAAATCTGTGAAGTTTTCAACCAAACGATCGGTAACAATCTCACCCATTTTTTCAGCAAAGAAACGGCGATTTTCTACACGTACATAACCACGATCTTGAATCGTTGATATAATTGACGCATAAGTAGATGGACGACCAATACCGCGTTTTTCAAGCTCTTTTACTAAACTTGCTTCACTAAAGCGCGCTGGCGGTTTAGTAAAGTGCTGCTTAGGATCAAGTTCGATTAAAGTAAGGACTTCACCTTCTTTAACAGCCGGTAATGATTGATCTTCTTCGTTTTTCTTACGTATTGCAGGCTGTACTTTAGTCCAACCATCAAAGCGTAGCACACGGCCTTTTGCTTTAAGTTGGAAGTCGTTAGCTTCAACTGTAAGCGTTGTTAAATCGTATTCGGCAGGTACCATTTGGCACGCTACAAACTGACGCCAAATTAGCTCGTACAGTTTTTTAGCATCAGCATCTACACCTTCAACATGCCCAGATAGCACGGTAACGCTTGAAGGACGTATTGCCTCATGCGCTTCTTGTGCATTACCTTTAGAGCTGTAGCTAATTGGATCTTTTGGTAAATATTTAGCACCAAACTCGTTCGTTACGTACTCACGACACATTTCAACCGCATCTTTTGAAAGATTAGTTGAATCGGTACGCATATACGTAATATAACCGCCTTCATACAAACGCTGAGCAAGCATCATGGTCTTTTTAACGCCATAACCTAAACGCGTACTTGCCGCTTGTTGCATGGTTGAAGTAATTAATGGCGCACTTGGACGACTTTTGCTTGGTTTTTCTTCAACGCTAATTACTTTATATTCTGCATTCTCAAGGCTTTTAACCGCTGCGCTAGCCTGAGCTTCATTTACAGGCTTAAATGGCTTTCCTGCTTGTTTGGCTACTTCTAAGCGTAACTCAGACTCAGTATTTTTAACGTCAGCGTGAATATCCCAAAATTCTTCAGGGATAAACGCCTTAATTTCACGCTCACGCTCTACTAATAAACGTACCGCAACAGACTGAACTCGTCCTGCAGAAAGTCCACGGGCCACTTTAGCCCACAATAAAGGTGATACCATAAAGCCAACAACACGGTCTAAAAAGCGACGTGTTTGCTGAGCATAAACCATATCAGTATTAAGCTCGCCAGGTGTTTCAAACGCTTGCTGTATTGCGTTTTTAGTAATTTCGTTAAAAACTACGCGCTTATATTTAGCAGGATCACCACCAATGATTTCTTGAAGGTGCCAAGCAATTGCTTCCCCTTCTCTATCCAAATCCGTTGCGAGATATATTTGGTCTGCATTTTCAGCCAGCTTTTGTAATTCTTGAACAACTTTTTCTTTACCAGGCAGTATTTCGTAATGCGGATCCCAGCCTTGGTTTGGGTCTATACCCATACGCGCGACTAAGTTTGTATAATCTCGTTGCTTTTTATACGCTGCTTTCTCTTCAGGTTCCATTTTACGAACTTCTGCTGGCGTTTTAGTTGCCGGCACTTTAGCTTTGCTCGAACCTGAAGTAGGTAAATCTCGTACATGCCCAATACTGGACTTTACGATGAAGTCATTACCTAAATATTTATTAATTGTTTTAGCCTTAGCAGGAGACTCTACAATTACTAGCGATTTGCCCATAGTTGCCTATTTCTAACCAAATATTAAAAATGTGTTTTGCCGACATAAGCGGCGCGAATATTTATAGGTATATCTACAAACACTAGTTGTTACAAGCTTTTAATACAAACTTTTCAGTATTTACTGAATAAACGAACAATTTTTGTCGTTAAATTAAACAAACTGGTGTTTTTAGATTAATTGATGTGGAATATATAGAACAGAAACAAAAATGCCAACCCAAAGGTTGGCATTTTAAATACTTTATTTGCTCTAAGGCTTTGGCTCATCCAAAATCGACATCACAGTATATTGAGTTTTGACCCCGCCTGGTGTTTCAAACTCGATATATAAAAAGCCAGAATCAACTTCATCTGGAGCTGTTTCTTTAGTAATATTGACAGTGACTGAATTAGGAGTTTTTTGCGCGGTGTTAGCTACAGTGTAGTCAGTCAATCCCTTCAACACAGCATTATCAGATGTTACTTTAACAGTAGTACCCTCAGGTAATGGGTTGTTATGGATATCACTAAAGAAAATGGTAACCGAAATTGCACTGTAAGGCGTCGAATTACTAATATCGATCAGGTTAATATCACACATACCAGCCATATCAGAGGCTTCTAAACTAATTCCACTATTTAAGGTACAATCATTTAAGGATGTTACAGCTCTAATATAGGGGGTACTACCAGACATAACTAACTCTGAACGAGCACGTACATTTATGGTTTCTCTTGTACAAGCATTAGCTGTAAGTGCTTCATCACTACACAGTAAACCATTATAAATACCATCACCTAAATCGTATTGTCCATTATCTAGTGCGCCAGAACGCTCAATATACCATTCATTTTCACCACCATTGGAGTCAATAGGGTTAACTGGTGCCGAAGAATTACCATCAAATACGCCATTTTCATTAAAGTCTATAAATGCTTCCGGTAAGTCTTGTAATGTAGAGTCAAACTCATTTTGATTAAATTCGCCATTTGCTGATACATCATTGAATGACTCCTCACCCACAGAATAAGCCAACAAACTTACTCGTCCTCCAAGAGGGTAATCAATCGGTGCAAGTGCTGGTGCATCACTAAACGCTATAGGATTACCACTACTGTCAAGATAAGTGATTAAATTACCACTTGCATCTAATTGCGACTCCCTGATGCCTAAAGAACAAGGTGCTGCTTTTCCAAAATGTCGATCACACTTTTCTACTACAGAGTTCTGGTAAATACTATAATGATAAGGAATAGGGTTTTGGCTACGCCACTGTGCACTACATACACCATCAATCGTACGGCACAGTAATAAAGGTGAAAACTGCTGCCCATCAATAGTACCTACTGCCCCACCTTCACTGGCAATATAAATTGCCGTATTATCAGGTACGAAATTATTAAAGTGATCTGCGGCAAATACGGTTAAATCGGTAGTTACTCCCGCTTCATTTAATGACTCAGTATTAAACGATTGCACTGCAAGAGTGAAACTGTCTTGATCTGGTACCCCTGTAGTAATAGTAATATCGTTTGAAACGATTGAAATAACACTGTTTTGAGAGTTATCTGTACTTACTACTTGATGAGAAGCAATAACAGATAAAACCCCGGCGGCTCTTCCTGAGCGCACATTTACAGTTACTAAACCTTCGTTGTTGGTAAATTGAAATACGCTACCCAATAAAGCACCACCGGGGTTTTGTGAAAGTGCAAAATCTATTTGCTTTTGACCTACAGGATTTCCATTAATATCCAAAAGTTTAAAGGTTAACTCTGAATTTTCAGTGAGGGTTTGTCCCCCAGCTCCTTTAATAGCTAAAACTTGATTGGTCGAACCCATAAGAGCAATAGAACCCGTTTGAGCTGCTGCTACATTAATATTAATTGTTTGTGTTGCAACATTGCCACCAGTAACCACTGTGGCCGTGATTGTATCAACACCATTACACCCATCAGCCTTATATGTTGTGCTGGCTATGCCTCCAATGCTGCTTACAACACTATCAATAGTTGCTCTAGGCGTTGATTCTTGAGCACATGCAGACGTAAACTGTACTTCAAGGGGTGTCGTAAATAAATTATTATTACTATCTACAATTTTCGCAGTAATTACTGTAGTAGAACCCGCTGATAATATATCAGACGAATCAATACCCGAGCTTAAATCGACACTGACTTGAACAGCATTAATCTCAAATAAAGCAGAGGCGATGCTACTTTGTGATGTCAATTCAACCTGACCTACACCAGAGCTACTTCCAGGTAATAGATTTAAAACTGCAATACCAAACGCATCCGTTTTTGCAGTTAAGCTCTCTGGCAATAAAACACCTAATGTCGTCGTAGCGCTAACTAGCACATTACTTGCTGGGGTATTCGTCCCTGCTTTAGTAATTTTTGCATAGATAATAGCTTGCTGAGCTACAAGGTTACTATTTTCTGAACAATCAGAGGAGTTAAGCTCAATCGAGTCACGGTCAATGCTAAGCCAATTATCGGGGCAGTTTTGTAAAATTTTAATGTCAATTTTAGCGCTAGAATCATCCGATGGAGCTTCATCTCCGGTAGTATAAAAACCGAGTTTACTGCTAGTCTCTTCATACGTTGCTATAACGGTACCTGCACCTTCAACACTTCCAGCTGCTAGCTCAATAGTTGCAACCCCGCTAGTGTCAGTTAGAGCACTACCTGTTGCGGGTATAAATGAGCCTAATGTAGTTGTAAAACTCACTTCTTGACGTTGTATTGGCTGCCCATCAGTACCTACAACTGTCGCTGTGATTTCTAATGGTGAATCTGCAGTGACAGGACGATCTTCAAAGGAAATTTCGATATTCGCTGCTTGTATAATAGTGTCTCCACCAGTATTCCCTGTATCATCACTTAATGTCTCGCCATCTTTTTCAAGTGACCCACCGCCACCACAGGCTGTAAGTAAAAAACTGAGCAATAAGATGCTGAGTAGTCGCATTAAAGGCATGAACCTCTCCCTAGCGTTGTTATTATATGTAGTATTAATTATTACTTAATATTAACCTATAACTTAGTCTAAAATCATAGTTTTTTATTACTTTTTTATGCAAAATATTTTTAAATAAATACTAACTTTTTCTGTAGTAAATATTTCCTTGCTGGTAGTCTATGGCAAATTTATAAAATGTAGATCAGGAAATATGTCAAAAATCCGTTCAATGAGTTTGACCACTCGCATCATGATTGGTATGGCGCTTGGGGTTACAGTAGGTTTTATATTTCAGGCTATATTAGCTGGTGAAGACGATTATCTAATACCACTTGGGTTATTCTCTTTGCCAATTAAAGCCTTTTTTGTGGATGGTATTTTCCATGTAGGTGGTCAAATATTCATTGCAAGCTTGAAAATGTTAGTTGTTCCTCTTGTTTTTGTATCGCTTGTTTGTGGTACCTGTAGCTTAAGTGACCCTAAAAAACTAGGCCGCCTAGGTGGTAAATCTATTGGTTTATATTTATTAACTACGGCTATTGCAATAACAGTAGCAATTACGCTTGCCTTATTATTTAGCCCCGGTGAAGGTATAAGTTTACCATCTAATGCAACATACGATGCGAAAGAAGCACCGACTCTTGCTCGTGTAATTATAGATATGTTTCCTACGAATCCTTTTGAAGCAATGGCCAAAGGCAATATGCTTCAAGTTATCGTGTTTGCACTTTTATTTGGTGTAGCAATGGCATTAAGTGGTAAAGCGGGAAAACGCGTTGCTGCTGTATTTGAAGATTTAAACACAGTGATTTTAAAACTAGTTACGCTTTTAATGAATATTGCCCCTTATGGCGTGTTCTTTTTAATGGCAAAACTGTTTACCACAATTGAGCTTAACTTAATTGTGAGCTTAGCGAAGTATTTTGGCGTGGTCGTATTGGCGCTGTTATTACATGCGCTTGTAAATTACACCTTATTACTAAAAGTGCTTACAGGCTTAAACCCACTTATTTTCTTAGCAAAAATGAAGCACACATGCTTATTTGCATTTAGTACTTCAAGCTCAAGCGCAACTATGCCTATTACACTTGAAACTGCCACTAAAAAGTTAGGCGCTAATAACTCTGTTGCCTCATTTACTATCCCACTGGGTGCTACCATTAACATGGATGGCACCGCTATTATGCAAGGTGTGGCTACCGTGTTCATTGCACAAGTGTTTAGTGTCGATTTAACAATTTCTGATTACCTTATGGTTATATTAACGGCAACACTTGCCTCTGTAGGTACAGCAGGCGTACCTGGTGTTGGTTTAATAATGCTGGCAATGGTACTTAACCAAGTTGGCTTACCTGTAGAAGGGATTGCAATCATTATCGGTGTAGATAGATTACTTGATATGACACGTACAGCAGTTAATGTAACCGGGGATTGTATGGTTACCTGTGTTGTAGCTAAATCTGAAGGGGAGCTTGATGAGAGCATCTTTAACGACCCTAATGCAGCTAAAGACTTAGAAGATTATCATAAATCTATTGACTCATAAGCTACATTTATACAGCTATAAAAAACCTTGATGCAATCCATCAAGGTTTTTTTTCGAGTCAAAATAATTAAACTGAATCCTAAAAAAGATTCTAATCTAAGGATTTAACGACTTAAACTTAGAAAGTAAGTTTATTCCCACTTTATTTACACCACTACTCAAGCCAAGAGCTAGCTTATCGCTCAACCCTTTTTTAACTTTGTATTTAATCTTATAAATTTGGCGCTCATGTTGCTGCTCTAGCAATGCATCATCACTTGTTTTTATAACATCTACCAAGCCTTTATCAATCGCTTGAGTTGCAAACCAATGCTCACCTGTCGCAACTAAGTTTATATCTAACCTTGGGCGTTGAGTGCTTACAAACGTTTTAAATAAATCATGTGTTTGTTCAATTTCTTCACGAAATTTTTCACGGGCCTTATCTGTGTTTTCACCAAATAAAGTAAGTGTGCGTTTAAATTCACCTGCTGTTATTTGCTCAAATTCAACATCATTTTTCTTTAATATTTTATTAAAGTTAGGTATTTGAGCTATCACACCAATAGATCCAACTATTGCAAAAGGCGCTGCAAGTATCTCGTCCGCGACACACGCCATCATGTAACCACCACTTGCTGCCACTTTATCAATTGCAACACTCAGAGGAATACCCGCACTTTTAATACGCTGTAACTGAGATGCAGCAAGTCCGTAGCCATGTACAACACCGCCACCACTTTCTAAACGAATAAGTACTTTGTCTTTACTTGGATCGGCAATAGAGATAATAGCCGTTATTTCTTCTCGTAAGCTTTCTACTTCGTGAGCGTCCATACTACCCACAAAGTCAATTACATATAAACGAGGTTTAGGCTCATCTTTATCTGCTTTTTTACTCTTTGATTTAAGTTGTTTTTGATGCGCTTTAAGCTCTTTTTTACCCAGCGTATTTTGTAAGAAGCTTTCTTTAAGTTCAACTAGCTGCTCTGATATATCGTCAATTTGTATTTCACCTTTTTTGGCCTTTGGCTTAACTGCAGCGCCAACTATTAGCATTAAAATAACTGCTATAGCGATAACAAAAGTAACTGTTTTAGCAAAAAACAAACCGTATTCGTATAAAAATTCCAACTGGTTTCTCCATTTATAAATTTCAGCTAATTTAGCATGCTTTAAAGCAAAAAAAAGCCACTTTTCAGTGGCTTTTAAAGGTTAATTATTTTACTGGTTATTAATCAGTCACAACCTCAGGGTTGAAAACTAATAACATCCGTCCACGAGAAGCTAAATAAACAGCTACTTGCAACTGCATTTCTGCATTAGCGGCAGCACTGCCTTCAACAGTTGCAGCCTGTGCAGCATCTTGAGCTGGTGTTAATATAGAACCATGATGCCCTTTAGTGAATTTAACTAAATAGCTTGCCGGTGCTTCACTCAAGGCTTGCGAAGAGCTTACTGTTTCAAGACCCATCAAGTTAGCTAATGGAATTGTGCCAGAAATAGGATTGTTAGCTGCCATTGGTGGTATCACTTGGTCAGGCTTGTTATCAACACCATCACCCACAACAACATTAGTATAAACAGGAGTACCTAATGCTTTCACAGTGGCTGCGTAGTTCGTTGGGTCGCCACTATCTAGAGCTGTTTGCGCCGCAAAAGCAAACTGTGTAAATACACCTTGAATGTTAGTAAGTTTAGTCGTTTCACCCGCAGTGGTAAGTGATGCAATATATTCGTTGTAACCACATGTCAAGTAAGCTTCCATGTCTGGTATTAATGAGCCACAGTTAGAAACTGCATCTCCTTGTAAGTATGCAGTAAATTCATCAGCTTCTGTCGTACCCGCTTGTGAAAGTACTGAACCTTGAATAAATGGACCAAACGCAGCAGATTCAAGTAAGAAGCTTGCTATACCGCCACCACCACTTGCAAGAGCTACCGTGTTTACATTAAATAGCGGATCAAGCGTTTCTGCCATTGGCGTATTAGCTTGAGCAATAAATGCTGGAGCAACAATAGAACCTAACGAATGCCCAATGTAGGTAACGTCTTTACTATTAATAGTTGTATCGTTAATAAAGTTTAAGCCTAAACGAAGGCCTAATAAATCAGCAGCCGATTGACGTAAGCTATCACGTGCAACAAGTAATGAACTTAAGTTCATGTAACTAAGCACAGAGCCCGTTGTAGCATTAAAATCGTCTGTTCCATCATCATCAGCATCTATTCCACGCTCACCATGGCGAGGATGGTCTATTGCAACTGTAGCAAAGCCCTGAATTGAAAGCTGCGCCGTTAAAGCGAGCATACTTTCTTTTTGTGTTGTAATGCCGTGTTGCATAATAACAACAGGCCAACCACCTTCTGGGATACTTTCAAGCTCAGGTAAACCATAAACTGAACGATAAATATTTATATCAGCTAAAATTGGCTTTGTAATTTGTACAGGTATAGTCTCATTGCTTTGAGCTAGTGGAACTGGGTTATATTTAGTTAAATGCCGAGTAATATCTATTTTTGGATAGTCATGTAGACGGGTATTTATTTGCTGACAAACGTCTTCATAAGGCCCTTCGTCAAACATAGTTGCATCAATATCTTCTTCTTTACCCTCATCTCGTAATTTTTGATCCGCGGCTAACTGATTTAATACTGCAACAGGGCTTGAACACATTGCTTTCCAGTATGTGTCATTCAAAGCACTTATATCTGTACCTGTTGGTGTGCCTAGATACATTGGTAAAGTAATTTCACCTTTAATGTATTCAACAGCATCAAATGGTGCAAAAGTAGCTATATCTGGAAAATCTAAAAAATCTTTAACCGTTTCTTCAGACTCTGTGATAGTTATTTTTGGTATGGTTGCAGGGTTTCTCAAACTACCAGCTAATAATTGTTTAATGGTACCAAGCACTGGCCCTGCAGACTGAATAGTCATTGCGCTAGAAAAAATAATATCGTCTTTTGAAATGTCACCTGAACTAACCACTACATTTTCGTAGCTATTTACAGCACCTTGTAAACCAAGTTGAGCATCTGTAATTAATGGCGCTTCTTCACTCACAGAGGCATAAGTAGATGAAGGCTCAATAGAACGACCTAAAGAATCTTTAAGCCCTGTAGTTAATACATTGATGTATGAGCTACCGGCCGTAAATGGTTTTAAAGGAATAATTGCAACGCCATCACCTGAGGCCTGAGTTACAAAGTCAACGCCAAAAGTAAGCTCGCCAACCAGTTTACAAGCTGTTCCAGCAGCGACTACAGAACATTCTGCGTCGGTTAAACTCGCACCCATTACAACTTCAAAAATCCTTACTGTACCAGGGGTCCCCGCAGACGCTTCATCTAAACTAACATTTGGTGGAAATGTTAAATCAATTTTATAAGGAACCTGCGAAGACCAACCGTCAAGCGCACCTAGTGCAAGTTGAGGGTTTGCATAAGCCGCGCGAGAAACAAAAATATTATTATCATCTGTTTCATCTGGCAGATTTAGAGTCCCGTCTAAAGTACCACTGAGTAGTAAATCGTTAGGTACCGATAAGATACCTGCTGCAGGATCAAATGTAACTGTTGCTGTTGGGACAACTGGTGCTGTGTCATTTTTGACATCTGTTAACGTTTCTCCACCGCCACAACCTGCTAAAGCAGCTGTAACTGAGAGTGAAAGTAGCATTTTTTTCATATTGTTGGCTCCGCACGTATTTTATTTTTATAGTGTGTTTAATCAGTGTATTAAGTTAAAACAATGTAATCAGGTTATTAATGAGACATTAGACCAGTTAAACTTAACGTAAAGTTTCTATTTTCGCCACCTAATTTTACAATAAATTCGATTACTTCACGTTTCGCTATGTTAAAATCAAAAAAATTATATGAATTGGTACTTTTATGCACACATATCAAGCAGCTGAAAACGCACTTAAAGATAAAGTTATTTTAATAACAGGCGCCGGTGATGGTATTGGCCGAGTTGCAGCAATTACGTATGCAAAATACGGCGCTACAGTTATCTTATTAGGAAAAACAACTAATAAACTTGAATGTGTTTACGATGAAATTGTTAATGCTGGCTACCCTAAACCTGCAATAGTCCCTATGGATTTAAAAGGCGCAACGAAGCAAAACTACCGTGACCTTGCTGCAACAATCGAATATCAGTTTGGACGCCTTGATGGGTTGCTTAATAATGCAGGTATTTTAGGGTCACTCGGTCCGCTTGAACATTTTTGCTCATCTACGTTCGAAAACATAATGAAAGTAAACGTGACTGCACAAGCAATGATCACTAAAGCACTTTTTCCTGTTCTTCGTAAGTCTAATAATGCATCGATAGTATTTACGTCATCAGGTGTAGGCCGCAAAGGTCGTGAATTTTGGGGGCCTTATGCCATCTCAAAATTTGCAGTGGAAGGTATGATGCAAACATGGGCATGTGAAGTAGGTAAAACGAATATTCGTGTAAACTGTATTAACCCAGGCGCTACTCGCACTTCAATGCGAGCTGCTGCATATCCAGGTGAAGATAGAGACGCGCTTGCTACACCAGAGGATTTAATGCCTACATATTTATATCTAATGAGTGACGATTCTAGTGAAGTTAATGGCGAATCGTTAGATGCTCAAGTAAAAAAGTAATTTAGAGTTTAAATAATTTAAACAGCACATTAAAAAAGCCGCAATTAGCGGCTTTTTTGTGTTCAATAAATAACTAATTGATTATTTACGTTTAGTCGGCTTAACACGCTGATTGTGTTTTTTAACTGCTTTACGAATTTGGTTGATTTTAGCGCGTTTATCTTTGCGTTTTTCAGGCATAACAGAAAGCTTAGTTTGTGTTTCGCGGCCTAATTTAACGGTTTTACGCAAGTAGTTTACTGTTTCTAAATCATACTCCATCCAACCACCTTGTGGCACGCGCTTATCAAGCTCTAGTTTACCGTAACGAATACGAATAAGACGAGATACTTCCGCATCTTGGGACTGCCATAAACGACGAACTTCACGGTTACGCCCTTCATTTAACGTTACGTTAAACCAACGGTTAACACCTTCACCACCCATAGGGGTTACAGTCGTGAATTTGGCTGGACCATCTTCAAGTTCAACACCACGTAGTAAGTTTTTAACCGTCTCGTTGGTTACTTCACCAAATACACGTGCAGAGTATTCACGCTCTACTTCATAGCTTGGGTGCATTAAACGGTTTGCCAGTTCACCATCGTTTGTAAAAAGCATTAAACCCGATGTATTAACGTCTAGTCGACCGACCGCAATCCAGCGATCGCCATCAATACGCGGAAGTCGGTCAAATACAGTACGACGCCCTTCAGGATCTTTACGTGTACTTAATTCACCTTCTGGTTTGTTATACATAATCACACGACAGATTCGGTCTGCTTTTTCTTCGATTTTTACACTGTGTCCGTCAACACGAATCAAATCGGTTTCTTCAACACGGTCACCTAACTTTGCCACTTTACCGTTTACACTAACGCGGTTTGCGTCAATGTATTTTTCCATTTCACGGCGTGAGCCTACGCCTGCACGGGCTAAGACTTTTTGTAACTTTTCACCTTGTATAATACTCATTCGGATGGTTCTCTCACAGAAGGATCGCTCAATAACTGGTTAATTTTACTTTGCTGCTCTGTTGGCAACGCAGGTAAATTTTCAAGCCCAGTTAACGAAAAATAATCTAAAAATTGCTTAGTAGTTGCATATAAAGCCGGCTTTCCCGGAACCTCTTTATGCCCTACCACTTTAACCCACTCTCTTTCGAGTAAGGTTTTAATAATATTCGAACCCGTAGTAACACCTCTTACTTGCTCAATTTCGCCGCGTGTAATGGGCTGCCTGTATGCAATAAGTGATAATGTTTCCAGTAAAGCACGCGAGTATTTTGGTGCGCGTTCTTGCCACAAGTTATTTAACCAAGGGCTTAAACTACTGCATGCCTGAAACCGATACCCACTACCAACTTCAACTAAGCGAATACCACGAGTTTGAAAATGCTCTTGTATTGTATCTATTGCTTCATTTATTCGCACCATAGAAATAGCTAAATCTATTAATACGATGTCTTTGAGGTGGCGTTTACTAACAGGCTTATCTGCAACAAAAATAGCTGCTTCAATGATCTCAACTAGTTGTTCATCACTAATTCGCCGACCCGCCATACACACTCTTAACAAATAAAAATACACAGCCATCTATTATGACAGAACAACACCAAACTAGGAAAATATATCTATCAAATAACTAAATTTAAAACACAAAAAAGCCAGTGACTAGCACTGGCTTTAATCTTACTTACTAAAATGGTAACTATTAGTTACTTTTAAAAGCTTCTAATGCATCATCTTCAGCTACTGCGTTACCGTATTTTTTAATGTAACCCATAAACTCGCTTTTACTGATGCGCTTATCTTGGTTTTTATCCATGTAACCAAAATGATTTGAAATATCATCATCGTTACCTTCAACTACCGAGATATAGCCATTGCTGTCGTTATCTAGACTTGCAAAGCTGCTTTCAATTTTATCGAATTTAGTAATTTCAGCTTTAAATGCCGACTCACTTACTTCAGAATCAGTGGCTACTTTGCCATTATTAAGCTTCATATAAGTGTTAAATTCTTTGCGGCTAATTTCGTTATCCATATTGGTATCAATATTTGAAAAATGGTCCCAAATGCTATCGTCATCAGCTTCAACTTTTGAGATGTAGCCATCGCTATCATTATCTAAACTTGCAAAGTCACTGTCTATTCTTTCAAGACCTTGATTAGATGAACAAGCCGCTAGGCTTAATGATGCTAGAATAGTGGCTGCTAATGTTAACTTTTTCATAAGACGTATCCTTCGTAATTAATTAAATGTCACCCTAGTTAATACAATTCGGATGCCAACAATAGTTAAACCAAATAAATCAAAAGCTTAACGATTTTATAGTATGTTTATTAAACACTTTCAATAAGTTAAGCCTGCAAGCTTTGCAAACACCCTTGTAATTTTTGCAAAAAAATACCTGGTAAAAACCAGGTATTTCAATTTTACTTATATAATTAAACTAATAATTAGATTGCTGCGTTTTGGTAGCGTTTAACAAACTCAGTAACGTTTTGACCATTACATTTTAATGAGTTTAGGTTACCAATTTTTTGACGAACAGGTGCTAAACCTTGTTTTAAAGCCGTCATACATAATTGAGTTTCTTGCTGAGCGTCTTTTGCAAATACTTCTACTTTCTCAACTGATGCGTTGCGTAATGTCGTTTTTTTAGCAATATCACGAATATCTTCACCATTACATAAAATGCTTTTAGAAAAACGAGATAGGTAAACACCGTGCTGGGCAGCTTCTTTACGAGCAACGCTAAAGCCTTCGTTTGCACTTAGTACACATAACTTAGACTCAATTTTGTTATCTTGGCTAAAGTAAGTATTGCTTTGAGCTGACGCAGTTGCAGATGCTAGTAAAGCAGTGGCTAAAAGTAGTTGAGTTTTCATGAGAGATCCTATTTGAACGAGCTAAACAAGTGAATTTCGCGCATTATATATTCAATAAAGTTAAGTTCAATTGAATTTTTTATTTATTTAAATAATTAATATTGTATTCACAATGTTTAAACTTTACCCACCAATTGATCAACATTTGTGCAGCTATTATCTCAATTCAGTCATGTTATGTACGCGTATTTACTGATACAATTTAATCTATTAAATAGAACCAATTTTAAGGTAAATTTTATGAAAGTGATTTCTTTCAATATCAATGGTCTGCGTGCTCGTCTTCACCAATTACAAGCAATTATCGACAAGCATCAACCAGACGTTATTGGCTTGCAAGAGATTAAAGTTCACGACGAAGCATTCCCATTAGAAGATGTACAAAAAATGGGATATCACGTCTACTTTCATGGTCAAAAAGCGCATTATGGCGTAGCTATGTTATGCAAAAAAGAGCCTAAGTCGGTCTTAAAAGGTTTTGCCACCGATACAGATGAATCGCAAAAACGCATGATAAGCGTCACTGTTGAACAAGAAAACGGTCGCGACCTTACTGTTATGAATGGCTATTTCCCACAAGGTGATAATATTAATCACGAAACTAAATTCCCTTATAAACGTCAATTTTATAAAGATTTAATGACACACCTTGAAACCAATCACACACCCGATCAAGACGTCATCGTTATGGGTGATATCAACATATCACCTACCGATTTAGATATTGGTATTGGCGACGTAAATGCTAAACGTTGGTTAAAAACGGGTAAATGTTCTTTCCAACCGGTAGAACGTGAATGGCTTGCAACATTACTTAATTGGGGTTTTAAAGACACCTTTAGAGAGCAAAACCCCGAAACAGACGATCAATACTCGTGGTTTGACTATCGCTCTAAAGGGTTTGTAGATAATCGAGGACTTCGTATAGATGTAGTGCTTGCAACCAATGAGCTTGCAGCACGCTGCATAGATACAGGTATTGATTACGAACTTCGCGGTATTGAAAAACCGTCAGATCATGCCCCTATATGGTCAACATTTAAGTAATTATTATGCTCAGCCTAACAATGCAGGGGCTACTTTGGGCTCTTGTAATTATCATTGCTATTTTAAGCTTTGATAGAGAAACATATAAAACATTGCTTAATACGCCAGTCCGTCAAACTGGTGTGCTTGCGTGTGCGTTAGTGTTTGCAGTACTTTGGCGAATAAAGGCTGGCATTTTAACTGGCCTTGATTTACACATACTAGGTGTTACGGCAGCTACATTAATTTTAGGCTGGCGATTGACTATTTTAAGTAGCTTACTTGCCACAGCCCTACTGGCTGCCTTTGGTCAAATTGAGCTTGAACTGTTACCAGTACAACTGCTTATTGGTGCGTTTGTTCCTATAATATTGAGCTATCTTGGCTTTATAATTAGTTACCAATATTTACCTCGTCATTTTTTTGTTTATATATTTGTTTGCGCGTTTATAACCGCAGGATTTATAGCCTGTATAAAAATAAGCCTAGGTGCTTTATTTTACTTAGCTATAGGGCAATACAATTGGCAAGAACTTGCAGATAACTACGTTTATTTAAGTGCTATTATTTGGTTTCCTGAAGCTATGCTCAATGGCATGGCTATAACAATTATGATCACCTATCGCCCACATTGGGTAAAAACTTTTTACGATAAGGACTACCTAGGCTCATGAGTCTTGAATATCAATGCCCGCTGTGTAACCTAGCACTTTTGAAAACTGATTCAACACTTCATTGTGCTAACAACCACAGCTTTGATTTTGCTAAAGAAGGCTATGTTAATTTACTGCCTGTGCAACAGAAAAATTCAAAACAACCGGGTGATTCACTTGAAATGGTACAAGCCAGACGTGCATTTTTAGAGCGTGGGTATTATCGTTTTTTACAGCAAAGCCTTAGTGATATAATCAGTAATATAAGTGCGAATACTATTATTGATTTAGGATGCGGTGAAGGGTTTTATACCCAAGCAATCGCGAATAAAACAAATGCTGTTGTATACGGTGTCGACATTTCAAAATCAGCGGTTAGATATGCAGCTAAGCGCTACCCTAATTGCCAATTTAGTGTGGCATCAATCAGCCAAGCGCCCTTTAAAAGCCAATTTGCTGATGTACTTATAAGTGTATTTGCACCTTTGTTTGAGCAAGAGCTTGAACGCCTAGCAAATCAAAACGCAACATTAGTAGTTGCAAGCCCAGGACCTTGTCATTTAAAAGAACTAAAATCGTATATATATTCAGAAGTAAACGAACATACTGAAATAGCCACTCCAAAAGGGTTTCAAAAATCAGAGCAGATCCTTTTAACAGAGCATATAGCGCTTAGCTTTACTGATATTAAAAACTTAATAATGATGACGCCATTTGCATGGAAGTTTAGACCCGAGAACTGGAAAGCACTCGAAGAAAAAGGTGAACACACTGTCACCTTATCGTTTTATATTACTCAGTTTACCAAAATAGATAATGATGTAACTCTCTAAAACTGCTCTTTAGTAAACGCCCTGTCCATTTTATCAAACATATCTTTAAGTAAATTGGCAAGCTCCATATAACGGGGCTTGTTTTCACTTAACTGCGTTTGATATCCATTAGCTGCCATTTTAGTGTACAGCTCGTTATACCATTTTTGCATCGCAGGCTCTAAAGGCGTTTGCGCTCGCTTACCCAACCAAAATAAACCTTGTAATGGTAGCGATATAAAAAATAATGCACTTGCAATGGCTTGCGGTAAAAAATCAGAACCCAAGTAATTTAGCTGAAAAAACAATGTTAGCATGGCTAAGATTGGCATTACTGTAATGGCAAGCTCAGTCGCTCTAATTACTCTAAACTCTAAAAATAAGGGCGCAAGCTCTTTGCGCATTGGCCATTTTTTACCATACAAACGGCCTGTTTGTAGTTGTGACATCACACTTTTTTGCATCATGACTCCTCACAGATACTGCTTTTAAATACAATGGAAAAACGAGCTATACGCAAAGTGTAACACAAAATGAAGGAGTTACACTGTCCGCGCTAAAGAGCTTAAATTTACCATTAAATAGCATACAGTTCTAACTAAAACCCTCTAATTAAGGTAAAGTATTTAACATTACGTTAACTGTTCTGCATTTGATCACTCAATTGTTTTTGCTTTATTTAATACCGTAAGTGTAACGATTACGTATTAACGTTTACTTACTAAATTTGTTTATGGGAATTGAATCTATGCCAACAACCCCTCCTGAATCACAACACGTTTTAGTTTTAAATTGTGGTAGCTCTAGCTTAAAGTTTGCCATTATAGATCCAAATAATGGTTACGAGGTCATCTCTGGTTTGGCTGAACGCTTGGGAAGCGAAGCACCTTCAATAAAATATAAATATAATGGGGCTAAGACCGCTATTAATTTGAAAGCTAACGAAGCTCATGCTGAAGCAATCAATACCCTAGTGGCATTAATTAAATCACATAAATTAGATGAGCACTTAATAGCGGTAGGTCACCGTGTTGTTCACGGTGGTGAACATTTTATACAATCAATACTTATAGACGAAGATGTTATTTCGGGAATTACACAAGCTGCAACACTTGCTCCACTCCACGGGCATGCTAACTTATTAGGCATTTCATCTGCAAAAGAAACTTTTAAAGGATTACCCCAAGTCGCGGTATTTGACACCGCGTTTCATCAAACTATGGATGAAGTCGCTTATCTTTATGCTCTTCCTTATAAGTTATATACCGAGTTTGGCGTAAGGCGTTATGGTTTTCATGGTACAAGCCACTGCTATGTTGCAGATCAAGCCGCTCAGCTATTAAATCAATCCCTTGAAGAAAGTAATTTTATTAGTGCTCATTTAGGTAATGGCTGCTCTGTATGTGCAATAAAAAATGGTAAAAGTGTTGATACAAGTATGGGCTTAACTCCCCTTGCAGGCTTAATTATGGGTATGCGTAGTGGTGATATCGATCCCGGTTTATTTAACTTTTTAACTACACAACTAAACTATAGCGCGCAGCAAATTGACGATTTACTAAATCAAGAAAGCGGTTTACTGGGCATAAGTGGGCTTTCTAACGATTGCCGTACAATTGAAGAAGCTTCGCTTTCTGGGAATCAAAGAGCAACTCTAGCAATTGATATGTTTTGCTACCGGCTAGCCAAACAAATTGCAGCCTACATGGTGCCATTACAGCGCCTAGACGCTGTAATTTTTACTGGTGGTATTGGCGAAAATTCAGATCTTATTCGTAAAAAAGTAATCTCTCAACTTGCCTTTTTAAACATTGATTGTGATGAGCAAGCTAACCTTAATGCGCGATTTGGACAACAAGGGATTATTAGCGCTAAAAAAACAAAAATTAAAGTTATCGTCATACCTACAAACGAAGAGTGGGTAATAGCAAGCGATGCTGCAAATATTGTAAAGGAGCTTTAATATGGCACGTCGTATTATGTTAATTCCTGTTTCTACCGGTGTGGGTTTAACGTCGGTATCAGTTGGTTTAGTGCGTGCACTTGAACAAAAAACAGTTAAAGTTAACTTTTTTAAACCAATAGCTCAGCCTCGTTCTGGTGAAACAGGCCCTGAAAAATCAACGCAAATAGTTACTCAAGGCTCACCTATTAACCCACCAATGCCTTTTGCACTTGATTATGCTGAGCAAATGATTGGCGACGGTAAAGGTGATGACCTACTAGAGGAAATTGTTGAACGCTTTGAAAGTAAAATAAACGACGACGAAGTCGCTATTATTGAAGGTATGGTACCTACTCGTCGCCAACCTTATGCTGGGCGTGTAAACCGCGAAATTGCGCAAACCCTCGGCGCCGAAATTGTATTTGTACTTACTCCAGGTAATTACACCATTACTCAAATAGAAGACCGCCTTGAAATTGCAGCAGGTAACTACGGTGGTATCGATCATCCTCGCGTACTGGGCTGTATTTTTAATAAAGTAAATGCGCCACTTGATGAAGAAGGTCGTGCACGCGCCGATTTAGTCGATGCCTATAAACCTGAAGAGCTTGAAAACGAGTTAAATCGTTTAGCATCCCTACCTATTTTTAAAAAAAATCCGTTTATGTTACTTGGTGCAATCCCGTGGGATTTTGACTTAGTAGCGCCGCGCGTAAAAGACTTAAGCGCATACTTAAAAGCCACGATTATTAACGAAGGCGATATGCTTCATCGTCGTCTGCGCCGTATTACTTTTTGTGCTCGTACGGTTTCAAATATTTTAAATTATTTTACGCCAGGCGCTTTATTAGTAACACCGGGCGATCGCTCTGACATACTTGTTGCTGCGTGCTTATCTGCTATGAACGGCACTAAACTTGGCGCTATATTACTCACCGGTGGTTTTGAGCCAGAGCCACGTATTATGGCCTTGTGTGAGCAAGCCATGAAAACCGGTTTGCCAATACTCGCAACCGATGCAGACACGTGGCGTACATCATTACTACTGCATAACTTTAATATGGAAGTACCAAATGATGATGACCAACGTATTGAAAAAGTAAAAGATCACAACGCAGAGCATATCAATTCAAGCTGGCTAGATACTCTAGCTAAAAGTGTAGGTAAAACTCGTAAGTTATCACCACCCGCATTTCGTTACTTACTTACCACTAAAGCGCGTAAAGCAGGTAAAACCGTGGTTCTACCAGAAGGTAATGAACCTCGTACAATTAAAGCGGCTGCTATTTGTGGTCAACGCGGAATTGCTAAAACTATATTACTAGGCGATCGCGAAGAAATAATGCGTATTGCACAGCAGCAAGGTATTGAGCTAAACGAACATGTAGGTATTATCGAGCCTCAAAGCATTATTAATGATTATATTGCGCCTATGGTCGAAATTCGTAAAAGCAAAGGCCTAACTGCCGTAGTAGCACAAGAGCAACTACAAGATAACGTCGTACTCGGTACAATGATGCTTGAGCAAGGTAAAGTAGACGGTTTAGTATCGGGCGCAGTAAACACTACGGCAAATACAATTCGCCCACCACTGCAATTGATTAGAACAGCACCAGGGTCATCACTAGTATCATCTGTATTTTTTATGCTACTGCCTGACCAAGTATTAGTTTACGGTGACTGTGCGATTAACCCAGACCCTAATGCTGAACAACTCGCAGACATAGCGATTCAATCTGCCGACTCTGCAGCTGCATTTGGCATAGAGCCGCGTGTTGCCATGATCAGCTACAGCACGGGTACGTCTGGTACAGGTGCCGATGTTGAAAAAGTACGTGAAGCCACAAAAATAGCAAAACAAAAACGTCCTGATCTAATTATCGACGGCCCACTACAATACGATGCCGCTATAATGGAAAACGTAGCACTTAAAAAAGCACCTAACAGCCCTGTAGCCGGTAAAGCGACCGTATTTATATTCCCAGATTTAAATACGGGTAATACCACGTATAAAGCAGTACAACGTAGTGCCGACTTGATAAGTATTGGCCCTATGCTGCAAGGTATGCGTAAACCTGTAAACGATTTAAGCCGTGGTGCATTAGTTGATGATATTGTGTATACAATCGCCTTAACTGCCATTCAGGCAGCTCAAACAGAAGCGCTAATTACTCATTAAACGTAACGTGTGCTTTTTATAGCCTAGCTATTATTTATTTAATAATTAACTAGTTAGGTTATTTATACCCTGCAACCCCCATACTTATCCACAGAAATTGTGGGTAAGTTTTTACTCCCTTCTTTTATCTACTTATTTACTGCTGAGTTAGTCGTTGTTACACCTTTAATTTAAAGCCAATAATCTATACTATAAAGCTATCAATATTGCTGTTCGCAGGCTTTTAATGTCAAAACAAACATTACAATTACACAGCACCATTTTATCTATACACAGTTTAGATGTAGATGCCGACATACCTGCGGCACTTTTAAAGCAATCTTTGTTTTTTATTTCTAAAACTCATGATGAACTTTCAATTGTATGCCCAAGCGATTTTGAAGTAAAAAGCCTGGATACCGAACCCGACTGGCAAGCTTTAGAGGTTGTAGGTCCACTTGGCTTTTCGTTAACCGGAATTATGGCTAATATTTCAGGGGTATTAGCGCGCGCTAAAATTTCTATCTTTTCAATCTCAACCTACGATACTGATTATATTCTCATAAAAAAACACACTGCAGAAAATGCTATTTCCGCTTTAAAAAAAGAGGGTTATAACGTGGTGGTAAATTAACTTATGAAAGCTCAAAAAATTGACTATTTAGCTCAAAATAAAACGCCTCTTAATGCAATAAATATTACCAGCCCATTTACAGGTAAAGTAATTGAACTGAATGAGCACCCAGAACCTTTTTTTCGTTTTGGCACTCTGGGCCCTGGTATTATGGTGCAACTAACAAGTCATAAAATTTTAGCACCGTTTGATGGAACTTTATTACAAGTAAAAAATGCAGGTACTGAGTTTATTCTACAAGCTAATAATGGTCTAAAAGTCTTGATTAACTTAACTATTTTTGATTCGCAATCAATTACGCATACCCATATTGCGCAACTCAATGGTAGCAAAATATGCAAAGGTCAACGCCTTGCTTATTTTGATTTACGAGAACTTGATACTCCAATGCTTGCTAGTTTAATTTTACTAAACGGCCATAACCTTGGCACATTTCATTACTCGCATTCGCATGTAAATGCGGGTGAAGACACACTATTAACTATTATTAAGAAGAACTAGATTTATGATCACTCTATACGGCATTAGCAACTGCGATACGATAAAAAAAGCTAAAAAACATTTAACTGATAACAACATCGAATTTACGTTTCATGACTACCGCAAAGATGGTGTAAATGAGCAAATGGTGAGTGATTTTGCAGACAAGCTCGATTGGGAACAACTCGTTAATAAACGTGGAACAACTTATCGCGCATTAACTGATGAGCAAAAACAAAGCCTAACTAAAGAAAGTGCTATCCCATTGTTGGTTGAACAACCTGCCATGATCAAACGTCCAGTACTGGTAAACAATGGCAGTTACCATTTAGGTTTTAAAGCAGCCCAATACGACGAGATTTTTAAATAATGACTAATGACGTAATTCAACTCGCCCAAGCGCTAATCCAACGTGAATCGGTAACGCCCGAAGATGCTGGCTGCCAACAAATGATGAACGATCGCCTTGCTGCAGTTGGTTTTAATATAGAATCATTATTTTTTACCGACACACTTAATACTTGGGCTCGAAAAGGCACACAATCGCCGCACTTTTGTTTTGCAGGTCACACCGACGTTGTACCAACAGGCCCTGAAAAAAATTGGCAACACCCGCCGTTTTCAGGATTAATAAAAGATGGCCTACTGCACGGGCGTGGCGCTGCCGATATGAAAGGCTCATTAGCCGCAATGCTTGTAGCAACAGAGCGTTTTGTTACTAAACATCCAGATCATAAAGGCTCGATTTCTTTTTTAATCACTTCTGACGAAGAAGGACCGTTTATAAACGGCACAACACGTGTAATAGATACACTAGAAGCCCGTGGTGAAAAAATTGATATGTGCCTAGTAGGCGAACCCTCATCACGAGATGTATTAGGTGATGTTGTTAAAAATGGCCGCAGAGGTTCACTTACCGCTTACCTAACGGTTAAAGGCGTACAAGGTCATGTCGCCTACCCACATTTAGCACAAAACCCAATTCATCTAGCAACGCCTGCCCTTACTGAACTTAGCCAAACGGTGTGGGATAACGGAAATGAATACTTCCCTGCTACCAGCTTTCAAATTTCGAATATTAATGGCGGCACAGGTGCTGGTAACGTGATCCCGGGTGATCTAGAAGTACAGTTTAACTTTAGATTTAGCACGCAAGTAACGCATGAGCAATTACAACAGCGTGTAAATGACATTCTACAAAAGCATAACTTAAATTATGAATTAAGCTGGATAGTAAATGGCTTACCTTTTATTACCGAGCACGGCCGGCTTGTTGATGCCACAGTTAACGCAATTAAATCAGTAACCGGTTTAACCACGAATCTAGAAACTACCGGCGGCACATCTGACGGTCGCTTTATTGCACAAACAGGCGCTAAAGTAATTGAACTTGGCCCACGTAACGCCACTATTCATAAAGTAGATGAATGCGTAAGTACCGATGATTTAATAGCCCTTACCGACATTTACGAGCAAATATTAGAGCAACTTTTAGCATAATGGATGTAACTAAACCAACACCAATGATGTGTATCACAGGGCAAAGTGATACACATTTAACTGATATACAAAATCATCGCTTGCACAGCGCTATTATTAACGACTTTTTAGCGCTGCAAAGTGCAGCACAAAAAGCAGGATTTGAGCTTACTATTGCCTCAAGTTTTCGCGACTTTAATCGTCAATCAATTATTTGGAATAATAAGTTTTTAGGTATTCGACCTGTTTATAATAAACAGCAAAAGGTTGTAGATTTAACTAAATTAAATGATGTAGATAAATGCATAGCAATAATGCTCTACTCTGCATTACCTGGGGCAAGCAGGCACCATTTAGGCACCGATTTAGATGTGTTTGATAAAGCTGCGGTAAGTGATGATTATAAACTACAGCTAACACCTGATGAATACCTGCTAGGTGGGCCGTTTGCGCCTTTAAGTAATTGGCTTGATACTAACTTAGATAAATTTGGCTTTTATCGCCCTTACCAGCATGATTTAGGCGGCGTAGCACCTGAGCTTTGGCATATAAGCCATATTAAGCGATCGCAATTATTAGTGAATAAGCTTAGCGAGCAAGTACTTTTTGAATGCATAAAAAACAGTGAACTACAGGGTAAGCAGGCAATACTTGATAACTTACCCGCTATTTATACACGCTTTGTAACAAACGTGAGTCCCCCTTAAAAAGAAGGTTAACTTAAATGATATTAAACCTTCTTTTTATTTAAAATAAATACCAGCACAGCGCCTAATATTAACGAGCTTGCTACTATAAATTCCATTGTTACCTGCTCTGATAAAAACAAGACCCCGGCAACGGCTGCAAGTACAGGTACACAAAGCTGCACAACAGCAGCTTGGGTACTTTTAAGCAGTGGCATAGCCACATACCAAACACTGTAACCAATTCCAGACGCTATCGCACCCGAGGCACATGCAAGCAAAACCCCTTCAATACTCATATTTTTTAAATAACTCATACCAACAAGTAATAAAACAGGGATAGCCACTAAGCTTCTTATAAAGTTAAACCCCGTAGTACGTAGTGGCGATACGCACACTTTACCGCGAATACTGTAAATACCCCATGCCACACCACTGAGTGCCATAAGTGATGCACCTAATAATGAAGGTACAGCAGCAGATGGCAGCATTAAATATACAAACCCACCTAGCGCCACTATAAACGCGCACCACTGAAGCACACTCAACTGCTCTTTTTGATATATACCCCAGCCAATCATAGTGAGTTGCACGGCTGAAAACAAAATCAGTGCACCGGTGCCTGTATCCAGCTCTACGTATGCAATCGAAAAACAAAGTGCATAAACTAATAGGCTTATACTGCTTCGCCAGCTTCCTTTATCGCTTAAAATTGCAGAGTTAAATGCACCTTTACGCTTTAAGTTATGGGTATAAATAGCCATTATAATGCCCAAACACGCAGCACCACTGAGTAAGCGAATAACTGTAAAGTTCCAAGCATCTATATAGCCTTCGGCTAAAGCCATTCTGCAAAAAAGAGAGTTTGCAGCAAACGCAATTAAAGCAATGATTGTGTACAACGTAGCTTTCAAAAAAATTCCTTAGCAATAAAAACAAATTACAGCGTTATTTCAATTAATTAACCTACTAAGCTAAAAACATTGTCATAAGCGCCTATAAAACCGCTAAATGAGCAGCACATTTAAACAGGATTGGTATAACTGTGCAAAGAGAGTATTTAGTTTTAATAAATTAGATCATTTATACTCAAATCTTAGCCGCATTTGCAAAATACGGTGTCTACAACAAAAGATATCCTTTTAGTATTTTTCATATACGACTTAATGAGTAGCAATTACTTCATTTAAAAAATTCATTTATCGTTACGCTTTAGGGATCATTGTATTCAATAAGACCAATAAAGTACCTTAAGCATTTCACTATTGTTACTCAACAAGAAAAATTCACACTTTGTTCACCAATGTCATTTTATATTTCTTTATTAGCAGGCAGTTTTACTCTACGATTTTTTACAATATTTCACACATTTAGCCAAAAATAGTATGTTAATGTATGCAGGTAAATTGAGAGGAGTGCGCAGTGCGCCTAAGTATAATTTTAAGCTTTTGTTGTATTTTAAGTGGGTGTAGCACAATGGGCTTTAATGACCTATTTAATGACTATGCCACGCAAATGACACCAATAAGAAATGCGATCGAGAAAAACAATATCGAAGAAGCGCAATCCCTTATTGCCGATAATAGCACCATGCACAGCAGCTACTTACTCAACCAACTTGAGCAAGCTCGCTTAAACGACTTAGCCAATACGCCACAAGAGGCACAAAGTAAATTTGAGAACGTGTATACGCAAATGCAAAAAAAACGTGAAGCCGCCAAAATACAAGTAAGTGCGGGGCTTGAGCAAAGCAATGCGTTATTTACTAACGACTCAGCCATAACTTATGTGCCACCGGCTTACGAAATGAGTATGCTTCATAGTTATAAAGCACTTAACTACGTATATAAAAATGATGTAGAAGGCGCTTTGGTCGAAATTCGCCGCGCTAATAAAGTACAAGTTGATGCACTAAGCGAAAATAAAACAGATGGCGACTCAACAGTTAAGGAAGCGCAACAGCACTACCCTAGCATGGGCAATGTGACCAGAGACGTGAAAAATGGCTTTCAAAATGCCTACACATTTTATTTATCTGCTTTGCTTTACCAAAGTGCTAAACAGTATGATGATGCTTATATTGATTATAAAAAAGCACTGGCTATACAACCTAACAATATTTATTTACAGCAGGACGTAATGCGCCTTGCTAAAAAACAAGGGTTTGACCAAGACCTAAGCGAATTGAAAAAACGTTTTAGTGATGCACCCACAATTTCTGCAACACAAGGCGAAGTAATTGTTTTATTTGAACAAGGCTTAGTACCAAAACAAGATGAATTTAAACTGCGCTTACCAATTTATTCATCACGCGGCGATGCACGCTTTTACAGCCTTGCAATGCCAGTATATAAAGATAATGCCTATGTACGCCGCCTTAATAATATAAGCATAGATGCACAAAGCTTAGAGCTGAGCCCATTAGTACACATTGAAGCACTTGCAGCAAAAACATTAGAAGATCAAATACCTGCAAAAGTAGCTCGCCAAGTACTTAGATTAGTAGCTAAAGAGAAAGTGCGTGCAGAACTTGCTCGCAGTGCCGGTGATGTAGGCAACATACTTGCTAATATTTATAATTTGGCGTCTGAGCAAGCTGATACACGTAGCTGGCTTACACTTCCAAATCAAATAAGTGTTGCAAGGCAAAGCCTAAATACAGGTGAGCATTCTCTGCATATAGGCACACAAGCACCTATAAATTTTACCGTTAGTAAGCAAGGGTTAACGTTAATTTACTTAACCTCCGTTAATAACTACTTTAATTACCACGTAGTTCAACTTTAGGAGCCATCATGAAATACATAGCGCCATTATTAGCAGTCTTAATGCTCAGTGCATGTTCCAGCAAACCGGTTACATCGGGTATTTCTGTTGAACAAAATAAAAATCAGTTTAATGAGCAATTACGTGTAGATAACCCAGAGCTCGGTAAAAAGCTGGCCATTACTGATGTTAAAACACGTCAAACCAACCAGTTAACCGATGTAGTAGTGACACTTTCGAGCCAGTATAAAAAATCACAGTATTTGCAGTATCAATTTAATTGGTTTGATAAAGACGGCTTTGTTATTAAAGGCAATCATTCACCTTGGCAAGCACTCACCTTATTTGGTTTTGCAAAAACACAATTACCGGGCTTAGCACCTAGCTCTGATGCGGTTACCTTTTCTTTAGCAGTAAGAGAAGTGTCTACCGAATCACAAGAATTTAAAGATTAAAGGAAACAACCATGATCATCAGTAACAAATTTAAAACAGCATCAACTTACGCTTTAGTTGGCTTGAGCGCTTTAGTATTAAGTGGCTGTGCTAATAAAGCCGTAGTAAGTTATGGCGATGCACAAGCAGTAGAAACAACAGATATTAATTTTGGTTCTACCGACTTACAAAAAGTAGCGAGCCAAATGACCGACTCATTACTCAGCTCACCTGTTGTTGGCACAATGACCGTTAATAAACGCCCTGTAGTATTTGTTGAACGTATTAAAAATAAAACCAGCGAGCACATTGATACAGAATCAATCACCGATTCAATCTCAACACAAATGCTACGCAGCGGTAAGTTCCGTTTTGTAGATATGACCCGTGTTGAGTCAGTACGTGAGCAATTAACGTTTCAAAATGAAGATGCTCTTGTTAACCCTGCAACAGCCGTTGCATTTGGTAAACAAATTGGTGCGCAATATATGTTATACGGAAACTTATCAAGCATCGTTAAATCAAATGCCGATAAATCAGACGTATACTACAAATTTACAATGCGTTTAATGGATATGGAAAGCGGCCTAGTTGAGTGGGCAGACGAAACTGAAATTCGTAAAACTAAAGAAAAATCAACCTTTGGCTGGTAGCTAATACCAATCAGCTTATATATGGGGTCTATTTAACGTTAAGAAAATTACGCTAGTACTAGGCAAAAATTTTTGTATTTAGTTGTTCTAAATAAAAAATTTTTAACGACGTTATAGCGCAATTTAATTCGTTAAATTGATCAAAGATTTATGCAGGTTGGTATAAAAGGAGCAAGTTATGAAAGCAATTACTGTATTAATGTGCGTATTACTTACAATTAGCGCACCTACATTTGCTAAATACGAGCGCAACAAAGCAGTGCCTGTTCAGCAAGTTTTATTTGGTGATGTAAAATCGGTACGCAATATTACCGAACAAGAAATCATTCAAGACAAAAACAACGGCTGGAAAACCTTTGGCGGCGCATTACTGGGCGGTGTTGTAGGTAATCAGTTTGGTGGCGGAAGCGGACGCACTGTTGCCACCATACTTGGTTCTATAATAGGTGGTAACGTAGCGCATAATAGTCAGAAAAAAAGTCATTACGAACAAAGTCATTTTGTAGAGTTGTTGATACAAGTTGAAAATGGAGATCAATTTATGGTCGTTCAAGATCAAGACCAATCAATGCGTTTTAGCAAAGGTGACAACGTAAGATTAGTATACTTAACCGACAACACTGTTCGGGTAGATAGCGCGTATTAAATAGTTATGTCTATTGACGTTTAAAACAAAAACGAGCCTAAACTGGCTCGTTTTTTGTTTATTTATTTTTAAATTAAACTTGGCGGTAATCTTTAAAAAAGCGTTTCATTTTTATCATCGCATCCGACAAATCATCTTTGTTTGGTAAAAAGACCAACCTAAAATGATCAGGATCTGGCCAATTAAACGCCCTGCCATGTACAAGTAATATTTTTTCGGCTTTTAGCAAATCGTACATCATCTTTTCATCATCTTTGATGTTAAAAAGTGCTGTATCTACTTTGGCAAACGCATAGAGTGCGCCTTTAGGTTTTTTACAACTAATGCCTTCAATATCATTTAATCCGCGCCATGCAATATCACGCTGCTCATACAAGCGCCCACCCGGGTTTATTAGACTATCAATTGATTGCACGCCGCCCAAAGCCTGTTGAATCGCATACTGTGCAGGTACATTGGCGCACAAACGCATAGATGAAAGTATTTCTAGGCCTTTGCGTAAATCATCCATTACCGAGGTACGACCGCTTAGAACCATCCACCCCATTCTCAGCCCCGCTGCACGGTAGGTTTTAGCTAAACCATTAAAAGTAATAATAGGCACATCGTCGCAAAGTGAGCCGATTGAAGTATGCGTTATACCATCGTATAAAATCTTTTCGTAAATTTCATCGCTCAATAACAGCAGTTTATGTTCACGCGCTATATCAATTAATTGCATTAACAAATCATCACTGTAAACCGCACCCGTAGGATTATTAGGATTAATTAATACCAGAGCTTTAGTTTTAGACGTGATTTTACTTTTTATATCGGCAATATCCGGAAACCAATCTTGCTCTTCATCACATAAATAATGTACCGGATTACCACCCGATAACGTGACCGAAGCAGTCCAAAGTGGATAATCTGGAGCAGGAATAAGCACTTCGTCACCATTATTTAATAGCGCTTGGGTGATCATCTGAATAAGTTCGCTTACGCCATTACCAATATAAATGTTATCTACATCTAAATTATGTAATCCACGTTGTTGGTAGTGTTGATAAATAGCCACGCGAGCTGAATAGAGGCCTTTAGAGTCACAGTAACCTTGGGCTGAATATAAGTTACGAATAATATCGCGGTGCATATCTTCTGGCATATCAAAACCAAAAGCAGCCGGATTACCTATATTCAATTTTAATACTTTTTGACCTTCGTCTTCCATTTTTTTAGCTTGCGCTAAAACCGGCCCACGAATGTCATAACATACACCTTCTAATTTGTGACTCTTTTTAATATCAGACATTTTTACCTCGACTAGTGAGTCTTTAGACTAACCTAGTAAAGGCGCAAAATGCCAGTGTATTTGATGACTTAGTACTGAAATAAATTCACGTTTCAGTTTCAATAATTAACGAGATGCTAACCATTCATTTAGCTTAGCTTGAGAGCCTGTTACTTGAGCCATTAAGCTATTAGATGCGTCGATGGCTTCAGCTAAGTTATCTAGGTTTAAATTTTGTTCAATAACGCGAGATACTTCAGCAAGGCTTGAAGCACCAAACTGAGCAGCGTTAGATTTTAAGCTATGAGAATGACGAATCGCCGCTTCTCTGTCTTTTCCAATGGTTGCTAAAACTTCAGAGCCTAAACGCTCAAACTCCGAGCAGCAAAAATCAAGTGTATCAGCAAACTGCTCACCCAATAACGATTCCATACTCTCTAATGCTGATGTATCAATATTTATTTCTGTCATATTTTAAGCCCTTAAAACAATCCATGTAAATTACAGTTTAATAGTACTACTTTATATTGATGCGTAAAAAAAACCAACTTAATTACCTCATAAATGTATAATTGCGAGGATCATACTGGCAACAAAAAGTTTATTAAATGGCACGCACACTTTGTAATCATTGTAACTTTGCACTTAACACCTGTATTTGCAGCGCAATTACAAATATAAACAACAAAGTTAAGGTTATTATTCTACAGCACCCAAGCGAAGAAAAAATAGCAAAAAATACCGCTAAACTACTCAATTTGTGTCTAACTGATTGCCAAATAGTCAAAGGCGAAAATAATGACGACTTTTCTATTCTTAAATCACTGCCCGTAAGCTCAACTGTTTTGCTCTACCCTAACGAAAACGCTATTAATTTAGACGATAGCGCTGAGCAATCTAATATAAAAAACATCACCCATTTAATCGTGGTTGATGGTACATGGAAAAAAGCCTACAAAATTTTGCAGCTCACCACATTGCTAAATCAATTCAAAACGGTCAGTTTTAAACAGTTACCTAAAAATCGTTATGCTATTCGTAAAGCCCCTAGGGCCGACAGCCTATCCACACTTGAAGCCGTAGCGCATAGTTTGTTTTTAATAGAGCAGTTAAATCCTGCACCACTTTATAATGTGCTTGATGAATTAATACAAAAACAAACCCAACACATGCCCGAGCACGTAAAAGCACGTTACTTAGATTAAATTCGTTACTATATGAAACTTGCAATGCGTAACTACCCTAACAGGCTAAAACGTGGCTTTACCCGCCAAGGCCCCGACTATCGCTTTGACGACCAAGTCGACTTTAGCGATATAAGAGATACCTTTGGCTTTAGGTCAATGGTCGTTGGTAAATGGGTAACTAAAGAAGAGCGCTACATTAGCGCTAATTTAATTTACGATGCACTGGCCGACCTTGCACAAATACTGCATTTACCGCCCAAAGCTATTGGCCTTCGTGGCAAACTTAATTTTGCATTTGGTCATGGCGGTCAAAAAGGTGTACAAGCGCATTATAATGCAGCTTCTCAAACGCTTGCCCTTGCAAAAAATGCAGGCGGTGGTGCACTTGCTCACGAATGGTTTCATGCGTTTGACCATCATATAAGCGAGCATTTATTTGCAGCAAAACCACGATTTGGTTTTGCCTCAAAATTATGGCTTTCAAACACGCCTAATTTATCGCACCCACTTAATAATGCTTTGAACAGTTTTTATAAAAATGTATTTTTAGATGAGCACGGCGTTGATGCTAATAACTTTGTACAAACATGCATAGAACACGATAAAGCTCACAATATGAATTATATGAGTATGCCAGAGGAGCTTGCCGCACGTTGTTTTGAAGCCTGTATTGAGCAGCATTCAAATATAAAAAATAGCTTTTTAGTGGGGGGCTTACAAAGTAGTAATTTAATATACCCAAATGTTGAGCATATTAATAAAGCAAATGAAGCGCTTAACCAGTATTTTGCACTACTGGGTTATGCGCTTCATAAAATGGATTAAATCAGCTCATAAAGTGATGCTTAGCTAAACCATTACCTGTACTAATGGTTAGCGAACTAAATCTAGTAATTTGTTTGTGCTCTGAACATTACAATAACCAAAGCTCAATGCAGCCATAAATGCATGATGAACATTATGTGCAGATACTACCACCCCATTAAATTCAAGATCTAATGTAGCACAAGCATCATGTGCTACATGACATTCATAGCCAAAATCTACTGCAGCACGAGTGACAGCATCAATACACATATGGCTCATAGCACCAACAATAATCAACCTTTCAACGTTGAGCTCTTCTAGTACTCTTTGTAAATCAGTATCACGAAAACTATTTATTTGATGCTTTAAAACGACCGGCTCACCTTCAATTGGAGTAACCGTAGGATGGATTTTCGCACCATCAGAGTTAGGCACAAAGAACGGAGCCTCGTCAGAAGGAAACTCATGACGAACATGAACTACAGGCATACCATTATCACGAAATTGAGCTAGTAGTATTGCTGCATTTTCTGAGGCTTTTTCAGTTCCAGACAGAGGCCATTTAGCTCCTTCGAATGTAGAGTAATAATCGTTTTGTAAATCAATAAGTAGTAATGCTATGTTAGACATAATAATCTCTCTTATGTTGTTTAGGTTATCTGTTGAGACTATTATGCAAAACATCAACTCATTACACCGATGGCGAAATAGCCATAAATCAGTTTAAAAATGACAAAGCATGTTCAGATCACAATTATCGACTACCCCAACGCCCTACAAAGTGCAGTACAAGGCTTTAAAGAGTTATTTTTTTTGGCAAACAGAATAGTTATAGAAAGCCAGCTTGAAGTTCAGTTCTCTGTAAAGGTCATTCAGCCCGATATAGATTTAGATGGGATGAGCCAAAGTGATATTATTATTCTCCCACCAAACTTAGATGGTGATTATTACTACACACCGCAACCCAGATTGTTGCAATATCTTAATGAGGCTCATCGAAAAGGGACTATATTATGCTCTGCTTGCGCCGGTACATTCATACTTGCCAGCACAGGCTTATTAGATAATCGTGTTGCTACAACACATTGGCAATTAGCTGATGAATTTCATGAGGCATTCCCCAAAGTATCTCTTGAGATTGAAAGTTTACTAATTAATGACGGTGATATTATTAGCGCAGGTGGGCTGATGTCATGGATTGATCTAGGGCTAGAAATCGTGGCTCAATTCACAAAACCACACGTTATGCGTACACTTGGAAAGTTTCTTATCGTTGATACGGGTAAAAGAGAACAACGCTATTACGGTAGTTTTTCGCCAAAACTTAATCACGGGAATAAACAAATATTACTAGTTCAGCATTTCATTCAAGCAAATTATAGTAAAACACTGAATGTTTCTGTACTAGCTGCTTTGGCCTGTATGAGCGAGCGAACATTTCTTCGACAATTTACCCATGCCACAACATTAAAGCCGATACAGTATATTCAAAAAATAAGAGTGCAAAAGGCATGTGAGCTATTAGAATCGACCACTCACAGTTTTGAGCGAGTGGCTCTGAATATTGGCTATGACGATGTAAACAGTTTTCGCAAAGTATTTATTAAGATAATCGGATTAAGCCCTACGGCGTTTAAAGAAAGATTTGTTTGAATAGATAGTACCAAAGGGAAGAATCATTAATTACCGTTGTATTCTCACTTCACTATTAAAATAAATGGCTATTATTGTAAATATTGAATTAAAGGTATAAAAATTTCATCTTTATACTTAGCAAACTTGTTGCACCCGCTTAATAAAGCAAATGAAGCGCTTAACCAGTAATTTGAACTACTGGGTTATGCGCTTCATAAAATAGACGAGTAATGTCTATATTTGGTGATTACTTATCGTCACTAATACGACTTGCTACTGCACTGTTTTGATCTTTATATTTTGCATCTTTACGGATGTTGTATGGGTTTTCACACGGGCCCGATAGCATTTCAAAGCTCATAGCCCCAATTTTCATCAGTGGGCGAAGCGCCAGTGGTAATTTACCTGAGTTGTAAAACTCTAAAACAATATTACCGCTCCAGCCTGGGTCGATTCGGTGCGCAGTTACATGCACCATTAAACCTAAACGTGCTAGCGATGAGCGTCCATCTAACCACCCTACTATGTCTGCTGGCAGAGTTACTTTTTCGTGTGTTATAGCTAGAGCAAGTTCACCTGGGTGTAAAAAAAATGCTTCACCTTCATCAAGCACTATTTCTTCACTCATGATTGATTCCATGGCTTTATTTAGCTGATCTTTTGGACCACTTAAATCGACGTATGCCGCGTTGTGTGCATTAAAAGTTCTGAATTTATTACCTAATCGCAAATCGGCAGTTACACCTGAAATCATGTCACTTGTTGGCGCAGGCTCAATAACAATGCGACCATCGCTTAGGTATTCATTAATATGTGTGTCTGAAAGTCTCATTATTTATTAATCTTCTGTAATCACAATTTCAATTGCATTGTGATGCTGTTGATAATAGAGCGTGCTGGCTATAAGCCTCGCTGCTGCGCTGTATGTTTTGCTTATTGCCGCGTCGTTATCGTTGGCAATAAGTTTTCCTTGCTCAGAATACTCGCGTATATCTATTGCAAGAGGAATATGGCTAAGTACGGGTACGCCGTGCTTGTGCGCCAGTTTTTGTGCGCCGTCTTTACCAAATACGTGGTTAGCTTCACCGCAGTGGCTGCAAATGTAATAACTCATGTTTTCAATTAAGCCCAGCACTGGCACGTTTACTTTATTAAACATAGCAATGCCTTTTTGCGCATCGGCTAGGGCTAAGTCTTGCGGTGTAGTGACAATAACAGTACCGCTCGCTGGTACTTTTTGGCTCATTGTAAGTTGAATATCACCAGTGCCCGGTGGCATATCCACAATTAAGTAATCAAGCTCGCCCCAATCAGTCTCGTTAAGCAATTGGCTAAGCGCGCCTGAAGCCATTGGCCCGCGCCATACGGTGGCATCATCGCTTGGGACTAAAAAGCCAATAGATTGCGCTTTAATGCCGTTTGCATCAAAAGGCTGTAGCTGTTTGTTATCTTTAGTGACGGGCTCTGCGCCCACCAAGCCTAAAAGCATTGGAATAGATGGGCCATAAATATCAGCGTCTAAAATACCGACCTTTGCGCCCTCATTTTTAAGCGCGCCCGCCAAGTTAACGGCAGTAGTCGACTTACCTACTCCGCCTTTGCCTGAGGCAATAAGCACAATATGTTTAATCACCTTAAACTTAGCTGCCTCTTTAATGATAACCTTGGCGCTAATTGTTACAGGCACATTTAAGCTTTCACTTACGTGTTGCTCAACTAAAGGCATTTCTGATTGCCCAGCAAATGGCAGGGTTAATTTAATGTGTAGTGATTTATCGTCATTTTGAGTAATAGTATCAATGAAGCTTTCGTCAATACCGACGGCAAAAGCCGCACTACGATATGCCGCTAAGGCAGTAATAATCGGTTGTTTTTGCACCGATTTAGAAGAGAATAGTTTCGACAGTCCAAACATAGCAATTAAATAGCGTTTCTTTGATGAAAAGTGCCACGGAATTATGTAACATTCAGGGCATTAACACCAGTCAATTAATAAAAATCCATAAGCTGTGCGCACTCTAAGCAGATAGCTTGTAGATAAATTAATGATAATTGCCGTTTGTATAATAAAAACGGCGTTTTATCCTCAATTCGGAATGATTATGACGCAGCGAAAGATCCTGATTACCAGCGCATTACCTTATGCAAATGGCCCTACTCACTTAGGTCATTTATTGGAATATATTCAAACTGATATTTGGTCACGTTTTCAAAAACTACAGGGCCACGAAGCTTATTATGTTTGCGCAGACGATGCCCACGGCACGCCAATTATGCTTAATGCGCAAAAGCAAGGGATCACGCCTGAAGAAATGGTAAAACAAGTGAGCATAGAGCGCCAACGCGACTTCGCTGACTTTAATATCAAATTTGATAACTACTACAGCACGCATAGCCAAGAAAACAAAGAATTAAGCGAACTTATTTATAACCGCCTAAACGATGCCGGTCATATTAAAAAGCACACTATTTCGCAATTATTCGATCCAGAAAAAGGTATTTTCTTACCCGATCGTTTTGTAACAGGTACTTGCCCAACGTGTAAGTCTGAAAACCAAAACGGCGACAGTTGTGATTCGTGTGGTGCTACATACAGCCCAACCGAACTCATTAATCCGCGTTCTGTAATGTCGGGTGCTGAGCCTGTACTTAAAGATTCTGAGCATTACTTTTTTGACCTGCCAGCATTTGAAGGCATGTTAAAAGAGTGGTTACACTCGGGCACTATTCAACAAGAAATGGCTAACAAGCTAGACGAATGGTTTACCGATGGCTTGCAACAGTGGGATATTAGCCGTGATGCGCCTTACTTTGGTTTTGAAATTCCAAATGCACCGGGCAAATATTTTTACGTTTGGTTAGATGCACCTATTGGTTACATGGCGAGCTTTAAAAACCTGTGTGACAAAAAAGGCATCAACTTTGATGAATTTTGGGCTGAAGGTTCAGACGCTGAGCTTTATCACTTTATTGGTAAAGATATCATTTATTTCCACAGCTTATTTTGGCCAGCAATGCTAGAAGGTGCTAATTTTAGAAAGCCAACTAACGTATTCGCTCATGGTTTTGTCACTGTAAATGGCGAAAAAATGTCTAAATCAAAGGGTACGTTTATTAAAGCGCGTACTTATTTAGATAACTTAAACCCAGAGTACTTACGTTACTACTACGCAGCAAAATTAAGCAGCGGTATTGTTGACCTTGATTTAAACCTAGAAGACTTTGCACAGCGCGTAAATTCAGACCTAGTAGGTAAAGTAGTAAACATAGCGAGCCGTTGTGCTGGCTTTATTACTAAAAAGTTTGATGGCAAGCTAAGCAGCACTATTATGCAACCAGAGCTGTTAGCTGAATTTCAAGCGGCTGCCCCTAGCATTACAACACACTACGAGAACCGCGATTACAGCCGCGCAATTCGCGAAATAATGGCGCTTGCCGACAAAGCAAACCAATTTATTGATGGCGCAGCACCTTGGGTATTAATTAAAGACGAAACTAAGCAACAAGAAGCACACGAAGTGTGCTCTCTTGGTCTTAACTTATTCCGCGTTTTAATTACTTACTTAAAACCCGTGCTACCCGAAATGGCCGACAACGTACAAGCGTTTTTAAATGACGACCTTGCATGGGACAGCGTTCAAAAAGCACTAGTAAGCCACTCTATCAATAAATTTAAACCGTTAATGCAACGTGTTGAAATGGATAAAGTAAATAAAATGGTTGAAGAATCTAAAGAAAGCTTAGCGCCAAAAGTAACTATTGACCCTAACAGCCCACTTGCAAAAGAGCCGATTAGCGACGAAATAGAATTTGATGACTTTGCAAAAGTAGACTTGCGCGTAGCTAAAATTGCTAAAGCAGAGCACGTAGAAGGCGCCGATAAACTACTTAAGCTAACACTTGATTTAGGCGGCGAAACTCGCCAAGTGTTTGCGGGTATTAAATCGGCTTACGCACCAGAGGATCTTGAAGGTAAGTTAACCGTTATGGTCGCTAACCTTAAGCCTCGTAAAATGCGCTTTGGTATGTCTGAGGGCATGGTATTAGCAGCAGGTCCTGGCGGAAAAGAAATTTATATTCTTAACCCAGATGACGGCTCAGAGCCTGGTATGCGTGTAATGTAAGCTAGTACTTTTTATAAACTGAAAGCCGTTGATTATTCAGCGGCTTTTTTATGAATAAAAAGTCTCCAACTTTTACTAAATTAAATTTTTTATAAGGCCAGTAAATACGAATAGTTTAAAGCACCTTCTATAAATCCATTTCAATAAAAGGCATAAACGTTATAATAACGCGGATTCATTCAGAATTTATAGCATTTATCTTTCCTGAAAAATTTAAACAAGATAAACTAGACAACGTGCTAAAGTTATTAGTGCTAGATATTACTGCAAAGATAAAATAACCATATGAAACATATACTTGTGAAGAGGGGGCAATGTAGTGGAGAACTTACCTGATAAAAATAAAAAGTTTTTCTTAGATTTGTTGCCAGGGAAACTGATCGACATTCAATTAAATAACCCTATTCAAGTGCGTTTTAAACTAACACTTATTGGTTATGATGTGGGTAAGTACTTAATTTTAAAGTACCCAGCTCAAGCTGGTAAGAACGATTATAAAGATGTTCTTACTGAAGGTAATGGAGCAATTGTTAGATATATTATTGAAGATGAACGAGGCGAATGTATAGCATTTTCTACAAACATACTTGCAATTTCTTTTCGCCCAGAAAGGTTGATTTATCTAGCCTACCCTAAAAACATTGAAAGTAGACAGCTTAGAGAAATAAGTCGGCTTAGAACTCACATTCCAGCTAAAATAAGCTTAACTAAAGACTATGATTCAGAAAGCGAAAGTTTGTTACACGGATTAATAATTGATATATCTCCCAGTGGTTGTCGCTTTGTTATCCATGTAAGCTCTGGATTTTTAGCTTTAAAAAGGCGACAAGTGTTCGTGCACATTATTTCACCACTAGATAGTAAACCAGTAATAATCAGATCCTTCATAAGAAACAATCAAATGAAAGATAATAAATTAAATGTTGGTATAGAATTTTCTCCTGAAGAACAAATTAAGCTGCACGAATTACTCGATGCATACTCTATAGATGCTGATTAAATTCTATTTAATCTAAATATATTTTTACTTTAATGGCGTTAATAGCCTGCCTTTTCTTGGTAGGTAGTAGTTATCGTAATCAAGCGATACTATAACGCGCTCTGCTTTTCCCAATAACTCATCTCGCGGAATTAAACCTATTACACGAGAGTCTGCACTATTATCCCGGTTATCGCCCATTGCTAAATAATAATCATCAGGAATTGTTATTTCGTCAAACCCCGATAAACGCGAAGGAATATTCGCCACTCTTATCGAATGCTCTAATCCGTTTAAATCTTCAATTTTATCAAGCGAATCTATGTTGCTGCGCTGATCCGCATAATTAAGCTTTTTACCATTAATAACGAGCTCATTATTTTCAAGCGCCACGGTATCTCCTGGCACACCAATTACACGCTTAATTAAACGATTATCGGCAGCTTGTGAGTCAAACACGATAATATCGCCAGTTTTCGGATCGCTTAATTTAAAAAGCGGTATGTGCGTAAAAGGAATACGTAAGTCGTAAGCCATTTTATCAGTAAGAATCCTATCACCCTCTTTAATGGTCGGTTTCATTGAGCCTGTAGGCACTTCGTACCAATCGGCAACAGCGCTTCTAAATACGCTCATTAGTGCAATAAATACGATGAGAGAACGATTGTTTTTCCAAAAATTATAAACTGGTTTCATGCCTAATCCTTTTAATTTAACAAGTCTTTAATTGAGTAAGTGTTTATATGACTTTACTAATAAGCAGCAGTTCAATTAAGGATGTAACAAAACATGTTTACTACTTAATTTTAATTGATCGATTAAATTTAAAGCGCCGTAACATTTAATGAAACCAACGGGTATTAACTTAAAGGAAAATAAAATGTTTAAGAAAATTACTACTGCATTATTGTTTACAACTGCAAGCCTTGGATTTACTACAATGGCTTATGCTGATCATCATGGTATGAAAAAAGATGTTGTTGAAGTAGCCGTTGAAAATGGTTCGTTCACTACTCTTGTTGCCGCTGTTAAAGCCGCAGGTTTAGTTGAAACGCTACAAGGTAAAGGACCCTTTACTATTTTTGCACCAACAGACGCTGCATTTTCAAAACTGCCTGAAGGCACTGTAGAAATGCTACTCAAGCCTGAAAACAAAGACAAGCTAACGGCGATATTAACTTATCATGTAGTGTCTGGAAAAGTGATGGCAGCCGATGTAATGAAGGTAGATAGTGCGAAAACATTACAAGGCCAATCAGTTATGGTTAAAGCCGACAGCATGGGCGTAATGATAAATGACGCTAAAGTTGTAAAAGCTGATGTAAAAGCAAGCAACGGCGTAATTCATGTTATCGACACCGTACTACTTCCAAAAGAGTAGTCATAAAAGAATAAGCCAAATAAAAAAGCATAAGTAAATACTTATGCTTTTTTATTTATTTTTGTTTCATCACATAACAAATTATTGATTTAGTTTTTCTTTCGCTTCTTTTACTTTTTCAAAATCTAAACCAAGTTCGTCAGTCGCTTCTTTAATAAGGTGCGGTTGAGTCATTACGACTGCCATTAGTTGCTGTAGTTTTTCTGGCGGAATACCAAGCTCTTGAACAAGCGCCATTGCCATCATTGGGTTTTGAGTAAACGCTTCAAACAATGCTTTTACTTTTTCGTCGCTTACGTTGTGCTCTTTTAAAATTGCAATAATTGGGTTCATTTTTAACCTTGTGTGTTTTTGTACGTATTTTATATTTACTAAATTATATTAGCTGAGCCATGCATTAACAACGTCAACACACGTCTCAGTGTTATATTTCATGGTTATTCTACAAGTAAAATCACTTTTCCTGCGTTTTCATTACGCTCTAAAATAGCATGGGCTTCGTTTGCGTCGCTCCAAGGCAATGTTTTATACAAATTAAAGTCGTACTTTTTAGTGGCAATATCATTGTAAAAGCGTGCTACAAAGTCGTCGCGTACTTGGCGTTTAAACTCAATACTACGATTTCTAAGCGTTGAGGCATGAAACGAAATACGTTTGCGTAAAAGCGCGGCAAAATCAACTTCTGCAAAACGTCCATCTAAAAATGCAAGCATTACAATTTGGCAATCCATCGCTGCAATAGCGGCATTTTTATTTAAGTAACTCCCCGAAACAGGATCTACAATTGCATTTGCTGTTAACTCATTTGCTTTCATATATTCTACAAAGTCGGTAGTTTTGTAGTTAATTGCATGATCGGCACCGAGTTCTTTTGCGTGTTGGCATTTGTCATCCGTACCGGCAGTAATAACTACGGTAGCACCTGCGCTTTTAGCCATTTGAATTGCGGCACCGCCCACACCACTAGCACCTGCATGAATGAGCGCTGTTTGCCCTTTTTGCAATTTACCAAGCTCAAATAACGCGCCAAATGCTGTTAGGTACACTTCGCTTATTGCAGCGCCTTCAGCCATTGTTACATCATCGGGTAATTCCATAAGCTGCTTTGCATCAACGGCTACATATTCACTGTAAGCGCCACCAGAACACAAGGCAAAAACACGCTTATTAAGCCAAACTCTATCAACTTTACCGCCAATATCGCTAACAACACCGGCACATTCTAAACCTAAAATAGGGCTATCTCCCGCAGGGGCCGGGTATTTACCTTGGCGCTGCATACTGTCTGCACGGTTTACACCTATTGCTGCAACTTTAACAAGTACTTCATGGCTCTTTAAAACCGGCTTTTCGGTTTCACTAAATGCAAGATTACCATCTTCATGAGAAATATATTTCATTGTTGCTCCAAGTTTAAAAACTGTAATAACATATAGATGGGGATGAACACAGATTCAAACAACCTCAAAAGCGCCAACTTTGTTTGTAAGGATAAACATCGGGTAGATAACCATTGTGTACTTGTTGCTGACAACCTTGCCAAAACGTCGCTAAAAACAAGTTACTGTGCTCATTATTAAAATAATTAAACGCAATCTCGTTGGCGCTAAAAAACACCTTAAATTGGCTCGGAAATATATCGTTTTCAGCTATATCAAAATACGAGTTACTACTTAGCTCTTCAAGTGCATTTTGGGTTTGTGGCACCTCTCTAAAGTTGCAATCGGTTAGTGGGCAAATTTCGTCAAAGTCGTAAAACACCACTCGCCCCCATCGCGTTACGCCAAAGTTTTTCATTAGCATGTCGCCCGGAAATATATTAGCACCGGCTAATTCTTTAATTGCTTTACCGTAATCATGCATAACTCTCTCTAAGGTTTTGTTATCGCATTGGTTAATATATAAATTAAGCGGGGTCATTTTACGCTCAACATAAACGTGCTTTAAAATAAGTGCCTTGCCAGATATAACCATGCTGCTGCCAATTTGGCTTTTCATCTGCTCAAGCAGTTCATCGCTAAAACGGCTTAAATCAAACGCTAAATATCTAAATTCGTGTGTGTCTACCAAACGACCAACCCTATCGGCTTGTTTTACAAAGTTATACTTTTCTTTCACTTGTGCTTTGGTGGCTGTTTTTGGCGCACTAAATTTGTCTTTAATTACTTTATAAACGTAATCTAGCCCTTCAATAGTAAATACCAGCATTACCATACCTGGCGTCCCTGCTGCTGTAACATACTTAAAGTTGGCTGGACTATTTTTAGTCGTATCAACCTTGTGTCGATAAAACTCAGTTTTGGCGTGCTTTATAAAACCAATGGCGTTAAATAACTCAAAGCGTTGTTTATGTGGCATTAACACACTTAAGTAATCTACATAACGAGCGGGCTTATCGGTATCAACCATAAAATAGGTGCGTGCAAAACCAAATAATAAACTTAATTGATCGGCGCCCATCATTACAGCATCAAGCTTTAGTCCCTCATCGGTATTTAAAATAGCAATGGCAAAAGGCATGTTGTCGCCATTTTTAGCAATGCAGCGCCCAATTAAATAACAGGCTTTGTTTCTAAAAAATAATGAGTTGGCGTATTCAATATAACCGTCGTTTAAATTTATAAGTTCGTACACCTGTTTGCATTGCTGCTTAGCGCCTTGCATTAACGTACTTTGTAATGTGGCTACATCGCGTTCTAAATTACTAAACAGCACTCTAAATACTTGATTAGTGATAAGCGTTTTAACGGCGTTATTAAACCCATTATGTAGCGATACCCTACTCACTAAGCTTTCATAAGAGCGTGGCTCACTACGATACTTTGCTTTTAATACAAACAAATGCACAGTACGAATCTTTTTATCGTCCCAAATTGCCCCAAACGTTGAGTTAAAAAAGGTATGGGCAATGGGTTTATTTTCGTGATTTTGTACCATATCGCCGTAAATATTTTTAGCTAATTGCCACATTTGCGGGCAAGTAAGTTCAGCGTAAGCAACAACTCTCACGGCTTCACTCACGTTTTTTACTTCGCGCTCATATACCTGTAAACGTTCACGCATAGCACTTTGTACACTGTGATACTGTTGTTGCTCAAACCGGCTTTGTGCACCCAGTGTAATATTTAAAAATTGCGAAAACATCGCCTCAAATCCAGCAAAAACAGATCGTGCAAGCTTACTGGCTACTACGTGTTGTAGCGCATTATTAGATTGATTTGTTAGCCTATTTTGCATAAATACAGCACTTATATTGATGCCAGTTATGGCGGTTATTTTTTATTAATGGTTTACACCTTAGCAAGCAGGCTTTAATTTAGATAATTAATAAAGTATATAAATAGCATTTATTGGGCGTATTAACCTTTCGAGGTTAATTTTGCAGCCGTGTATTTGGTTTTTAAGCAAGGCAAAGTACATGCAGTGTGGTTACTCCCCATAAATGTACTTTAACGCTGCATAAAGGCCAAATACACACTGCCCATAGGGTTCTTTCTAGGGACGATTAACTCTTTGTTGCCTACATGGATGTCGGTAAGGGGCGTGAGCAGGGCGCGGAAGCTTTGCTCGATTTTTACTTAGTCCACTAGGTGGCAAACCTCGCGCCGCGATTAAATCGCCCCTACATTGAACAAATTTCAACCCTGAAAGGCCAACACGCCCATATGAATATAAGAAACGTCGACCTCAACTTGTTAGTTTACTTAAATGTACTCATCGATGAAAAAAGTGTTTCCAAAGCTGCAAATAAACTTGCTCTTACTCAACCGGCTATGAGTAACGCATTAAAACGTTTGCGCGATTTATTTGACGACCCGCTACTGGTGCGTGCCGCAGGCTCTATGACGCCAACGGCAAAGGCACTTTCATTAAAGCCTGAAGTTGAGGCCCTATTAAAAATGGCTGAAGCTATTACGCAGCCTAGTGAGCAGTTTAACCCTGCAACTGCTGAAGTTACGTTTAGAATAATGGCAAACGACTATATAGAGTCGACCTTAATAGCCCCTTTTATAACGGCGCAGCTTAGTAAAAACCCCGGTATTAATTTTGATGTATTGAGCCCAAGCGACGTAAACCTACAAGATATGGAAAAAGGCACTATAGATTTAGCCATAAACCGCTTTAACGGTCTCCCTCGCTCGTTTCATCAGGCCAGTGTTTGGCGCGATAACTACTGTTGTTTAACGCATCCTAAAAATACATTTTTACAACATTCAGGGTTAGACGACTACTTACAAAAAGAACATATTTGGGTAAACCGTGCAGGTTGGGGGCCGGAGGCCGCTGTTACTAATAAATCGGGAAAGCAAAAATTAGGCTGGGTAGACGAAGCGCTTTGGCAACTAGAGCAAACCCGTAAAATACGTGTTTTTACTCGCCACTACATGGTCGCAAGCCTGCTTTGCCAATCAGAGCAACTTATTGCCACCCTACCGCGCAGGCAGGCTAAATTGTTAACCTCTCATACTGATTTAGTAATCAGCCCTGTACCATTTCAAATAGTGCCTATTGAGGTAAAAATGATATGGAGCCCGCTACTACACCACGCGCCTGCACACCAATGGTTAAGGCGTGAATTATTAGCGTTTGCTAAAACGATTGCAGATAGGTAATTAAGAGCAAACCTTTGATTATTACTCAAGAGCCTAATGCGAGTGCCTGTGCTATGTAATGAATCATCTTATTTTGAGCTAATAGCTTGGTTAGCATTTTAAATACATTGAGTTAAAAACTACCTAATGAAATAGCTAGAACTCAAATACAATGTTCGCTGAAGAATTGAATCAAAATAGGTACTGCGTTATTCTTAATTAGTAATATAAAGTCAATAACTTTAGATACTCGTTATCAATAACCTAAGACATATTAAAAAATGGAATTTTATGTACCAATACCTATATTTGAAGTGTTCACTTATAATGAGCAAGGTCACCAAAATTAGCTTTCTTCCTTTCTCTAAAGTTGAAACTGATAATTTAAAAACCCTCTTATTTACTGCACGATTTTTTGTTTATATAGCTCTTGCATACTTTTTGAATGGGTTAGGTACTTTTTTATATGATGTTCATGAAGTTGTTAATTTATACAACTTTGAACAAACTTGGAGCGTTATATTTACAAATATTCATCAGACTCTACTGTTGAAAAAATTATTATGGGAGATGTTATTTAGCGCTGCTATATTAGCGACTGGAGGTATATTGGCTGCAATAGTTTCATTCGAGTTTAAATATGAAAGTAAAAGTGACTAACCTCAAGTCTTTGCTACATTAAAATAAACTTAATCGGATTGTAAAAATACCATTAAATAACAACAACTTAAAAATCCTGCTGTGTAAATGTTATTTAAGAGCCTTTTAAGGAAGATTATTATAAATATTGATTACTCTGCTTATTCACTTAGTGAATTAAACGAAGCACTTGAAAGTATTGACTCACATAAATATCCAGAGAACTACAAACGCCTTAAAGATGAATTAGCTAAACCAAGTCGTACTGAGCCAAAAGCTGCGCAACAAATAGTAATAGCTAAAAAGAACACTAAGAAAGTAAGTAAAGCGCTCCTGTGTATTGTTTTAGGTTTGTTTATTCTTTTACGCAGCTATTTTAATTACGAAAGTGGTGTCATTTATAAGAGATACAATGAGCCGACAGTGGCATCTTTAGAAAGTAGTCCGAAAAAGTTTTATTTATTTCTTTTTTTCACAATTGGTGCCGGAGGTTTTATTACGGCATATGGTATTCATACTTTATTTTCTAAAAAAGAATATAATGATAAACAAACTTAATAATAAGAATACTGCAAATATAATTTTTGCTGTCTTTCAAAAATCCTATGCTATTGAGGCTAAACTGATCGGCGCGCATAACTTCTCTCCTTTAGCGCGTAATATTAAAGGTATAAAAAAGTCAGAAACAACTTTTTATGGCTACAGCGAAAATGAATGTTTAGCAGCCGTTATTGAAGTAGATACAAACAACGAGTGTTTAGATATCTGTAGTTTAACCGTTGATCCTAGTCATTTTAAAAAAGGTATCGCAAGTAAGCTAATAAGTTATGTTTTAGCAATGGATGATTTTTCTCATGCAATAGTGGAGACTGCGGTTGCTAATACTCCTGCAATAAATTTATATAAAAAGCATGGCTTCGTGGAATTTAAAAGATGGACTCCTTCACATGGTATTGAAAAACTGGCTATGTCGGTCGTAATTTAAATCAGTATTTCAAAATAGGTAATTTATAAATGGATAGTGCATCAATAATTGCGTGGAGTGTTTTGTTTGGCGGCATAGGTATTGGCTACCTTACTTACGGGCGAAGAAAAAAAGCCGTAGTACCACTTTGTATTGGTTTATCGTTATTGGTGTTTCCGTACTTTATGACCAGTGTTAGCATGCTACTGATTGTAGGCGCTATTTTAGTGGCTATTCCCTACTTTATTAAAATTTAACATTGTTATTGCTATTGTGACGGCTAAATAAAATACACGTGAAAATAAAAAAGCGCCATGGTATTCAACTTTGGGAAAATACCGTGGCGCTTTTGGAAATCGTCGATATAGGAATCTACCTACAGCGTATTATTAGCAAGCTTAGTACCAACTTCATAAAATAATTAAAATTCAATAAAAACAATTAACTAAAATTCCTTCTTTATTCCTTAACTCCTCCCCTTGTTCCAGTTTTGTGCACACTTTCACCGCATTGCACCAAATTAATTAGTATTATTTAGATATGTTTTCTATTTTTTATTTAGTTTTAAAACTTACTATTGATAAAATCAATATCAGTTATTGAAAACAACAATTTTATTAATAATACACTTAGCGCTAGAGTGATGTTAAGCCAACAAACTAAGAGTAATTATTATGACAACAGCTTCTTTCACACGCCAAGACGGATTATTCATCGATGCTAACTTACATCAGTTCATTGAAGAGCAGTTATGCACCAAAGCTAACACCACTGAAGCTTACCAAGCGTTAGCTACTTTAGTTGATGAGTTTGGTTGTAAATGCCGTAAAACAAAACATCAACCAGATGATGTATTAGAAGTTGATACATTATTAAATGCATACCAACTTAAAAATCATCCACTTTGCCATGTTGATGCACAAACTACGGAAGCCGTTTTAGACGAATATTGCTGCCAAGTTCCTGCAATTATTGTTGTTGCGTTAATGGATACGCTTAGTGGTACGCAGTGCGATGAACCCCAAGCACATGAGATTTATCATCGTGCAGCGCAGTTAACCAACCGTCCTTGTATGCACAGAGTAAAAACTGCCTCAGCAGCTTAATAATGGATGTATTTAAAAGTGCTCGATAACCTTCTTTGCAAAGCTAGTACAAGTTAAGGTTATCGAGTTATGAATACTTGAGTTATCGCTCTGCTCTTGCGCTAAATCAAAGGTTACTTCACCGCTTTTAAATGTTTGCTCTAACGCATTTTCTATGAGTAATGCGGCCTCGTCCCATCCCATAAATTTAAGCATTAATACCGCACTTAAAATACTGCTACTTGGGTTTGCTTTATTTTGCCCTGCTATACGTTCAAACGTGCCGTGTGTAGGCTCAAAAAATGCGACATCGTTATTTAAATTTGCAGCGGGCATTATGCCAACACCACCAACTTGTGCACTGAGCATATCCGCTAAAAAGTCACCATTTTGGTTAGTAGTCACCACTACATCAAATTGCTCTGGATGCATTAAACATTGCTGCAGCATGTTGTCGGCTATGACTTCTTTAATAATTAAGGGCGCTTGGTGTGCTCGCTCTATTTGCAACCAACGCCCATTTTCATGTGCGGTGGCATTAAACTCGTTTTGTGCAAGTGCAAACCCCCAACGCTTAAATGCACCATCGGTAAATTTAAGTACATTACCTTTGTGTACTAGCGTTAATGATTCACTATCGTTTTTAAGTGCATAGTTAATTGCAAAGCGCATTAGTCGCTCAGAGCCTTCTTTAGATATATTTTTAATACCAATTCCGCACTCTTGTGAAAACCTTAGGCGGGTTACGCCCATTTCCTCACATAAAAAATCGAGCATTTTTTCACTTTCTACACTGCCTGCTTGCCACTCAATACCTGAGTACACGTCTTCGCTACTATCACGAAGCACTGTTATGTTTGTTAAAAAAGGGTTTTTTAAAGGAGAAGGGAGTGCACTAAAGCCTTTTATAGTGCGCATATTTACAAACAAATCCATTTCTTGCCTGAGTGCAACATTAAGAGATCGAAAGCCACCACCCAGTGGTGTGGTTAACGGCCCTTTTATGGCAATTTTACAGGCACGTACCGCGTTAATTGTTTCTTGTGGAAACCAATCACCGTCGTACAGCTTTGCGGCCTGCTCGCCATTATAAACCTGCATCCAATGAATTTTCCGTGCGCTTTTATAACAATGCTCAATTGCATTATCAACAACGTGGCGCATTACCGGCATAACATCTAGACCCACGCCATCGCCATCAATATAAGCAATGATAGGTTCTAACGGGATTTGCCAGTCCCCGCGCTCATCTATTGTTATGTTTTGACCTTGCTCTGGTACGTTTATATGTTGGTACTGCATTGCTAACACCTACAAAGCTTTATTAATATCATTAAAGCATGATCAGTTTGGTGTGTCTGTATTCACTTTTTTATAGTTACTATTAGTTTAAAAAATATAGAGCTTTTATTTTTATCTATAAGTAGCAAATAAATATTTATTAAAACTGTATTGGCTTTGTATTACTGCAATTACAAAACCAGCTTTTCCATCTAAAAAGCCAAGTCGTAAAAAGTAATGGCGAATAAAAGCAAATGTTGCTGAGCTTATTGCTTTTAATATGGACGATTTTTTGCCTTTCCTAATCATTTGATCTGCACCAATATTGGCATAGTTATTTCTTTTATTTATATATGCAAAAATATCTTCGTATTGAAAGTGTAATAAATCAGCCTTTAAGTTAATCAAGTTACAGCTTTTAACTACTACCGATTCGTGTACTAAATTATTATTGTAACTCGTTGTGTTTTTATTGTAGATACGAGAAATACAACTTGGATACCACCCACTATGACGAATAAATTGACCACAAAAGTGCGTTAATCTATTAAGTACTAGTACGTCTTTCTCTTTACATTTAGCAAGATTATCTCGTATCTCAGCACCTAATTCATCACTAACAACTTCGTCACAATCAATTGCAAAAATCCAGTCGTTACTTGCTAAAGCTTCTGCTCTTTGGCGTTGCTCACCAAACCCTTTCCAGTCGGCACGAATGAATACTTTATCTGTGTATTTTTTAGCTATTGCCAATGTTTCATCTGTACTGCCTGAATCAAGTACAATAATTTCATCAGCCCACTTTACCGACTCTAAGCATCGTTCAAGTGTACTTTCTTCATTTTTACAAATAATACAAACAGATAATTTCACGGACTTTCCTTTTATTAATTAACATAGCGCCATCATTATAAACTGATTAGATAGCTAAATAATGCAATTGTTGAATTTTTACTGATTTTAAATCTAACAAACCTATTTTTTGCAAAAAAACAGTGAAACCTATACGTAATTTAATCGCATTAAAAATTCATAACGGCTAAACCACAACTCAATTATTCCCGTTAATCACACGCTTAATTCCGATCATTCAATATTTAACTTTTATTGGTATAGTCTTTATGATTAGTTAAAAAATAGATTAAATAACATGAAGATATTATTGATATTGCCACTATTTATTACGTGTAACATAAATGCAGCTGAAGTAGTCATACATAATCTTAGCTCGCTCTCAAGTAATGCTCAAAATACAGTGTCTACATGGGTTAATCAAAGTGTTGAAAAAACACAAAATACACTGGGACCTTTAAAACAAGCTACATTGCCTATTTATTTAAAACCGCAATACTTTGCTTTTGAGCCTGTACCTTGGGCTACAGTTAAGCGCAATAACCCCGATGGGCTTGAACTACATATAGATCGCTACGCCAGTTTAAATGCATTAACTAAAGATTAGACGCTATACCATGAACTTTCGCATATATATTTGCCGCTACTTCCCTACTCCGGTTTTTGGCTAAGCGAAGGTTTTGCCAGTTACATGCAAAACGTAATAATGCGTGACAGCGGTATAATTACCCAGCCGCAATTTGTACAACGTTTAAATGCAGGATTTGATCGTGCCCGCCTGCAAACTAAAACTAAAACACAGCCACTTAATAAGCTCTCTGCCGATATGTGGAAACAACGAGCCCAGCAACGTGTTTATTGGACGGGTGCGGCTTTTTTTGCACAGGCCGATTTGAAGCTACAAAAACAAGGTTTATCTGTCGCGGGTATAATAAAACAGTATCAAGTATGCTGTAGACCCGCTCGCTCTAGTGCTAAAACCTTTATAAAAGAGTTAGATAAGCTATCCGGTAGTAGCGTTTTTACAACGCTGTATGCAAAATATAATACCCGCACCGATTTTCCTGATATTAGTAAAGAGCAGCTAAACACGCTTTAACGGCTGCTCTGTTTTATATAGTTACTATATTCAACAAGCCCTTGCGCGTTAAAATTGGTTGAGTACTCGTTCATAAAACCATGCAAAAAATTGGTTTTATAGCACTTAACATTCGCTTTGGTGCTTAAAGCTTTAATAACTTCATCAACATTAAAGTGACTCTCACTTGCTGGAAATATGAACTCACAGGGTACTTTTGCGCTTAAATTTAAATTATGTCTAATTTGCGACGGGTAAAAGCCAATTAACTTTTTAAGGTGTGTATTGCCTGTTAATAACTGTGCCCGCCATGCTGCACTTGCCCCTGCACTAAAAGCAATACACGTCGTTGGCAATTTTAAACTCTCAAAGCATTTTTGAACTTTGTCGGTGTATTTATCATGGCCACACTGCTGTATAAAATTGTTGTAACTATCTTGTTCACTTTCAATAGCTTGAAACTTGTTATTGTAAGGGTCAACAATCACTAAATTTGAACTAATTGCCTGTGATAACCTCCTTAAAGCAGGGGTTAAACCATAAATATCACTCACTATTAGGTAATTCATACTTATCCTTTGGTAACTAAAAATGGGCTTTGTAAGCAGTTGATAAGATTTATTATAAATATTTTTACAAAAATAGCTTGCGCACAATTTATATATAAGTTACCTTCCCTCTCTGGTTTAAAGAAACCGCCGCGGTTAACCATTTACCCTGATCCAGTAAGCCCCGCAAAACGTATATTTGAAAGCTAAGTTATTGTACGGCGAGAACCCCTTGAATAATACCGAGATGATTTTTTACTATCATCGCAAAAGTGTCATAAAGATCGTCAACACTGTAATGAAGCTAAACACAACATCGTTAATTTATTAACTGCAATTTGCTATAAAAATATAGCGCAGAATAAATAACAAGAATAAAGTGAGTTTTATTATGTCTTATAAATATAATGGGTCTATGATCCAAATCGCACATCCAGTGCAATCAATTTCAGTAAACAAACATCGTGTAATCTTTAGTGATACACAAGGTTTAAAAAATGCATTGTTTCAAAAAGCGAGTGATGCACGCCAGTTTGTTAAGTGGCTAAAAGCTAACTAAGCAACACATAACTTTAATTGCCTTTTTATTATTGCAATTATTGATAAGATATTATGCCAGCCTTGTTGCTGGCATTTTACTTTTTAGCTCTTTATTGGTTACAATAGTTTTACAATAATAATTACTGGCAGCTGTTGTAATGCTCCGTATATTTTTAACTTTCTTACTTTTTTTCTGTCTGAGTTCAATAGGCAATGCTAGAACCATAAACTGGCTAGCGCACGACTTTGCACCCTATTATATTTTAAATGGTCAATATCAACACCAAGGCCGTGACGAAAGCATAATTTCATTACTTGAAAAACAACTTCCTAATATTACCTTTAACCGCATGCTTATCCCTTCAGGTAAAGTAATCCAAGAGCTATCTAATACTTCAAATAATGTTTGTGCGTTATCGCTTTATAAAAATGATTACAGAAAAGAGCATATTTATTTTACAGACGAAAGCTCAACAACGGGCCTCTCGCCTTCAATAGCAATGCACAAAAGACTCGCGATAGCCTAGCGAGCCTCACATATATGCTTAACCTAAAACGAATTGATATTTTGCTGGGTTACCCAAGCGAGCATTACTATTTAGCTAAATCAATGCACTTTGAAGAAAACTTAACGCAGCGTCCATTAACCGAATCACCCGCGTTAAGTTATGGTTTTATTGGCTGTACTAAAAACGAGCAAGGCGCAGAAGACATTGCTATTCTTAATGAGCAGCTCAAAGTTATTAAAAAAACGCAGGCTTATAATGATTTACTCATGCGCTGGTTACCCGAGCATTTAAGGCCGCTATTACAGTCACGTATTAATAGCGCAAAATAAGCAAATTCGAAGTCGCTTAATTTGAGTTTCTGTTAAGCAAAAAAACGCCACAGTAAGTGGCGTTTTTATATTTAATAATGGTATTACTGACGAACGCCTTCTATTGATAAAATAATATCAACATGAGTAGATGCAGGTCCTAAGTTGTAATCAATACCGTAGTCGGTAAGTTTAAGGCTGGTTTCGCCCTCAAAACCTACGCGGTAGCCGCCCCACGGATCTTTACCTTCGCCCACTTTATCTATTTCAAAGGTAATAGTGTTAGTTACGCCGTGCAGCGTAAACTCACCGGTTACATCAGCCTCTTCGCCGTCTTCATCAAATTTAATACTCGTGCTTTTAAATGTCGCTTTTGGGTATTTATCTACATTTAAAAAATCTTTACCATGTAAATGCTTATCGCGCTCTGCATGGTTAGAGTCAAGACTTGTGATATCAATGTTTACCATAATTTTTGACGCATCAGGGTTTTTAGCATCGTAACTAAATGTGCCGTCAAAAGTATTAAAACGACCATATAACCAGCTGTAACCTAAGTGTTTAATTTTAAAATTAACAGATGCGTGCCCACCTTTTGTATCAATTACATAATCAGCTGCATTGGCGACTGTTGCCGATAACATCATTGCAGCCGAAACGGCTGTGCTTACTAATAATTTTTTCATTTTAATCATCCTTTAATGGTTTGATCATTCTAATTAAGGTTTTATCTTTATCGATAAAGTGATGTTTTAACGCCCCTAGTGCATGCAATACTGCAAACCCGATTAATGTGCACGCGCCATAATAATGTACTTTTCCTGCAATATCGGCTTGGTCATCAAAAGCAAAATCAAGCGCTGATACGTTAAATAAGGTAAACACTTCTATTGGACGTCCGTCTGCGGTTGATATTAAATACCCAGCAACAACAATAACGGCCAAAATAATATACATAGCAATATGCGCAGTATGTGCTAATTGGTTCATGCCTTTACTCTCACCTAATGGTTTAGGTTGTGTAGATAAAGCACGCCATAAAATTCTAAATAAAAATACGGCCACAAGCGTAATACCAATACTCTTATGTAAATCGAGTGAACCTTTATACCAGCTATCGTAATAAGTAAGCTCAACCATATATAAACCTAAACCAAACAGGCCAAAAATAGTCAGCGCCATGAGCCAATGTAAAATAATGGCGACAAGTCCGTAGGATGAAGGTGTATTTTTAAACATGTGTAACTTCCTATAATGCTATGACGTTACAATATAGTGCACAGCCATAAATGAAAATAACATTTACAAACACTTTACGTGCGTATACGCACAGAACTTTATTATTTAAAGTCAGTTTTGCAAATAATAAAGTTCTGCTTGTATATGGAGTCTATTTAACGTTAAGAAAATTACGCTAGAACTAGGCAGAAATTTTTGTATCTAGTTGTTCTCGGCAATTGCTCCCTGCATTGCTCTACCTCCTACCTCCTACCTCCTGCATCCATGCAGTCGTAAATAAAAAATTTTAACAACGTAATAGTGCAATTTAATTCGTTAAATTGCTCAAATATTCATGCAGGTTGGTATGAGATGATTAAACAGATAGTTTTATAGGGTAGATTGTTCGCTTAAGCTGACATAAATTAAGCTCTCAGGGCTTACTTGCAAACAGGTAACAAGCCCTTCTTTAATAAGCTCAAGCATAGCTATAAAACTAACCACTACACCACTTCGCCCTTCATTTGGGGTAAAAAGCGCATTAAATACCACTGCCGAGTTTGCTTGCGATAGTTGCTGTAATATTTGGCTCATTCTCTCTCGGGTTGAGAGTACTTCGGCAGTAATTTGATGATGCTCAAACGTTTTTGCTCGCGCCATTACATCACTCAGCGCCAGCATTAAGTCTTTAAGTTCAATATCGGGGAGATTTTGACTTGTATCTTCACTTATTGGCATAGCGGCATGCGCTATAAAAATATCACGACCAACACGAGGAATATCGTCGAGGTTTTCGGCGGCTTGTTTAAACAGCTCATACTCTTGCAAACGTTTAATAAGCTCAGCACGAGGATCTTCTTCCTCTTGAAGCTCTTCGTGTACAGGTAATAATAAGCGAGACTTAATTTGCGCAAGTAACGCAGCCATTACTAAATATTCGCCAGCAAGTTCGAGTTGAAACTCGGTCATCATTTCTACATAACTTACGTACTGCTCTGTAATACTAAAAATAGAAAGTTCGAGTACATCAAGCTTATGCTTTTTAATTAAATAGAGCAGTAAATCGAGCGGGCCTTCAAAGGTTTCTAATATTATTTCGAGCGCGTCAGGTGGAATGTATAAATCTTCTGGTTTGTCTACAACCGCTTTACCATGCAAAAAAGCCAGTGGCAGCTTTTGCTGCACTGGCTTTTCACTATTTTTTGTATTTGCAGTGCTTTCGCTCATTACTTATTATTCAAATGGGCTTGTATCACCACAGCCAACACGCAAAATCTTGACTTCATCTTCCGACAAATCGATTACCGTGGTTGCTTGCTCGGCTAAGTGGCCACCGTGAATAATTAAATCAACGTGTTTATCTAAACGCTCTAATATTTCATCAGGATCTGATTCTGTAAACTGCTCACCTGGTAAAATTAAAGAACACGACATTAACGGCTCGCCAAGTTCGGCAAGTAACGCACAGGCTATTGGGTGCTCAATTACACGCATGCCAATGGTTTTTTTCTTGTCGTTTAATAAACGTTTAGGGACTTCTTTTGTGCCTTTAAAAATAAAGGTATAAGGCCCTGGCGTATTATTTTTAATTAATCTAAATAGCTGGTTATCTACGCGTGCATAAGTAGATAACTCCGATAAATCACGACAAACTAGCGTAAAATTATCGTTTTTTTCAATGCCACGAATTCGCTCTATGCGCTCTTTGGCTTGCTTGTTACCAATGTTACAGCCAATTGCATAGCCAGAATCTGTTGGGTAAACAACAACGCCGCCTTGTTTAATAATATCAACGGCTTGACTAATCAATCTCGGTTGCGGATTTTCAGGATGAATGTGAAATAATTGACTCATAATAATGCCCCTTCTTGTCCTTCCCAGGCTTGCCAAACACCTTGGCAGTCTTTCGGTAAGTATAAATTTTTGCCAAGCTCTAAATAGCTTGTCGGAAAATGAAAATCAGACCCTTGCGAGCAAAGTAGCCCGTACTCACGGCTGAGTTCACCTAAAAATTGACGTTCGCTTGGCGCCTGCTGAGGTTGTGCAACTTCCATTGCGTCTCCTCCTACACTTTTAAATTCTACTAATAGCTTGCGTAACCATTTGTTCGACATTTGATAACTACTTGGGTGCGCAAGTACAGCAACTCCACCAGCGGCATGAATAGCCTCAATAGCAGTTTGCATGGTGCACCAACAACTTGGTACATAACCTGTTTTGCCACGACCTAAATACTTTTTAAATACACCGGGAAAGTTTTTTGCTACGCCGCGCTCAATTAATGCACGTGCAAAATGTGCGCGCGTGATTTGCGCGTTTTTTGCAAGCTCTTTAGCCTGCTCATAAATGCCATCAAAACCGTTTTTTGTAAGACGTGCGCCAATTTCTAGCGCGCGCTCTTCTCGCTTTTGCTGCTGAGCAGATAATAAAGAGGTAAGGTCAATATTCTCAATATCAATATTTAAACCAACAATATGAATTTCGAAGCTTTCCCATTTAGTCGACACTTCTGTACCCGTTATTAATGAAAGCGGTAATTTTTCAGCTTCAATAAATTGCTGGGCAGGTTTAATGGCTGCCACAGTGTCGTGATCGGTAATAGCAAACACATCAATATTTTTATCAACAGCGCGATGCAATAATTCTTCAACCGTTAAACGCCCGTCTGAGTGTGTGGTGTGGCTATGTAAATCGTATTTTATCAAAAGAAAACTGCTTAAAATTAAGGGTTAATGGTGTTTATGTAAGTATAACAAGTTTTTTGACTAAATTGTTTTAAATAAACACTTGACACAAAAGCATAAGATACGTTTTACTGTAGCCACTTTCAGACACATTAAGAATTAACAATAATGATCAATTCAAACTTAAACACTATTTGGTGGTGGCACTCGTAATTATCGGGTGATGAATTGTCGTGTCTAACAAAAATTCAAAACCCGCAACTATGCGGGTTTTTTTATAACTAAATTTTACGAAACGTATACGTTAAAAATATTTAATAAATTTTGAGGCAGAAAAACATGAATAACGGTCTTACTCTTACACATCGTTGGTGGTGGCGCCTGATATAGCGGGACGGTAATGATCTGTTTGTAATTTAGATATCGTTATTCAAACCCCGCATTGCTAAAGCATTGCGGGGTTTAATTTTTTGAGGGAATGAGGTTTGATTTTTAGTCATATAACTACCACACCAGGCGAAGTAACAAGCATTACGCAAGTACGCGACTATATAAGTAGTCCACTTGCATTATACGCGGCACTTGATAAGCCTAACTCACTACTGCTTGAATCGGCTGAGATTGATTCTAAAGACAGTGTTAAAAGTTTAATTTTAGTCGACTGTGCCCTGCGCATCGTATGCCAAGGTAAAACAGTTACTATCACTGCTCAATCTAATAATGGGCAACAACTACTTAGCTACTTGCAGGAAAATGTTAAAAGCTGTGATGCCACTTTAGACGGCGCAACGCTTACCCTGTGTTATTTAGACACAAGCGGCGATACTGACGAAGCGAGTAAACTAGTTGCAGATAATGCATTTAGCGCCCTTCGTACTTGTATTAACAGTATTAAAAGCACAACTAACAATCCATTTTCGTTATTTTTAGGCGGTGTATTTGCCTACGATATGGTAGCAAACTTTGAGCAGTTAAGTGATGTACCAGATGGCGAAAATACCTGCCCAGATTACGTATTTTATTTAGCCGAAACCTTAGTTGTTATTGATCATCAAAAACAAACAACCGAACTCATTGGTAATGTATTTAATGGCCCAGACGTACACGCTAACTGCTTTGAAGTAGGTAAAGAACTAGAGCGCTTAAATACGCTGTGCGATAACGCTTCAGAATTTAGTGCGGATATGCAAAGTGGCGAATGTGATGTAAGCGTTGATATTGACGATGACACTTACTGCGAGCAAGTGGTTAAGCTTAAAAAGAATATTGTAGATGGTGATATTTTTCAGGTAGTGCCGTCGCGTACATTTTCACTACCTTGCCCTGACCCTCTGCACGCTTATAGCCAGCTTAAAAAGCAAAATCCAAGTCCGTATATGTTTTATATGCGCGATGAAGACTTTGCTTTATTTGGCGCATCGCCTGAATCAGCACTTAAATACACAGTGCAATCTCAGCAAGTAGAAGTATACCCAATTGCTGGCACTCGCCCACGTGGCAAATTTGCTAATGGGCAAATAAACCCAGACCTAGACAGCCGCATTGAACTTGAACTTAGAAACGATCAAAAAGAGCGCGCCGAGCATTTAATGCTTGTTGATTTAGCGCGTAACGACGTAGCCCGCATTAGTGTTGCTGGTACTCGTTTTGCCAAAGAGCTATTAAAAGTAGACCGCTATTCACAGGTAATGCATTTAGTATCGCGCGTTGTAGGTACTCTTAAACCTGAGCTTGATGCACTACACGCTTACCAAGCATGTATGAACATGGGCACGCTTGTTGGTGCACCAAAAGTGCGTGCTGCTGAGCTTGTTCGTCAAACAGAAGGCAAACGCCGTGGCAGCTATGGCGGCGCTGTAGGTTACTTAACGGGCGATGGCGCAATGGATAGCTGTATTGTTATTCGCTCAGCTTTTGTTAAAAATAATAAAGCATATGTGCAAGCAGGTGCCGGTGTAGTGTTTGACTCAGATCCTATTTCAGAAGCAAACGAAACTCGCGCTAAAGCACAAGCGGTTATCACCGCCATAAAATCTACGTATAAGGCGGTATAAAATGAGTAAAGCGAATCCTATCAAAATCTATTTTTTAGATAACTTTGACTCATTTACATATAACCTTGTTGATGAGCTGACGATGCTTGGCTGCGAACTCGTTGTTTACAGAAACAACATTAGCGCTGAGGTTATCTTTAACAAAATGCGCCAAGAGCAAGGCCAAGTGCTATTAGTACTTTCGCCTGGTCCTGGAACACCAAGCGATGCAGGCTGTTTAATGGAGCTTATTGAGCTCTCTAAAGGTAACTTCCCAATGCTAGGCATTTGTTTAGGCCAACAAGCATTAACCCAAAGCTACGGTGGAGTAATCGGTCACGCGGGTGAAACCGTACATGGTAAGTCTTCAATTATTAATTTAGGCGAGCATCCTGTATTTGATGGTATGGGCAATACAATGCCTGTGGCACGTTACCATTCATTAATGGCAACAAAAGTGCCTGACAATATTGAGGTTATTGCCCAGTACGAAGATATCCCTATGGCTATTTATCATCATGATGACAACGCATTGGGTTACCAGTTTCATCCAGAATCAATACTAACGCCAAACGGCGCAATGCTACTTCAGCAAAGTGTCGCTTACTTAACACGCGCTAAATAAAAGAGGACATTATGAGTACACAACCAGAACAACCCATAAATGTTCAACACGCGATTGAGCAACTAATTACTGGGCAATCATTAAGCTACGCAGACGCCAAAGCGCTGTTTGATGAAATAATGCAAGGTAATATGAGTGAAATCGAGCTAACCGCCCTACTTATAAGCCTTAAAATTAAAGGCGAAGTAAGTGACGAAATTGCAGGCGCGGCAGCCTCAATGCGCGAAAACGCCGTTGCTTTTACCACCAGCAGTACGCAACTTGCCGATAGCTGTGGCACTGGTGGCGATGGTTCAAACACAATTAATATAAGTACAACGGCTGCAATTGTTGCCGCCGCTGCCGGTATTAACATGGTAAAACATGGTAATCGCAGTGTATCGAGTAATTCAGGCTCAGCCGATTTACTTAAAGCGCTGGGCATTAATATAGATATGAGCCCAGAGCAAGCAGCAAAATGTCTTGAGCAAACCAATTTTACCTTTTTGTTTGCACCGCACTATCACAGTGGCGTACGCCATGCGATGGGCGTACGAACATCGCTTAAAACACGCACTATTTTTAATATTTTAGGCCCACTTGCTAACCCTGCAGCACCTGAAGTCCAATTACTCGGCGTGTATAACGAAGCGTTGTGTATGCCAATGGCACAAACACTTAAAACCCTTGGCACAAAGCGCGCTATGATTGTTCACGGCTCGGGCACTGACGAAATAGCCCTACACGGCCCAACAATGGTAGTTGAGCTAAATAATGGCGAGATTACGCAGTACACACTAAACCCAAGCGACTTCGACCTTGCAAACTATTCACTTGAACAACTCGCTGGTGAAGGCCCACAATACAACGCAAATGCAAGCCTCGCTATTTTAAAAGGCAAAGGCACAGATGCACATAATGCGGCCATCGTGGTTAACGTAGCTGCCCTTTTATACCTAACAGGTAAAGCAGAAACGTTAAAAGAAGGGGCAAAACAAGTACAAACATTATTAAGTTCAGGGCAAGCCATGAACACACTAAGTGCAATTATTGAGGTAAGTAATGGCTAATGTATTAGACAAAATTGTTGCTGATAAAAAATTAGAGCTAATTGAGCGTAAAGCTGCGCGTCCGCTTGAAAGCTTTAAGCACCTTGCAGTGCCTACAAGCCGTAGCTTTTATAAAGCACTTGCAGCACCTGGCACACAGTTTATTTTAGAGTGTAAAAAAGCATCGCCTTCAAAAGGGTTAATTAGAGAGCCGTTTGATTTAACCGAAATTACTTCAGTTTATAAAAAATATGCTACCTGCATGAGTGTGTTAACTGATGCTAAATATTTTCAAGGCAGCTTTGACTATCTTGAATTTGTGCGCAGCCAAGTAGAACAACCGCTTATCTGTAAAGACTTTTTTATAGACGAGTACCAAGTGTATATGGCACGTATTTATGGTGGTGACGCTATATTACTGATGCTTTCGGTACTCGATGACGAAAGCTATAAAGCACTGCATGCTGTTGCCGATTCACTTAATATGTCGGTGTTAACCGAAGTAAGTAATGAAGAAGAAGTACACCGCGCACTTGCACTTGATGCACAAATTATTGGTATTAATAACCGCGATTTACGCGATTTAAGCACCGATTTAGCCACTACTGAAAAACTACGAAAGCTTATTCCGGCTGATAAAGTGGTTATTTCGGAATCGGGTATTTACACCCATCAAGACGTAAAACGTTTAGCTCCATTATGCGATGGCTTTTTAATTGGCAGCTCACTTATGAGCGAGCGTGATTTAGAGCAAGCATGTCGCCGTGTTATTTTAGGCGACAATAAAGTATGTGGTTTAACACGTAGCCAAGATGTACTCACGGCATATCAAAATGGTGCTGTTTATGGTGGTTTAATTTTTCATCCTAAATCGCCGCGCTATGTCGATTTAGATTGTGCAAGGGAGCTGAGCCAAAGCGCACCACTTAACTTTGTTGGTGTATTTGTAGACGCCCCCATTGAGCAAGTTGCTCAATACGCAAGTGTGTTAAAATTAGCGGCAGTTCAATTACATGGCCAAGAAAGTGACGATTACATTGCTGACTTGCGTACACAGTTACCAACTAATTGCGAAATTTGGAAAGCCCAAGCAATAAAAGATGCATTGCCAACGCCTGTAAATGGGGTTGATCGACACCTTTACGATACGCACAGCGATACACAAGCTGGCGGTACAGGTATAGTATTTGATTGGTCAGTGCTTGGTAATGCAACTACACCATTTATGCTCGCTGGAGGCTTAAATCCAGACAATATTAAAGATGCGCTTTTTAAAGGTGCCTTAGGCCTTGATTTAAACTCAGGCGTTGAAGAATCTGCGGGTAAAAAGTGCCCTAACAAATTACATAATGCTTTTACAAGCATCAGAAATTATTGAGGTTAAAATGCAAAATCCAGCTTATTTTGGCGAGTTTGGCGGTATGTTTGTACCCGAGTTACTTGTCCCTGCGCTTAAGCAGTTAGAAAACGAATTTAACAAAGCACAAAAAGATCCTGAGTTTCAGGCAGAGCTAAGTAAATTATTAAACGAGTATGCGGGTCGTCCTACCCCACTTACTTTAACGCGCAATTTAGTTAAAAACCCAAAAGTAAAATTGTATCTAAAGCGTGAAGACTTATTACACGGCGGCGCACATAAAACGAACCAAGTACTTGGCCAAGCGTTACTTACTAAGCGTATGGGTAAAAAACAAGTCATTGCTGAAACAGGTGCCGGTCAACACGGCGTTGCAACCGCGCTTGCATGTGCACTACTGGGTTTAAAATGTCGTATTTATATGGGCGCAAAAGACGTTGAACGTCAGCAACCTAACGTATTTAGAATGAAGTTAATGGGCGCAGAAGTCATTCCGGTAACAGCAGGTTCTGGCACATTAAAAGATGCCGTAAATGAAGCGCTGCGTGACTGGTCAGCAAATTACCAAGACGCGCACTACCTACTAGGTACAGCTGCGGGTCCTCACCCATTCCCAACAATTGTACGCGAGTATCAAAAAATTATTGGTGAAGAAGCTAAGCAACAAGTACTTAAAGCAGAAGGTCGTTTACCTGACGCTGTTATTGCCTGTGTTGGTGGTGGTTCAAACGCAATTGGTATGTTTACTGACTTTATTGACGAGCCAGGCGTTAAATTAATTGGTGTTGAGCCTGCTGGTAAAGGTCTTGATACAAATGAGCACGGTGCAACAATTTGTAAAGGCACTAAAGGCATATTACACGGTACTTATACGTATATTATGCAAAATGACGATGGCCAAATTGAAGAGTCTTACTCTGTATCAGCGGGTCTTGATTACCCAGCTGTTGGTCCTCAGCATGCATTTTTACACGAAACTGGTCGCGCTCAATATGTAGCTATTACCGATACAGAAGCGCTTGATGCGTTTCAGTCGCTTGCTAAAAATGAAGGGATTATTCCGGCACTTGAATCAAGCCATGCGTTAGCTTATGCGCTTAAGTACGCAGAGGAGCTAACCGAGGAAAGTGTTATAGTGATTAATTTAAGTGGTCGTGGCGATAAAGATTTAGCACACGTTCACAATGTACTAACTGAAAGAGGTCAGCTATGAGCCAAGTAAAAACGGATCGTTACGGCAAAATGTTTGCAGCGCTTAACGAGCAAAAACAAGGTGCGTTTGTACCATTTGTAACGATTGGCGACCCAGGTAAAGAGCAAAGTATTGCGATTATAAAAAGTCTGATTGACGGCGGCGCTGATGCGCTTGAGCTTGGTATTCCGTTTTCTGACCCAATTGCAGATGGCCCAGTAATTCAAAAAGCTAATATTCGCGCACTCAATGTGCACATTAACACACAAGATTGCTTTGATATTATTAAAGAAATACGTGAGTATAATGCCGATATTCCAATTGGCTTATTATTGTATTCAAACCTTGTGTTTAAGCGCGGTATAGAAGCATTTTATAAAGATGCAAAAGCGGTAGGCGTAGACTCAATTTTAGTGGCTGATGTACCTTTACATGAATCTAAAATGTTTAGAAAGTCAGCTATGGATAACGGTGTAGACCCAATTTTTATTGCAACACCAAATGCAGATGACGACACACTTCGCCAATGCGCCTCTTACGGTCGTGGTTACACGTATTTACTATCGCGCGCAGGTGTTACCGGTACCGATACTAAGGCACAAATGCCTGCGGGTAATATTGTTACTAAATTAAAAGAATACCATGCAGCCCCTGCTCTTTTAGGGTTTGGTATTTCAACGCCAGATGATGTAAAAGCGGCTCTTAATGCAGGTGCAGCCGGTGCTATTTCAGGCTCTGCTGTGGTTAAAATTATTGAAGCTAACCTTAATGATTTACCAACAATGACCGCGCAACTAAAAGCATTTGTAGCCGATATGAAAGCAGCTACATCGCTTTAAGCCATCGCTATAAGCTAACTAGGGCGTGTTTTATACGCATTAAAAAAGGGCATTTAAAATGCCCTTTTTTGTTTTTTAAAATCAAACGCTGTATCAATATCCAAACGTTTTAAAAAAATTAGTGAGCTTGGTGTTTACCCTCTAAAATCTCTTCAATAAATTTAGCATTAAATGCTTCTAAATCGGCGGGACTTCGGCTTGTTACTAAGCCTTTATCTACACATACTTCTTGGTCAACCCAATTAGCGCCTGCATTAATTAAATCGCTTTTAATACTTGGAAAAGAGGTAATGGTACGGTCGCGCAATTTATTAATTTCAGCTAACAACCACGGCGCATGGCAAATAGCAGCAACGGGTTTGTTTTTTTCTGCCCCAAAAAAGCCATCAATAAAGGCTTTAGCATCTTTATCTTGGCGTAAACTGTCTGGGTTAAATAAACCACCAGGAAGCATAAGCGCGTCGTAATCAGCAGGGTCTGCGTTTGTAACTAGTTTATCTACTGTTACTTTATCGCCCCACTTGTCTTCATCCCAGCCCGTAATTTGGCCTTCTTTAATTGATACTATTTCGATGTTTGCACCGGCATCAAGTAATGCGCTGCGTGGAGATAAAAGCTCACTTTGCTCAAACCCATCAGTGGCTAAAATTGCAATTTTTTTGCCTTGTAAACGTGTGCTTGTTTGTAATGTACTCATTGAGATCTCCTTATATTATACCAACCTGCATAAATCTTTGAGCAATTTAACGTCGTTAAATAGACCCCATATATAAGCGGACTGGTATTGTTTAAAAATATGTTCGAAACACACAGTTAAACAGCATAATGCATGCCTATTACAAGCGGTTGAAAATTAAGGAGTAAATTAGAATAGAGTTTATGATGCTATGTAAATTATTTAGAGATTATGAATAATGTACATAAGTGCGAATCGATTTCCAACTCATGTAATTTAACGCCACCAAAAGCGAGGTATAAAACCTCACCTACAACATATACCCGTAGGTGCGAATTTACTTCGGGCTCATGTAACTTATCTATCAATACTGGGTTTAAAGCCTTAAATAAAATTAAAGCAGATCTTTTAACGCTTTAGCCGGTTTAAAAACCGCTTTATTTGCGCCTTCTATTTCAATTGCTGCGCCTGTTTGCGGGTTACGCCCAGTACGCGCTGGATAGTAACTTAGTGCAAACGTACCAAAGCCATTAATTTGAACCTGATCACCCTCAGAGAGCGATTTAGTAATTACTTTTTGCAAGCTTGAAAGTGCCGCTTGAGAATCTTTTTTTGTTAATTCACTTTTGTGTGCAATGGCAGCAACGAGTTCTGCTTTATTCATTTTAGGCTCCTAAATACACGCCAAATCAGTGTTGGTTAAGCGTGGGAATATGATGATATAAAAAATACCAAACCAAATTGGCAATAAAGCCACGCAGGCTAAGGGTTACAGGGCAACAAGTCAACCTTGTAGTTGCTAAGCTTTATGTGGTAAAAAGCCTTTGACTCTTTTTTGTATAATTTAGGTAAGCTATGCACGCATTAATTGAATACATCCCACTTATACTGTTTTTTGCCGTTTTTAAGCTAGTCGATATATATTGGGCTACCGGTTTATTAATGGCCACTACGCTCATTCAAGTTGTTTATAGCTACTTTAAACATGGCTCTGTGCCAACTCGTCAGTGGATATTTTTTGGCATTGCTGCCGTGTTTGGTACGTTAACGCTGGTACTTCATGATGAGCAATACATAAAATGGAAAGCAACGCTGATATACGCAGGTTTGAGTTTAACGTTACTTGTTAGCCGTTATGTACTTAAGAAAAACCTCGTTAAAAAAGCGCTTAGTTCAATACTCGAAAATGCTAATGATACAAAGCAAGCCATTGTTGTCCCAGAACCGTTATGGGATAAGCTTAATTTAATGTGGGTTGTAATTACTGCTGGCATCGCAGCACTAAACATTTATATTGCATATAATTTTTCGCTCGACTTTTGGGTTAACTTTAAAGTGTTTGGTTTAATGGGTATTACCTTTGTGAGTATTTTTGCCACTATTATTGCCTTGTACAAATACCTCCCTAGTGAAGAGGAGCCAGCAAAGTAAGCCCCCTCGTCATAAAAATGTCGTCTTAGCTTGATAGCTTATTAAAAAACAAGTTGAGACGACCTTGAACGCCAATCAATATCGCTGGTTTGAATTTACCCTCATTTTTGTGTTACTGCCCTTGTTGGGTTTTGTATTACGCGAGCATTTAGCTAACTGGCTTATTCCTGCGCTTATTATACTTATGAGTGTGTGTTGTATGTTGCTACTGGGCGATCCCCACTTTAAACGTTTTAGACTCACAAGCCTTGGGCAATTTTCTGCTGTTAAAAAACGTGTTTTTAGCTTCTTTTTTTTAGGTGCGCTGTTCTCTGGTATGTTTTACGGGATTATTCATCAGGGCAACTGGTTTACCCTTCCCCGCAACTCGTTTAATGATTGGCTTTTACTGTTGCTACTCTACCCAATACTGTCGGTTATTCCTCAAGAATTAATATTCAGAACGTATTTTTTTCATCGTTATAAACGCATCATGCCCAAAAAAGCAGTGCGTATTATAGTTAGTGCGAGTGTATTTGCGTTGGCGCATAGTGTGTATGCAAATTGGATTGCAGTAGCCTTAGCCTTTTTAGGTGGCTTACTGTTTGCCTATACCTATGCACAAAGCCGCTCAACCGTCGTGTGTGTTATTGAGCATAGTTTATGGGGGATATGGATGTTCACACTCGGGATTGGCAGCTACCTAGATTCAGGCACTATGAGTTAGTGCTGTTTTGTTATTAATTATGACAATAAAAAAAGCACAAAGCGCATAAGTATTTTGATGCTGTAAATTAATCACAATACTTATGCGATGGCTGTACGATAGTTATTAATGAGGAACTACTGAGGAACTCTTACAACCCCTTCCATTAATACCCGTGCACTTCGGCTCATACTTGCTTTGGTAACTAGCCAGTTGCCAGCATTATTTTTAGCCTCAGCGCCTACTTTTAGCGTGCCCGACGGATGACCAAAGTTCACTTCACTTAATGCGCTGCCACCAGCGGCTATATTAACAAGTGTGCCCTCAATAGCCGCAGCAGTGCCAATAGCAACCGCAGCTGTACCCATCATGGCATGGTGCAGTTTACCCATCGACATAGCGCGTACTAACAAGTTGATATTTGCAGCTTCAATAATTTTACCGCTAGATGCTTTGTAATCTAAAGGTGATGCAACAAACGCAACTTTAGGCGTATGTTGGCGAGCTTGCGCTTCACTAATGTTAGTGATTAAGCCCATTTTAACAGCGCCATAAGCACGAATGGTTTCAAGCTTTTTAAGCGCTGCAACATCGTTATTTATATCGTCTTGCAGCTCTGTGCCGGTATAACCAATATCAGTGGCGTTAATAAATATGGTAGGAATACCTGCATTTATCATTGTTGCTTTTAAAGTACCAACACCCGGTACTTCTAAATCATCAGCTACATTTCCAGTTGGAAATAACGCACCATCGCCATCAGCGGGGTCAATAAATTCAAGTTTTACTTCAGCTGCTGTAAATGTAACACCATCGAGTTCAAAGTCGCCGGTTTCTTGTACTTCGCCATTTGTCATGGGGACATGCACTAATATGCTTTTTTTAATATTAGCCTGCCACACACGCACAATAGCAACACCGTTATCGGGCACTAGGTTTTTATCGACCAAACCATTACTAATGGCAAAAGCACCCACTGCTGAGGTTAAGTTACCGCAGTTTCCGCTCCAATCTACAAAAGGTTTATCTATCGCCACTTGACCAAACAAGTAATCAACATCGTGATCGGCTTGCTCACTTTTACTTAAAATTACAGTTTTACTGGTACTTGATGTAGCGCCGCCCATACCATCCGTTTGTTTGGCGTACGGATCGGGGCTGCCAATAACGCGCAGTAATAAATTATCGCGCGCCTCGCCTGCTATTTGAGCAGGCTTTGGCAAATCAGTTAAATTAAAAAATACACCTTTACTGGTGCCGCCACGCATATAGGTTGCAGGCACTTTAATTTGCGGTTTAAACATAATGCTTGCCCTTATGCAGATTTCGTTGCTTCTAAAAAGTCTTGTGCAAAGCGTTGTAATACACCGCCAGCAGCGTAAATAGAAAGCTCTTCTTGGGTATCTATACGGCATTTCATGGGTATATTTAACACTTCGCCATTTTTACGTGTGATAGATAAATTAAGCGTACAACCAGGCGTTGGCTCGCCTGTTACATCATAACTTTCACTGCCATCAAGTTTTAGCGTTTTACGAGTTGTGCCTGCTTTAAATTCAAGAGGCAATACACCCATACCAACTAAGTTAGTACGATGAATACGCTCAAAGCCCTCAGCTGCTATTACTTCAACGCCTGCAAGTCTTACGCCTTTTGCCGCCCAATCGCGTGACGAACCTTGACCGTAATCGGCACCCGCTACAATAATAAGCGGTTGTTTACGCTCCATGTAGGCTTCGATTGCTTCCCACATACGTGTGTTAGTGCCTTGTGGCTCTATTCGCGCATAAGAACCTTGCTTAACTTCGCCGTTTTCGTCCAGTACCATTTCATTAAGTAGTTTTGGGTTTGCAAAGGTTGCGCGCTGCGCTGTTAAATGATCGCCCCGGTGCGTTGCGTACGAGTTGTAGTCCTCCTCTGGGACGTTCATTTTGGTTAGGTATTCGCCAGCGGCACTGCTTGCCATAATTGCGTTTGATGGTGATAGATGATCGGTTGTAATGTTATCGCCAAGTAAAGCAAGCGCACGCATACCACTCATTGTACGCTCACCCGCAAGCCCACCTTCCCAATAAGGAGGGCGACGAATATACGTACTTTCTGGGCGCCAGTCGTAAAGTGGGTCGTTATCTTCTCCGTAATCTACGGTTAAATTAAACATCGGCTCGTATACTTTTCTAAATTGCTCCGGCTTAACACTTTGCTTAATTACTGCATCAATCTCTTCATCTGATGGCCATAAATCTTTAAGCGTAATATCGTTGCCTTGTTGATCTTGCCCTAGTATCCCTTTTTCAATATCAAAGCGAATAGTACCCGCAATGGCGTAAGCAACAACCAAAGGAGGTGACGCTAAAAATGCTTGCTTAGCATAAGGGTGAATACGCCCATCAAAGTTACGATTGCCCGAAAGCACCGCTGTAGTATATAAATCGCGTTCTATTACTTCTTTTTGAATAACAGGGTCAAGCGCCCCGCTCATACCATTACAGGTAGTACACGCAAAACCAACAATGCCAAAGCCAAGTTGCTCAAGCTCTGTTAGTAGGTTTGCATCTTCAAGGTATGATTGCACTGCTTTTGAGCCCGGTGCTAATGAAGTTTTAACCCAAGGTTTACGCGTTAAGCCTTTTGCATTTGCGTTACGGGCAAGTAGTGCTGCGGCAATTACATTGCGTGGATTACTCGTATTAGTACAGCTAGTAATAGCGGCAATAATACATGCGCCGTCAGGCATTAAGCCTTCTTCATTTTCAACGACACCCGAAATACCTTCTTTAGCTAAATCGCTTGTCGATACACGGCGGTGCGGATTAGATGGACCCGCTATATTGCGCCCCACGCTTGATAAATCAAACTTAAGTACACGCTCGTATTTTGCGGTTTTTAAGCTATCGCTCCAAAGGCCTGCTGTTTTTGCATAGTTTTCTACAAGGGCAATTTGTTCTTCTTCGCGACCTGTTAAACGCAAATAATCTATTGTTTTATCGTCGATATAAAACATGGCGGCAGTTGCGCCAAATTCAGGTGTCATGTTTGAAATGGTTGCTCTGTCGCCAAGTGTAAGCGCGTCTGCACCTTCACCATAAAACTCTAAATAAGTAGATACAACACGTTGCTCACGTAAAAATTCAGTAATGGCTAGCACAATATCGGTTGCGGTAATACCTGGTTGGCGCTTACCTGTTAACTCAACACCTACAATATCGGGCAAGCGAATATAAGAAGCACGGCCAAGCATAACGCTTTCCGCTTCAAGCCCACCTACACCCACAGCAATAACACCAAGCGCATCAACATGTGGCGTGTGACTGTCGGTACCAACTAAGGTATCTGGGAATGCAATGCCATCTCGGTTTTGAATAACCGGCGACATTTTTTCAAGATTAATTTGATGCATAATGCCGTTACCCGGTGGAATAACGTCAATATTTTTAAACGCAGTTTTAGTCCAGTTTATAAAATGAAAACGGTCATCATTTCGTCTGTCTTCGATGGCGCGGTTTTTTTCAAACGCATCAGGATCAAAACCGGCATGCTCTACCGCTAGTGAATGATCAACAATTAGCTGCGTAGGTACTACCGGATTCACTTTTGCGGGGTCGCCGCCTTTGGCTGCAATTGCATCACGAAGCCCAGCTAAATCAACAAGCGCTGTTTGGCCTAAAATATCATGGCAGACCACACGCGCCGGATACCACGGAAAATCTAAATCTTGTTTGCGCTCAATTAGCTGGTTAAGTGCATCGGTTAACATAGCAGGGTCGCATCGGCGTACTAGGTTTTCGGCAAATACACGTGATGAATAAGGTAGCGTGGCGTATGCACCTGGCTTAATTGCATCTACGGCTTCTTGGGTATCGTAATAGTCGACATTTGAGCCCGGTAGAGGTTTACGGTATTGGGTATTATTAATTATGGTCATAATAAGGGTTCGCTAATTTGGTGACGGATGTAATACCAATTTTATGGAGGGTGCAATTGGTATTTTTAAAGAAAGGCTTTAGGTTTGTAGTTGTTTTTATTATATAAAGCATTAAAGCCGTAAAAGGTGAGCCATTGGCTCACCTTAGTTAAAAATAATTAACTTCTTGATTCGATTGGTGTGTAACTACGTGCATCAGGCCCTGTGTAATCGGCACTTGGGCGAATAATACGGTTGTTAGCGCGTTGCTCTTTTACATGTGCAGTCCAACCAGTAACACGGCTCATTACAAATATTGGCGTAAATAACTTAGTCGGAATATCCATAAAGTGATAAGCAGATGCATGGAAAAAATCGGCATTACAAAACAGTTTTTTCTCGCGCCACATAATCTCTTCACAACGAACAGACACAGGATAAAGCACGGTATCACCGACTTCAGTAGCTAGTTTTTCAGACCACTTTTTAATAATTACGTTACGCGGATCCGATTCGCGATAAATCGCGTGACCAAATCCCATTATTTTATCTTTACGTTCAAGCATGCCCATGACTTCTTGTTCAGCGTGTTCAGCGCTTGTAAAGCCTTGAATCATATCCATTGCCGCTTCGTTAGCACCACCATGTAATGGACCACGCAGCGTGCCAATCGCACCAGTTACACAAGAATGAATATCAGAAAGCGTTGATGCACACACACGACCCGCAAATGTAGAAGCATTAAACTCGTGCTCTGCGTATAAAATTAGTGATACGTTCATCACTTGTGCAAATAACTCGCTAGGTGCTTTGTCGTGTAACAGCGTTAAAAAATGTGCGCCAACAGAGTCGTCATCTGTTTGTGTTTCAATGCGTACGCCATCGTGTGTAAAGCGGTACCAGTAACAAATAATACTTGGGAACACAGCAATCATACGGTCGATTGCATCATTAGCTTGGCTAAAATCAAGCTCCATTTCAAGGTTGCCTAACATTGAGCAGCCCGTGCGCATTACATCCATTGGATGCGCGTCTTTAGGAATATTTTCAAGCACGGTTTTAAGCGCATCAGGTAAGCCGCGTAAGCTTTTTAGTTTTGCTTTATATTCTGCCAATTCACTTGTTGTAGGTAACTCTCCGCGTGAAAGTAAAAAAGACACTTCTTCAAACTGCGCTTTTTCAGCAAGTTCGCTAATATCGTAACCACAATACGTTAAACCAGAACCGCTTTGTCCAACAGTACACAATGCTGTTTGACCAGCCACTTGTCCGCGTAAACCCGCGCCGCCTAATGCTTTATCTACCATGTTCTTCTCCTATCTTAAATTTTTGTGTGATTTTATTTTTTTAATAATTATTATTTGTCAGATTTTGATGAAAAAAGTGTGTCGAGTGTGTTCTCGTACGTGTGGTAATCTAAAAAATCGTAAAGCTCAGAACGCGTTTGCATATTTTCGATTTGGCTTTGTTGCGAGCCTTCATTTAAAATTGCTGAATACACGTTTAATGCTGCTTTGTTCATGGCTCTAAATGCACTTAGTGGGTAAAGCACCATTTCAACACCTACATCGCTTAACTGCTCTTTAGTGTAAATAGGTGTTTGGCCAAACTCAGTAATGTTTGCCAAAATTGGAACGTTAATCGCTTTTGCAAATGCTTGGTAATCAGCAAGGTCGTGTACGGCTTCTGCAAAAATAGCGTCAGCACCGGCTTCAACACAGGCCGCTGCACGGTCTATCGCGGCGTTTAAACCTTCTTTTTGAAATGCATCGGTACGCGCCATAATATAAAAATCGCTATCGGTTTTTGCATCAACCGCCGCTTTAATGCGGTCAACCATTTCACCTTGGCTTACAATTTCTTTATTAGGACGATGGCCACAGCGCTTTTGCGCTACTTGATCTTCTATATGAAAACCCGCCGCACCGGCTTTAGTCATTTCTTTTACTGTGCGTGCAATGTTAAACGCCCCACCCCAACCGGTATCGGCATCAACAAGTAGTGGTAAATCGCTAGCACCAGTAATACGACGAATATCTTCAAGCACGTTATCAAGGCTCGTCATACCTAAGTCAGGCATACCAAACGAGGCGTTTGCAACACCGGCACCTGAGAGGTAAATAGCTTGGTGACCCATTTTTTCAGCCATCATCGCTGTGTAGGCGTTAATAGTACCTACTACTTGTAACGGGCGGTTATTGGCAATAGCGTGTTTAAATTTTAATCCTGCTGACATTACTTTCTCCTCACTTTGAACGGTTGCTACGTGGAGTAACTTATAGTTTTAATCTGTAATTGTGACTGTTTAACTGCTCTACTTAACTTTTAGCCGTTAATAAATCAAATTTGGTTTGAATATTTGCTTGCGATGCACTTATGTGGCGCTTCATAAGCATTTCGGCCAGTTCGCCATCGTGGTTTTCAATCGCGTTAATAATAGCTAAATGCTCATCAAACGCTTTTGATACACGCGGCCCCACCATGCCCATTTGTACACGGTACATGCGTATTAATTGATAGAGCTCATTACACAGTAAATGAATTAAATGCGCGTTTTTACTGCCTTGAATAATACGGTAATGAAAATCTAAATCGCCGGCTTCTTGATAATAAGATTCGCCCTCTTTAACACGTTGTGTTTGTAGGTGCTGATTAAGTAATTGCTTTAAGCCTTTTACTTCTTCGGGTTCCATATTGTCGGCAGCAAGTCTACATGCCAAGCCTTCAAGCGAACTACGAACTTGATAAACTTCAATCAAACGCTCAGCAGTAAGGGCAACTACTCGGCAACCTACGTTAGCTTTACGCTCAACAAGGTAGCAACTTTCTAGGCGATTTAACGCCTCTCTAAGCGTTGCACGGCTTACACCATAACGTTTGGCAAGCTCAGGCTCTGATATTTTACTGCCTTGAACTATGCTTCCTTCAACAATCTCACGGCGCATATCTACAAATACTTGATCTGATGCGGTAGTTATAGGCGCTTCGTTTAAAAATGTGTGTGTCATAAGTTATTTTTTAGATTGTCGACAATTGATGTGGTTACTATGGGCTTATTAAAAAATCATGTCAACCCTTAAACCTATCAAAATGGCTAAAAAACACGCTCATTGTCGACACTATTAACCTAAAGTCGCATAAAAATGGTTTTACAATGGACTAAAACAGTGAAGTGTCGACAGCGTAATAAATCAGATGTTACGCTTTTTAGCGCTGAAAACACCTCGCATAAATGCTATTATCGCGCTTTATTTTTATAGTATGAGCTAACGCGTGAACGCCAACACTTTTATTCCTGAGCACTTTATTGATGACGTAAAAACCTATTTACCAGCGCATCTAAACTTAGATGACTTTTTAAATGCGTGTCGTAGGCCCCTCAGAAAATCTATCCGCGTTAATACATTAAAAATTAGCATTGAAGAATTTGTAAAACGTGCAACTGAAAAAAATTGGCTGCTAACCCCAATCCCTTGGTGCAGTGAAGGCTTTTGGTTAGAACGCCCAAGCAATGAAGAACAAAACCTAGCCCTAGGTAATACCGACTTACACCTAAGCGGTGCTATGTACGTGCAAGAAGCAAGCTCAATGCTGCCGCCTATCGCATTAAAGCAAAGTATTGAGCTCGCAGACTCTCAAAATAATTATGTGCTTGATATGGCATCTGCGCCGGGTTCGAAAACCTCACAACTAGCTGCGCTTATGAATAACCAAGGCGTGCTTGTTGCAAATGAGCTTTCGTCATCTCGCTTAAAGGTACTTAGCGCAACACTCAAACGTATGGGCGTTGGTAATTGTGCGCTCTCGCACTTTGATGGCGTTATATTTGGCAACTACATGTTTGAATGCTTTGATAGCATATTGCTAGACGCGCCATGCTCTGGCGAAGGTACTGTGCGTAAAGACGCCGACGCACTAAAAAATTGGTCAATAGAATCAAACATTCAAATAGCCCAAGTACAAAAAGACTTAATTAAAAGCGCGTTTTACGCATTAAAACCAGGTGGCACCTTAGTGTATTCAACCTGCACACTTACACCACTCGAAAACCAACAAGTATGCGATTATTTACTCAGTGAATTTGGCGACTATATAGCGCCTGAGTCACTAAGTGATTTATTTAAAGGTGCAAGTAAAGCAACAACAAGTGAAGGCTATTTGCATGTATGGCCGCAAACATTCGATAGCGAAGGCTTTTTTATCGCTAAATTTAAAAAGCACGCAAGCTGTAACAACCCAAATCAAACAGTTAAAAAAGGTGCATTCCCGTTTAACGAGTTTGATAAAAAACAATGTGCCGCGTTTATGCAATCTCTTAAAAAGCACTTTAGGTTAACTAATATACCTGGCAACTTAATGCAGCGCGACAAAGAGCTGTGGTTATTTCCACAAGGGTTTGAAGCCGTACAAAATAAAATTAAGTACGCTCGTTTAGGTATTCAAATTGGCATTATCCATAAAAACGGCGTGAGGCTAACCCACGAGTTTGCTACTGTGTTTGGCAATGAGTGTAAAACAAATGTGTTTGCTTTAAATAACGAACAAGCAAATGATTATTTTCAAGGTAAAGATATACGCTTAACTGAAGCGACTCAAACAATAGGTGAAGTAGTATTAACGCTGTGTGGTTGCCCTATTGGGCTGGGAAAATGGCAAAAAAATAAGATCAAAAATTCACTACCACGCGATCTAGTGCAAAATACACAGTTAATAAGTTGGACCTTGCCGTTATAATTAACAATTAGTCAACCGTATAATAAATAATTCAAATTATTTTTATTTCTAGATAGGCTGAATTAATAAATAAAAATTAATGATCATTAATTTACTACCGCTATTACTCAGTATCATTTACAAGAAAATATTAAACAAGGAATAGTAGTTTTCAGTTCAGTGAAGATACTAATGGCTCAAGAGCCACAGCAGTTATTGCAGTTGTATTGTTTCATTTTAACTCATCTTGGATGCCTGTCGGATTTGCAGGTGTAGATGTATTTTTTGTTATCTCTGGCTTCTTAATGACAGGGATAATATTTAAAGGTTTAGAACAACAAAAATTTTCTATTTTAAGATTCTATGTTGCGCGTGCAAATAGGATTGTTCCTGCGCTCGCTCTTCTGTGCATTATATTATTAATTTTCGGTTGGCTCTTCTTACCCCCTACTTGTAGTGACTTTAATTTAGGTAAGCCCTACAATTTAATGTACTTAACAAATTAGTGCACATATTAAAATACATACTATACTAAAATAACTTTCTACTTCTCCCAAAGATTTCGAAAGCTTTTAGTTAGCGCAATGCTCTTAGCGAGCAAGACTATAGCCCAGTGTTTCCTGAGTTACTCTGGGCCTTTTTTAAAATTTTAACATTAAATTATAGTGGCATAATTAACTATGTCACTATAATCTGTGGCTAACCAATCTTAGTTTTACTAAAACCTCTGTTAGTCCTACCTAAAAGGGCAACATTAGTGAGTTTATTTTTTGTTAAAATATACTCACTCAGAATAGGAAGTATTAAACCAGCAATTAATGCGATGGAAAATATTAAACTTGTATTATAGATATCAAACTTATGAAGAAATATTCTTGTGCTGGCTGTAAAGAAGACATGGAAAAGATATATTGAATAAGAATATGCCCCTAGCCAAGCCAAAGGTTTGAATCTAAAACCAACTACGAGCAACAATAAACAACTTAAACAACCTGATATTAAATTTAAAAGTGAACGTTGTTCAAAGTGAGGAACAAATCCTTTAAATATTAAAATAGTGAAGAAAATTAAGAGAAGAGAAAGACCCAATCTTGTTGCATTAGAAACTTCAATAGAAAATTTATATCTTACAAGTGCCATACCAAATAGAAAGTAAGGCAACAAATATATAAAACCGGAAAATGAAAAGTAATTGAAGTTTATAGGTGAAACATATAACGCTAAAGAGAGTCCAAATACATAAAGGAATTTACTGAATTTAGTAAATAACGTTAGTTTTTCACAAAATAATATAAAAATAAAAACTATAAACAAAGATTCTATAAACCAAAAGTGAGCTACTGGTTTTATATGTAAGGTTAACCATTCTATGTCTCTAGTATTTGCGCCTGGTGTTAATGCTTGCAAGAAAGCAAATAGACTCCCTACTGTAAGCATTGGAAGTAATAACCGTCTTGCTTTTTTAGATATAAAAGAAAATTCGCCTGAACTAAAAGGCCTAAGAGCATAAACGAGTCCCGATAAAAATGTAAACAAAGGCATGCGTACAAATACTAACGTATCGCTGATATTCCTTAACACTCCTTCAGAAAGCCTAAGTCCAGTTTCAGAATTAAACCCAACAACATGATAAGCAACGAGGAGAACGCAAGCCAAACCTCTCATGGTATCAATTTTTAAACGATCATACATAACTAAAAACCTGATAAATTACGGGAAATTTTTTAAATTGCATAATACTTGCCCATTTATATTAGATACATTTAAGCTTTCTCCTTTAATTAAAGTGTCTACAATATACTGACAAAACTTCTAGCGGTACATTAATAACAAACTTTTCTATTGAGAAAACTGATGAAATTTGATTGACCACTACACAACTAAGTTTGATGAAGTAAATGATAGTACCTCTAATTAGTTGACCAAATCAGCCATGACACTACAAACACATACTTAATAAAAAGGTTAAAATAAACTTCATTCGAAAACTTGTGTAGAAGCAAAAATATTAAAAAAACAAAGCATCAATCATTTACACTAAGCCAACTTAATCAACGAGTTATTCTAAGAATCAAATATAAACAACAGATGGCAGGTTGCTTTTCAGTATATCGTATTATGCAGCCTATCATTTACAAGTACAATATATTAGCATTATAAGATATCCATATGTGAACACTTATCGCCATGTGTACAAAAAAATTTTTACATATAATCATTCATAGACATTAACGGCCATATATTTATATGCGATTGAAAACAAGTAACGAGAGAATGAATATTGCTGTGCGAGAATAACTTCCGATAGGATTGTAACTTGATAGGTAAAAGCGCTGAAGATGCCACCTAACTAGTCTAGTTAAGTATTATACGTACATGATTAATTATCTAAAATCTTATAAGTGATAAAGTTATTTATTTACAGAATAACCAGGAATTAAGGTTAACAGCGAGCATCATCCAACTAATCAATAAGTATTGATTTCTTGAGAAATCGAAACAAATAGATAAAAACAGCAAAAAGTACCAGAAAATATATATTCACAATAATTTATTATTATTTATACACATATACAACTAAATATAAAACAACCATCCACGTCCCCATTTTAGGGGGTTGTAAAACTCACAACTAATAACTAAGGTTAGGTCGAATGGAAATTAATACGACAAAAGGAGTAACAAGAAATAACCTTAATGATTTAGTTGGATTAGTAATGAAAAACTCCTTGAAGTTTATAGTATGCACGTATTTAGTTTATGTGCTTCTTGCCTGTAATTCTGTGCCTAGTCGCTCAATAACCTTAGAAGAAAGTTCAGAAGCCGGTTCACTGTCTTTGAAAAGTACATTCAATTCAATCAGTGTTTATTGGACCATTGATATACAAGATCAGACAGATGCTGATCTATTTTATAGAAAAATTAGCAGTCACGCGTGGAAGACCGCACAAAAAATGAAATATGAAACAAGAATGTTTGAAGACCTTCATTCTAATTTTACTAATTATACAAAACAATTTCGAGGAAGCGTAGTACAACTTGAACCGAATACAGAATATGAAATATTAGCTGTAAGTAAAATTAACGGCATTTATTCTAAATCTAAAATTAGCACTTGGAGTGAAGATTTTAAAATTAAAGAAACTGTATATATAGACCACACCAGTGACAAGATTATGATAAATCGCTCTGGAAATAGTACTGATGGCTATATAGTCTTTGATGGTCAAGGACAAAACTTTAATTTAGCAACTAATGCTCTGTATAACATAGAGATAGATGCTTCCTACGTTATAATTAGAAACTTCAATCTCACTGATGCTAAAAAACATAGTATCTATATAGGTGGTAAACGAAACACAAATATAATTATAGAAAACAATAATATTAGCCAATGGGGTAGCAAAGAAGAAAACCATTATTCTGGCAATAACTATAACTCAGCCATAGCGAATAGATACAATAATGGATACTTCCATTCCAATATAATAATTCAGGATAATAATATATTTAACCCAAACTACACTGCTAATAGTTGGATAGAAAACCCAAAGACAGGAATGATAGACGATGATAGTCATCACCCTGAAGGTCCTCAAGGTATAACTATCTCTAACACTAATGGTAGTAATGTTATTAGGCGAAATAATATCTATTCTACAAATGGCAATTACTTTAATGATGGCATGGGCTCAGAAGGCGATAACTTTAGGCCTTATGGTTTCCCAGGTCCTGATTCTGATGTTTACGAGAACTCAATATCCCAATCTAGAGATGATGCATTTGAGATTGAAGGTGGTAATGCAAACGTTAGGGTATGGAGTAATTTTACTGATAAAAACTATGTAAGCTATGGGCTATCACCAATATACATTGGTCCTTTATACCTATTTAAAAATGTAGCATATCGTCATAATTACAGCCCTAACCATTCAAATATGGTAGGTACAACCTTTAAACTACAAACTAGACCAGAGACTGCAGGCAATATATTCATTTACCACAACACACAATACACAAATCAAAATGAGCTATTTGGTGCTAATTATGGTCTGAGTGGTAGTGGTGCTGAAATGCTAAATGTTGTAGCAATTAATAATGCTATATTTGTGTCTCACGAGGCTATAAACGGGATTAACGACTCAGATAAATTCGTAAACAATATGTATAGTGATGGAACAATATCTGACGAAAGCTTAATTGAAAGTAACTTCCAAAGTAGCCAGCTTGAAATTGATGAATATGAAGATATCCAAGTTAGCGCCTCTTCAAATACGCTCTCTCTCATTAAACACTTTAAACCAAAATTGAACTCTGCATTAGTAGACAAAGCTATACACATTCCGAATATTAATGATAATTACGCCGGTAATGCACCTGAGTTAGGGGCTAACGAAAGCGACGCATTATCATCGGTTTATGAACATTTAATAACTTTGATAAGCTTTGACAATAACACTGAAAATACCTCTTTAGAGAGTTTACCTACAAGCTATCAAGGTGAAGAGATTTATTTTAGTCCGAGCATTAATGATTCAACATATTTAGAATTCTCAGAAGAAGATGTTCTTACAGCTGAAATGAAACAAACAGATTCATCTGATGAGTTTACAATTTCAGGCTGGTTCAAGACTGACACGGATTATAATGATAAAGGTATGCTCACAGGTATTACTGGAAAAAACAGTTATATTTACTTAGATATATTAGCTGATGGAAAACTTAAATTAGGTACTAGACCTACTGGTAGTTTTTACCAACACTTTACTACATCGAAATCCTACAACGATGGCGATTGGCATCACTTTACAGTTGTAAGGGGAAATGGGCAACTAGCTATTTGGGTAGATGAAAATATTGACAAAGTTGTATCTGATCGCAGAGAAGGTAACTTTTCATTCGACTTATTTGAGATGAAAAGTTTAGACTTATCCGCAGAGGAAATCAGGGTATACACTAAAGACATTGGAACGGAGTGCATTAAAGAACTCGGTAGAGAAACAATTTAAATATTCATTCACACTAAATATATACCGAAGAAACACTGTAATTTTAAAGTAAATTACAGTGTTTTCTAAACTTATATGTACGCGTAAATTCTTTATATTCACTATTAAGGCGTAATGTTAGGCAAAGTATTGGTAAAGCATCTATCTCATCGGCTAATTCTATAAGCTCATGAAATTGGTAAGTAAAATTTTTGTATAAGAAAGCAATTTCATCCACATATAATTTTTTAAATTTAGGGGTTAAAGTTTGCCAATTTATTAAAATTATCTTTAAGCTTTCTAGCCTAACCCTGTAATTGAAGGGAGCCAGTGAATATGCTTCATTAATATAATCATAAACCTTATTTGAAGCTCCTTCTTTCATACTAGTTACTGAAGCTAATAGAATCCAAGTGTCTGCCCAGGAATTCCTGTAGCTTAATGACTGCGTCAATAACTGCGAAGCCGTATCTAAATATAAAGATTTATTTTTAAGATTAACACGATCTTTTAAGTACAATAATTCTACATAAGCAGCAAAATGTAGATAATGCGGATGAGTAGACTCTATGCTGACAGCTTTCTGACTTGCATCAATAGCTCTATGAATACTAGCTTTGTCATCACCTATTTCATTTGAAGAGTTTTGCAAATCTTGTACGGTGTTATATGCATTAAAATACCACGTATTCGCTCGCATTATTTTCACGCTACAGTAGGACACATAGAGGGTGATAATAAACAAAGTAAATATTTGAACGTGTTTTATTATATCTTTACTTTTCATTGAATAAAGACTTTGTCAAAGATTCAGGGTTTTTGCGGAAAATTTCATTAGCTTTAGAGCTGCCAATTAGCTCTGATACTATTTCCCTTGCTTTACTTAAAATAGGAGGCCTACGTTTAACTGAGTGTGCATCAGTGGCAATATATTTAACTATATTTGATTCAAGCATATTAAAGCTAATTTTTTTGGCAGCTTCACCCCACGCTCCTTCTATACTAGATGCCGTTAATTGAAATTCACAACCAAGTTGGTTCAAGCGTTGAATATAAAATGGGTTAGATTGAATATCTCTATTTCGCTCAGGGTGAGGAATAACAACTTTAATATTTTTATTAGCTAACCACGTAATAAGTTTATCAAAACCTTGAGGAACATTGGAGTGAGGTAATTCTAATAACATATAATTGAAATTATCAACTTTCCCAATAAAAGGTAATTTATTAGATAAAACTAAGCCCATTAGCTCCACATCCAGTCTGATTTCAGCTGCAACTGCTAGGTTAATAAAAATTCCATTATCTTCTGCTGCCGATTTTAAAGCCGTAATATCGTTGTTTATGCCAGTAATAGTATTATTGAATCTTCCAAGATGAATATGAGGCGTAGCAACCATATGAGTAATGCCATCGTTTTGCGCAATTTCTAATAGCGCTAAAGATTCAGCTAAATCTTTAGCGCCATCATCAATTCCAGGCAAAATATGAGAGTGGATATCAAACATATATAAATATTACTTAAGGGTCAGTTTGCTCAGGTTTTTGCGAATAGTCATAGTAATCGTAATAACCATGGCTATGGTCCTCTTTACTTTTACTCATATCAACTTTATTTAGTACTATCCCTGCAACGTGTGCTTTAGCTTCAAATAAGCGCTCTATCCCCGCTTTTATTAGCTTTATACGTGTAACATCAGACTTAACAACATAAATTACAGAGCCTGCAACTTGTGCAACAACAAGAGCGTCACTAACTGCTTGAGTTGGAGGAGTATCAATAATTATATGGTCATACTTAGTTTTAAGTACTTCAAGAACATCATTAAAACGACTACTTGATAAGAGCTCTAAAGGGTTGCCTGGGATTTGCCCGCTAGGCATTACAGATACTCCAGACATTTCATCAACATGAACACATTCACTATATTGCTCAGTACCTATAATTAGATTACTAAGACCAGGATGAAAAACAGGTATCTCAAATCGTTTAGCAATACTAGGTTTACGTAAATCTGCGTCTATTAATAAAACTTTACCCATTTGAGCTAGCGAGATCGCTAAATTAGCCGATGTTGTCGTTTTACCCTCCCCCGGAGAGCTTGATGTTACGGCAATAACTTTGTTATCACGCTCTAATTGCGTTAATAACAAACTCGTGCGCAATGTACGCACCGACTCGGCAAAACGTCTAAAATGGTCGTCAAGATACGCATGTATAGGGAAAACACTGTTCTTGGGCATTGGAACATGCGGCAATAAGCCAAGCATTCTTTGTGCTAACTTACTTTCAGTATCGTTTTTGCTCTTTATCGTGTCATTAAGGGCATCGAAAACAAGGCTCACTACAACCGCAAAAATAAAACTAACGACAAAGGCAAGTAAAACAATTAATTTTTTATTGGGCTTAGCAGGCTCATTTGGTGCAAAAGCACGATCAGTAAAACGTGCAGCGGCAGAACTAAAATCGCTAGTTACTGCAGTTTCTTTAGAACGAGATAAAAAAGTGTTAAATATGTTTCGGTTAGTCTCTACTTCACGTTTGAGTTGGCTATAGTGCGTCTCTTTACGAGTAATATCCTGATACTCAGCACGTATGTTGGCTAAATCACCTTCTAGTGCCTTTACAGTACGCGTGATACGGTTAAGCTCCTTCTCAATACCAGTAATAAGCCCTTTAATTTGTTTATTAAGGTTACTTTTAACTGTTGCCAATTCCGCTTTAGCTGAGATAATTTTAGGATGCTTAGGGCCATAAACCTCACTGAGTTCACTTAATTTACGCTCCACTAAAATGACTTCACGCTTTACATCTTGGATAACTTTATGCGATGTAATTTCAGGCATACTACCTAGCAAGTCTAAATTATTATTTCCATACTCACTGATGACACGGTTAATGCTTTCAAGGTTGTTTCTCTCATTTCTAGCTACAATTAATTGCTGAGAAATTTGTTCAAGCTCTTGAGTTGCTAAGCCAGCTATACCTTCAATATCAACTAGTTTTTGTTGTTCTCTATAAGACTGTAAACGAAATTCAGAATCATCTAACTGAATTCTTAGTTGAGACAACCTAGTATTTAACCAAGTAGAAGCTTGCTCAGTAATACCCATTTTAGCGCGCATTTGACTTTCAATGAAAACTTCACCAACAGTGTTTGCAACAAGAGCTGCTAAATGAGGGTCACTAGACTCAAAGCTAACCCTTACAAGCTGAGTATTTTTTATCGGCGCAATTGAAAGGCGTGATTTAAACATAGCCAGATACCCAAGCATTTTTCGTTCAGCTTGGCGCTCAGGAGAAATTATTTTAGGCTCTTTTTTATTCAAAAAAGGAAATTGCTTCTTTATAACTTTTTTTAACTCACTAACAGCAGAAGGCTTAGTAATAAAATCTTTATGTTCCTTAAGATTAAGTTTAGTTATTACTTCGCGGGCTATACTGTCAGACTTCATCACCTCAAATTGAGTCTGATAATACTCTTTCTTATTAGAATCTAAGCCATATATTTCTTGGAAACTTACTGCTTTGGCCTGTTCAGCTTCAATTAATAGTGTTGCGGTTGCAACGTACTTAGGTATTAAGGTTAGGGCAACCATGATAGTCAATAAAGTAACTACTATTGAAAAGCTTAAAATTCTCCATTTAGCGCGTTTGACCACATTAAGGTAAGCACCTAAATCAATAATGTCATCGTTATTTTTTATACTTTCATTCATTTGATTCATTTATTACTGCCTTGTAAACTGCTTAGAACAAGCGTTGTTCAATTTTTATGGTATCGCCCGCCGCAATTTGGCTATTCAAACTACCTTTTTGTTGCTCTTGTTTGGTTTGCTCCTTAAAAATAAAGATTTTTTCTATAGAAGCGCGCTCAGTTAAACCGCCAGCCAAAGCAATGGCCTGATTTACAGTCATCGCCGGTTGATAAGCATAAGCTCCTGGATCTTTAACCTCACCATGAATATAAAAAGGCCTATACTCTATAACCTGTACATAAACATTGGGGTTTACTAAGTAGGCAGGTTTTAGGCCGTTCGTTATTACTTGCTCAACTTGCGAAGTGTTAAGTCCTGAAAGTTTTACTTTCCCTAAAAAAGGATAATTCACTTCACCGCTATTTCCTAGAAAAGCGGTAACTTCTAAGTCAGGTTGACCAAATACTTTTATTTCAACTTTATCACCTGCACCTAAAGTATAGTTTTGGGATGCCTGAGCAAAAGCGGCACTACTAATAACTAGCAGCGCTAAACTAAAAATAAACTTCATTAATTAGCCTTTAAAGCAAATGTAAAATTAATACCGATAACTACGCGATCAAACTCAATGGCGTCTTGCGTAGAGTTTTTATCAATAAAATCTGCATATGTCGATACCATACCAAAGTTACTAGCGACATAATTTAAACCTAAGCGTAGACTTTTTGTTTTATCTTTACGGCCAATATCACCTGTATACTGTTCATCTGTATAACTTGTACTCACCAAGGAACTTAGATAATCGCTCCAACTATGGGTCCACTTAATACCATAAACAGTTTCCTTGATATAATCACCTTGTACTAATGGATCTTTGGCTGCACGGCTTGTCATAAACGCCAACGTAGAGTAGCTAAGAGGTTGCCAATTAGCCGTTGCTTGCCAACTTAAGCCACTAAAACTCTCACGCTCTGGGGCCGAGAAATCCTTGTTTTGATAACCTACTTTAAATGACCCAGAAGTTAACGCTGTTGCTTCCCACTCCATTCCGGCAAGCACTTTCAAATCATCACTATCTCGAGATATGCCACTACTTGCTAAAACATCATAGCGGTAGTTTTCCTGTTTTATTTCTAAAAAAGTTCGTGTAGCAGCTTGAGTATTATAATAGCCAGTAATTCCAAATAGCGATTTATCGTAATTCCTATACTGCGATACCTCTGTAAAATTTTGGTATTTCTTGTTGAAAAAACCAGCACGCACCGCTACTTGAGCTTTCGAGCTTAGAGCACCATACTCATACTCAGCCAATATATTTTGTTCTTGGTACTTCACAAGCTCATTTACAGCATCACCTAAACCTTCGGTTAAACCCGTACCGCGTGGTTCATAAAGCCAATCTGCATCACCTGAAATATCTAAACGATGCTGGCTAGTGAACTCTTTGTGAACTCCAGCCCCGACATTTACTTCTGTAAAATTATCAACTGAATCTTTGTTATGTAATGAGGTACTGGTACCAAGGTTTAGACTGTAACTATCTGGACCATCATCAATCACAGCTTTAACTTTTGGTGCGACTGTCCAAATTAATCGAGACTCTTCATCATCTGGGGTATTAAAGAAGTTATTGTTACTGCTTATACCAGTTTGAAGAATCGGAGTAATTTCAGCGCCATCTTTTGTCATAACACTGCCAGGTTTAAGCTGTGCATATACAGGAGATACAGTTAACACGCTTATGCAAACGATAGCTTTCGTTAATTTTTTAGTAGGCATTATCATTCTTAAATCCCTTAAAAATTGTCATAAAAATAATTTTAACATCTAACCACAACGACCAGTGCTTAATATAATGCAAGTCAAATTCAACACGTTTTTCCATTTTATTTAGAGTATCGGTTTCACCTCGCCAACCGTTTATCTGTGCCCAACCCGTAATGCCAGGTTTAGTCTTGTGTCTAAACATATAGAAATCAACTTTTTTTCGATATTCTTCATTGTGGGCAACAGCATGAGGGCGCGGGCCAACTATTGACATATCACCTTTAAGTACGTTTATAAATTGTGGCAACTCATCAAGGCTTGTTCGTCGCAGGAAACTGCCTAAAGGTGTAATACGTTTATCATTTTTAGTAGCTTGAGTGACTACATCACTATTTTCAGTGACGCTCATAGATCTAAACTTCCATACTTTGATTCGCCTGCCATCTAAACCATATCTGTCCTGTTTAAATATAACTGGACCACTGGAGGTAAATTTAACAGCAAACGATATAGCAATTAATATAGGCGATATTAATAATAAAATTATTGATGCAACTACTATATCTTCAGTACGTTTTATAAATTCACGAGCACCTATGAATGGTGACTCAAATACACTTAATGTATCTACATCACCTACATGTTCAATCCGTGCATGTATAAGGTTAGAAAGTAAAAAGTCAGGGATAATATGTACGTCTACCGTTGTATCACCAAGTTGAGACAAGATTTGAGCTATACGTTTGTCGGCTTTTAAAGGGAGTGCGATATATAAGACACTTATCTCTCCGATTCTAGCTGCGTTAACAGCATCTTGAATTTTGCCAGCTAGTGCATACTTTGTTGAGTTTTCAAATAAGCGTTCAGGCTTACGGTCATCAAAAAAACCTAAAAACTTAAAACCTAGCTCATCATTTTTAGCAATCTCATCATATAGATATACAGCAGATTCATTGGCCCCAATAATTGCTACATTACGCAAGTTCATACCTAATTTACGACGATTGCGTTTATAAGTATGCACAACTAATCGCCATGAATATAGAAAAGTTACGCTTAGTAGAAACCATAACCCAAGGCCGACTCGCGAGAAATCATCTGTAAACTTGAATGCAAACGAAACAAAAAATAAAAAAGTAAAAGCTACAGTCAAAGAACCCCAAGAACACAACACCATAGTTCTAAACTTGCCCGCACGCCAAGAGCGATAAGTAGAGAACAGTTCAGCGCTATACATATAGCTCAGTGCAACACTTAAATTTGCTACCATGTAAAATGGTGTGAGCTCAAAGCCATAAAATAAAGCAGAACACTGAAATGATAAAAACAAAGCAAAAATATCGAATAAACGGTAGAAATTTGCATCAGACGAACCAGAAGGTTTAAACGTCCTTGAAGATGTCATACTATAGATCCTTATAGATATCTTAAATAGTTATTCTAGCACTATATTACTATAAATAAACAATAACGCAAAGCTACTAAATATTCAATGCAAATTGGTATAAAAACAAATTAAAAATTTGAACTAAATTGGCTGCAAGGCTGCTCGGCACTAAATGGAATATACATATAAACATAACCAACACGAATTAACTAAAAGCACACAAATAACGGGTATTTATGCAGGCATAAAGCTATTATTTAACTGAACAGTTCCTTAAAGTAACCCCAAAACCCGAAAGAAAAACCTTGGAATAAGTCTATACCTAATAAAGACTTAACTAGGTATAAAAATAATAGAAGAACAAACAAGCAAATGCTTACTAAAATTGATTGCGCAATTCGAGAAGCTTTTATCTCACTTGCGCTTAGTTGGCGCCTATTCCTTCCTGCTAAAATAACAAAATAATATCTGTACCTAAAAAACTTAATAACTCCCCTAGAGTCAATTAGATGACTTCCCCACTGCCTAGCGCCTATTGCTGTTTTTAAATGCACAAGCTGCTCTTCTGTAAAACTTTTCTGGACATTTTCAGGTATACGCTTTAATAAATTTTTTATCGCAGGGTCATTTTTAATATTCATGTAAAAGTTCTATAGCTCCTAGCAAAATTAATCTAACAGTAAAAAGCATTAAGCTATCTGATAGACTAGAGTTAAAACGTCAAAAACAATATTCACCCAGTACGAAGAGTTATCGGATCAATTTATTATTGGAAATAACTTTCGCCGGCACTCCGGCGATAACACAATCGCCTTCAAAGCTTTTGTTTACTACCGAGTTGGCTCCTATAGCAACATTATCTCCAAGGGTAATTCCACCATACAATTTTGCCCCCGGCCCTATATAGCAATTATCCCCAATAACAGGTACTGCATTAGAGTTTTGTGCAGAAGCGCCAATATTCACACAAACATGTATTCTACAATTTTCACCAATTCTTGCATCACCATTTATAACTATAGTACCAATATGTGCAATTGAAAGGCCTGCACCGCAAGTATTTATAGGAATAGTGAACCCTAATAAACGACCAATTTTTTTATGCTTATAAGCATACCAGTGTTTAAATATAGAATTACGATTAGCGTAATACTCGTGTTTACGTAAAATCCGTTGGAATTTCCAGATATCATTAAACAGGTAGCTTTTTAATCCACTTACCTTCAAAGACTCTTTGTCTTTTTTCAAAAAATATAAATAATCAGATTTACTTTTAATCATTGTAGGCCATAAAGTTAGATGAGTAGTTAACAGAGATAGTCATTATTTATCATTTTTTTGTTTAGCTTTGAACTTTAAAAAATCCGTAAATATATAAAACAATGCTATTGGGTATTCAAAAAAATATCTTTTAAAAAGCTTTGGCTCGTCATAAATCCTATAAACCCAACGCATATTATATTTATCTGCCCAAAGAGGGTAATAATCAACGCCAGTAATAATTTGGTGTAAAAAGCCGCCACATGTATAACCTGCGCCCTTCCACCCTGCTACTTTTAGCGCATTTAAAAAACGCTCTTGGTGCACTGCCCCCATACCTACAACAACTACCGACGGGTTTAGCTTTTTAATTCCTTCAATTATTTCTTGTCTATGTTCATCACTTTTAAAATATCCTGAACTGTAACCAACTATATTTAATAAAGGGTATTGTTTTTTTAAAGCTTCTACAGACAGAGGGATTTGCTCTTCTTTAGCACCAATTACGTATACGGATTTATTGTGTTGAGAGCAATTTTCAAATACCACGGGGGCAAGTGATGTGGCATCAAAGCTTACGCGTTTAATGCCTTTCATGCCACAAAGACCTAAAACCTTTACCATCAACTGACCATCTATATATATATCGTCTAATTGAGCGTATAAGTCTCGATTTTTCCTTCCAATATAGTAAGAATAAGGGTTTAAAAAGCTAACATTTCCTGTCTTACTTTCTCTGTATTCAGCCCTAACTTTATCGACCAATATGTCAAACATGCTTATATTTCCTTTAAATAATTACTCAGAGAGTAATTGTCTCCATTGCTTTTCGACTTTTTCGTTATCAGTCTCATTGGCCATTTCTAAGCAGTTATTAGAAAAAACATTAAAAGTAGCCTGATCAATAGTTAAAGCTTTAATTTTATTTACACAATCATCAACATCATTGTTATTAATTAAAAAGCCATTCTCGCCTTGCTCTATAAGCCAAGTTGCTGCTTCAAAGTTGTTAAATACAACAAGCGGTAATCCTTGGCTTCTGGCCTCTATTAATGTTTGACCAAAACCTTCGTAATGTGAGGTCATTAAAAAAGTACTGTAGCCACTTAAAGTTTCAGCAACATTATTTGTTGGGCCTAAGTAATTAATATTATCAATATCCGCTATTTTTCTTTTTAAACTTGATACTTCCTCATCAGCACCTGAGCCATAGATATCGAGCGTATAATCGCTGTCAATCTTTTTCATGACCTCTATCATTTTATCAAAGTTTTTCTGGTGCTCATGTATCCTCGCTATAGTAACTAATTTTTTACTATAAATAGCGACACTTCCCTTGCTCTCTAGTTTGCAGCCTCTTGGAATGACTTGAATTTTTTCTTTGTTAAAATTGTAGTTATTTTCTAATTTGTCTCGATCAAATGAAGTGTAAACACAAAATTTATGAATATTCTTACCGTTTAGCTTGAATGCTAACTTTGCAAGCCTACCTGAAAAAAGACTATCCAATCTATTAGATTGCACCACTATTAAGCTTTTTTCAGATAAAACAAATCTAAAAAGAAAGAGTAAATATATGGGATGGTAGATAAATACAAAATCAGAATCTTTGCTTCTATGTCCTATTAATTTAAAAGAAAATAACAAACCCTTTATTGCTTCTCGTAATTGACCATTTGCAAAGCTAGGCAACTTTATTTTTTTATAAATTACGTCAGTCTTTTCATCAAAATGCTCTTTTTTATCGTTAGCTATATCATTATAGTACTCAATAAAAGTATTATTTAGAGAAATAGAGACAGATTGTAGAGAACGCATTAACGTTTCTATACCACCAATACCTGTTGATTTATTTGGGTGATACGATATTATTTTTTTCATTTTTAAACCTTGAATGATAAAGCTTCTTTACATTATCTTTTTCAACTAAACATAACATCGCAATATAAGCTATCGCGCCGACAAACAAGCATAAGATTAATCTCGTTTTTTCATCTTCAACAAGAGTAGAAATCGATGTGAAATATACAATTAGAGACATTATTGCGCTCATAGTAAATGCAGGAGTAAAATCTTTTAAAAACTGTTTAAATGGGTATTTAATAACCTTATTTACGGCAAGCGAATTCCATAGAAAGCTTAAAAATGTATATGTACCTATAGCAAAAACGCCTGCTGCTGCACCAATATCGCCACCAAGTATGATTATTATGAGTAGACTAATAATTGAGGACACCAACTCCTTTTTTGTAATTATATTAGGAACTTTAAATATTAAAAACAATGAACCATGAAATAAATAAAAAGTTCTGAATACTGCAATCAAAGCAAGCGACTGAAGGTAAACCACGCTATCAGCCCATTTTTCACTAAACACTGTATTTATAAGTAACGGAGCAATAGCCGCCAGTCCGAAAAACAATGGAAAAACCATAAATGAAGCAAGCCTATTTGAGTTAGAAAACTTTTTTTCTAATAAGTTTTTATCATTTTGAATTTTAGATAGACTGGGTAAAGCATAGGTATTAATCCCATGAAAAACAGCGTCTCTTGGTAAGGATACTATTCTATTAGAAAAATTGAATAATCCCACAGATGCAGTTCCAGCCACAGAGCCTAAAACTAGAGGTAATCCATTATTAATTAAGCTGTTACTGAAGGCCGATATGGATAAATACCGCCCCATTTTTAGGGTATTAAACAGTAGCTCTTTATGAAAAGTAAATTTGATAATATCTCTCATAAAATAAGCCATTACTAATAAGCTAATTAATTCCTGTAGTACATACTGCATCACTATTGCGTATGCACCATATCCTTCAACAGCAAGGGTTACACCAACAACAAACCCAATACATTTCGCAAGTAAAGCGCGAAGTGCGATACTCTTAAAGTTATGCTCTCTTCTGAGCTTAGCTAAAAATGGCCTACCCGCTAAAATATAAACGACAGTACTTACTGAAAGGCCCAGCATCAATAAATCATTGGCATTATCAAGGAATAGTAACCCCCCCGCCATCGTAAGAGTAACAAGTAAAAGCGACAAACAAACGGAAAACCATAGCACTGTAGAGTACTCGTCTTGCTCCACTGTTTCTTTACTCACTAAAGGTGACTCGATCATTCCAGAGAAAAGCCCTGCTAATAGTCCAGGAATAGCAACGTAGATAACCCCTTTACCTAATTCAGATGGCTCAAGGTAAAGAGCGAAAAGAAAAAAAGAGATTATCGAAAGTAAAACTAGAAATACTTTATCAAAAAAGATCCACAAAACAGAACTCAAAAAGTTCATAACGCCCCTACAATAGACTTATTAATTATCGAATATAACCTTCATTTTAAAAATATTTCACTATAATAAAGGCAGTTACGAGTTGAATTATACTTTTAATAATGATTTAACTAGTGAGATTAAAGCTTTTAATGAGGCATACCCTCTATTGTAATAAACAGCTGTCAAAGACACACTGAGCATATCTCGATAACACAAAACGACCCACTTGTAGCTCTTATTTGTATAAAATGCAGTTAAAAATTCATAGATATTCGAAAGTGAAAAACTAACTTTTTCTTGTTCAGTTAAAGTATCTGAATTAAGGTTGATAAATTTAGTTATGAATTCTTTTTTATATACATAGTACTTTTCTGGGTTACTTGTTATATTACCTTCGGTGCCAAAATGCCTAGTAACGAGATATTTCTGTACCGTAAACACGTCATATTTTTTTGCAATTTGTGACCATAACAAACGGTCTTCAGCATAATGCAGTGATTCATCGAACCCACCAAACTCATTAAGTATTTCTAAAGGAATCATTACACTTGCAGTACCTTTAATAACATTTGCATATAAAAAATCTTTGAAATGCTTTCCAGCTAATAACGGAGTATCACGCTTTATTTTTTTATCTTCACAGCTATCAATGGTAAATGTTTCAACCAACCCAACATCATGCGATTTACTCTTCTCTACATATGTTGCTAACTGCTCTTCTAATTTATTTTCATTCCATTCATCGTCAGCATCCAGAAAACACACTAGTTTTTCTGATGATAAAGATATGCCCTTATTTCTGGCCGCTGATGGGCCAGCGTTTTTTTGAGAAACTAGATGTATGTTTAAACAAGAAGAAGAAATATATACATTTACTGTTTTTACAGACTCATCTATTGAACCATCATCTACAATAATAACTTTTGTCGGTTTTACAGTCTGCTTCTCAAGCGATGACAAGGCTCTTTGTATTGTATTATTCGAATTATACATAGGTATAACTACCGCAACAGTTAATTTATTTTCGTTATTTTTCATTATTTTTAGAACCCAATGATAAAAACATTGCAATTAATAGTATTAAAAAGTCAATTGCGTAATAGTTAGGTACAACGTGCCCAATAGTATTTGCTACTAACACCATAATAATTATTGCAAGACAAACAGATGATTCCTTAGCCGTTGTTTCACTAGGAATACGGATGAGTGTTTTTAATGCTGTAAATACAATCAGCGAATTAATCAAAATCAGGAAAACGATTCCACCGTCAAGCTTTGTTTCTATATAACCGTTGTGAGCATTACCGATAAACCCCCATCGCTCAATGAAATCTTGTGCATTAACACTATTCCAAAATGCGCCAAAACCATGTCCTAGAATAGGTTTATCATCTAAATGAGGCTGTAGTAATTCCCATATTATTTTTCTATCGGTCAAATCCGAATTCCTACCGAGCAAGTGAAAAGCAAATTCTTTTGCAAGGTATATGATCAAACCTATAAATAGAAATATTCCTAATGAGATAAGAACTTGGCCCAGAAAATATTTACTATTTTTGTTATAAGGGTAGTAATTAAAATACAAAACAGTACTGATACCTATAACAGCCAATGCCAACCCTGACGCTGATTGCGATAGACATAGTGCTATAAATATCGGAATCATTAAGAATGTTGATTTTTTATCTTTTTTCAAAAAATAGGGAAATAGAATAGCAAGCCCTATAGCGTAGGCTCTTGCACCTGCGTTTTTATCTGCTAATATCCCTAAAAATGCCCCCCCCCTGATTCCACCTTCAATAAATACATGAGATGGAATAACAATACCAAGTAGAAGACCGGCAAGAGCACAATAAGCAATTACACAACCAATAAAATAAAGTAAATCCACTGGTTTATAAAATGTTGTTAAATGTAAGGCAAATAAAAATAGCGCTAATACAGCTATACTTCTTTTCAATGTAAAATTTGGTTCAACAGACCAAGATACGGATATGAAGCAAAAGAGTGGTATTAACCACATTAGATAATTTTTTTTCCAAAAAGATTTTCTAAAAATTATTTTTTTATATATTAAGCAAAAGCCCGTTAGTAAAATAATAATAGAACCGGAGAACTTGTTAACAGGGCTACCATCTGTTGCGGCAGTTAAAAGGTCTCGCCCTCCAGAAAATAGCAAACCATAAGTAAAAGATATTACTTTAAAGTAGTATAACGTCCCTATCACTAGTAATAAGCTCATTATAGAGCCAAACTTTACAGTATAGTTTGAGCTGTTCACAATCACTCCATAGCTTTTAGGTAGGATTTAGCTGAATTGCTCACTGTGTATTTTTCAGCAAGATTTAGCTGCTTTTCTATGTCGTAATTATTATCTACTAAGGTGCTATGAATAGCCTCAGCTAATTTTTCCGGTGACTTCACAGGCACAAGCGAACCAACGACGCCGTCCTCTAATACTTCATCAGGCCCACACGGGCACCTAGTAGACACAACTTTACACTGAGCTCCCATTGCCTCAACTAAAGCATTAGGGCTCCCCTCGAACAGAGATGATAGAACAAATACATCTGCTGCATGTATCTCGTCTAGTGGCGCCTCTGTGTACCCAAATAAACTTACACTTTGTGTTAAACCAAGTTCATCTACTTGTTTTTGAAGCGCTGTTCTAAGCTCTCCTTCTCCGTAAATAATCAAACGAACGTCCATGCTTTGTTTAACAATAGCGACAGCATTAATTAAGTCGTCAAAACCTTTTTGCGCAGCTAAACGGCCTAAACCTACAATAATGGGCGTAGTCTTATCTGTTAGCCATGGGTGTGTAGGTTTTGAAAACTCTTTTGTTCTAAAGTCATCATCTAATGTAGGGTTTGGAAGGTTAATAACACTAGCTCTATTTACAACAGTTGTTTTAATTAAATCTTGAGCAACCCCATCTGATACTGCAAATACAGGGTTAGGTATAAAACGATAAAAAAATGGCGCCAAAAAATATGCTACTTTAACTAAGAAATCATTATTTACTAACTTATCTTTAGAAAAAGCATTCCTCTCACTTACATACAGAGACTTTAATCTACCTATTGATAAACATGCTAATATCGCAATAACATTAACATGAGTAAGTGCGGAAAGAATTTTGTCAGGCTTGTTATCTAATAAATATTGCCTAAGCTTAGGGATTGCCGTAACGGTTCTATGTGCTTTTAACTCATGTAAAATTACACGCTCGCTAACGTTCTTAATATTAATACCACCCTCGGTTAATAATACTATAGATACGTTTTGACCAAGATTAGCTAAGCCATTAGCTAATCTAACCATCATCTTTTCGGCCCCACCACCATTTAAGTTATGCACTACGACAGTAATTTTCACAGATATCTACCTATTTATTTAAAAGCGCCAAGTAAGCCTTAGCTGAGCATTCAAATGTGTACTTTGAAATCTCGCCCCCAGTTAAATTAGCTGGAGAAACTAATTTATTATTAATACTTTTTGCAAAATGTTTTAAATCTCCAATTGGTATTAAATCTCCATAGTTGCCGTTTTGTAATATTTCTCTGGGCCCAGTAGGACAGTCAAATGCAACTATCCCTTTCTTCAGTGCTAAAGCTTCAATTAATACTGTTGGTAAGCCCTCATGCCTAGAGCTTAAAAGGTAAAGTTCACTGTTTTTTATAATGTAGTATGGGTTTGATGAGTAACCATTAAAAAAAACTTTATCGTTTAAATCCAGGTCTTCTCTTAAAGCTTCTAATTGCTTTAAATCTTCCCCTTCACCAACAATTATTAAATCTGGTAAGTTTTCATTTTCGTCTAATGCAAGGCGATATATTTTTAATAAGAGATCAAAACCCTTTTGCTCGCATAAACGCCCCACGGCACATAAGTATGGCCTTGGGTGTGAAAATTGCTCTGTGTTTTTAGAGGCAAGGTTGTATAAGTTTTCACTAACAACTGGATTTGGGCAAAAGCTAACTTTGTCTTTAATTTTAGGGATTTGTTTTTTAATATATTTAGAAAGGTCGTCTGAAATAGCAACTATGTTGCCTCGTCCTTTGGCATATAATTTATAGAGGTTAGTAATTTGAGAAACACTTAAGTCCTGATCACTTACATCAAATGCGCAATGCCTAGTATAAACCGGAGTATACCCCCTACGAAATATCCTTGTAGCATAGTTAAGTAAATTGGCTTGTTCTTTTGCTGAAATAACAAGTTCGTATTTACCTTTTTTAATAAAATCACCAAGTTTAAACGTATATTTAGCAATACCAGAAACGCCTCCTGAATCACCAAAATATGTATCAAAGTTACAGAAAAGCTCTTCCTCTATATCACCAGCATCCATGATGAATATGCCGACTTTATGGCCTTGTCTGGCAAACTCATTTGCAAGATTTAACGTTACTTTCTCTACCCCACCGCTACGTAAAAAATCTTTTAATACAAATAAAACGTTTTGCTTTTCCATAACTTAGTACTACTCTTCCGTTTACAACTCAATATCAATTAAAGTAACAGGCGACTTTAACTATCTTTTATTTATAATACTAAATTTTATTGTAAGACCTATACCAATCTACAAATTTTCCCATGCCAAATTCAATGTTAGTATTTGGCTTAAAACCTATCTCAGCATTTAAACTATTAATATCAGCATAAGTAGCCGGAACATCACCCGCTTGCATTGGCATATAATTTTTTTCTGCAACTTTATCAGCTGCTTTTTCGATAGATTCTATAAAAGTCATTAATGCTATTGGTTCATTATTGCCAATATTGAATACACGGTATGGTGCTTTGCTTGACTCTGGCGAGGTATTGCTATTGTTAGGATCTCTTTTTGGAACTACGTCTTGAATGCGAATAATCCCCTCTACAATGTCATCTATGTAGGTAAAGTCGCGTTTCATTTTTCCGTTATTAAATACTTTAATTTCACGATTATTTAATATTGCATCAGTAAATAGATAAGGGGCCATATCTGGGCGCCCCCACGGACCATACACTGTAAAAAAGCGTAAACCGGTTGTTGGTAGATCATATAGGTGGCTATAGCTATGCGCCATAAGCTCATTTGATTTTTTAGTTGCTGCATATAGCGATACTGGGTGATCTACTGCGTCATCTGTTGAAAATGGCATTTTTTCGTTCATACCATAAACAGAGCTTGATGATGCATATACTAAATGCTGTACTTTATTGTGGCGACACCCTTCTAAAATAGTAGCAGTGCCCACTAAATTAGAGTCAATGTAAGCCATTGGATTTTCGATTGAGTAACGTACACCAGCTTGTGCAGCTAGGTGTATAACACGGTCAAATTTTTCATCTTCAAATAGATTTGCTATACCGTCTCTGTCTGCTAAATCCATTTTTACAAAACGAAATTGCGTAAAGTGTTTAATACGCTCAAGTCTTGCATGTTTTAACGCCGGATCGTAATAATCATTTAGGTTATCTAGTCCTACTACTTCATGGCCATCGTTACACAAGCGTTCAGCCACAAAGTTACCGATAAACCCTGCGGCACCAGTTACGAGGTATTTCATTATTTATTCTCCTGAAATAGATAAACCGCGACCAATACTATAGTATTTAATTGCTTTTTTATCCATACGCTCAGGATCGAATAAGTTACGACCATCAAATATTACCGATTCTTTTAATTGTGATGTAATTAAATCAAAATCAGGGGCTCTAAAATTTTGCCACTCGGTACAAATTACTAAGGCATCGGCATTATTTAAGGCAGACTCTTTAGTACCCATTAAGCTTAAATCTGAACGCGTACCGTAAATGCGTTGAGTTTCTTCCATTGCCTCAGGGTCGAAGGCTTGTACATTAGCACCCGCAGCCCAAAGCTGCTCCATCAATACTCGGCTAGGAGCTTCGCGCATGTCGTCGGTGTTTGGTTTAAAGCTTAGCCCCCATACTGCGAAGGTTTTACCTTTTATTGCAGCTGGATTATTAGCTAAATCAAAATGTTTACTTATATATTCAAACATTTTATTTTTTTGTGCGTAATTGACTGCTTCAACTGCTTTTAATATTTGTGACTCATAACCTATACCATCTGCAGTTCGCACTAATGCTTGCACGTCCTTGGGGAAACACGATCCACCGTAACCACAACCTGGGTAAATAAACTGAAAACCAATACGTGAGTCAGATCCAATACCTTGACGTACGTTTTCTATGTCAGCCCCTACTCGCTCTGCTATGTTAGCCATTTCGTTCATAAAGCTTATTTTAGTTGCTAACATACAATTGGCAGCATATTTAGTTAGCTCGGCACTTTTTATATCCATAACAATTATTTTTTCGTGGTTACGATTAAAAGGTGCGTATAACTCACGCATTTGTTCTTCTGCTGTTTTTGAGTCGGTACCAATTATAATGCGATCTGGGCGTTTACAGTCGTTTACTGCTGCGCCTTCTTTTAAAAACTCTGGGTTTGATACAACAGCAAATTCTAAATCACTTTTACGCTCGTTAAGCACACTTTGTATTTTTGCTTTTACTTTATCTGCAGTGCCTACGGGTACTGTTGATTTATCAATGATAACTTTAGGGGTTGTCATATGCGTAGCGACTGTTTCGGCTACTTTAAGAACGTATTTTAAATCGGCTGAACCGTCTTCGTCTGGTGGTGTGCCCACTGCTATAAATTGCAAATCACCGAATTCGACACCAAACTTGGCATCGGTAGTAAATATTAAACGACCGTCAGCAAAGTTTTTTTCAACTAAAGGTGTTAAACCTGGCTCGTAAATAGGAATAATGCCTTTTTTTAGGTTATTTATACGCGTTTCGTCAATATCTACACAACATACATCGTGTCCTGCATCTGCAAGCACAGTAGCTTGCACTAAGCCTACATAGCCTATGCCGTAAAAGGTAACTTTCATTTTAAATCCTTGAGGTATGTTTGGTGTTTTACAGAATTAATTTTTTAACTTGTTTAGTAAACTCTTCGCCCATCTCACTTGATTGCATTGCGTACTCTACATTTGCAAGCATGTATCCTAATTTTGAACCACAATCGTGCGACTGGCCTTTTAGGTGGTACGCTTCAAGTGTTTCTAGATGGCGTAATTGCAGTAATGCATCGGTAAGTTGTATTTCGCCACCGGCACCAGGAGGTGTGTACTCTAGTAAATCCCAAATAGCTGTAGATACAACATAACGGCCTGTAATAGCTAAGTTGCTTGGTGCTTCATCGGTATTTGGTTTTTCTACCATGTTTTTAATTATTGCGTTTTCGCCCGCGCTAATTTTTATACCGGCTAGATCAACCACGCCATATTGGTGTACTTGCTCTTTTGGTACTGGCTCTACCATTACTTGGTTGTGACCTGTTTTGTCGTAACGGTCGATCATTTGGCTTAAATTATCTGTTTTTGGATTTGATTTGTATTTATCAATAATTACGTCAGGCAACATTACTGCAAATGGGTTGTTGCCCACTATAGGGCGCGCTGCTAAAACAGCATGGCCTAGGCCAAGTGGAGCAGATTGACGAACTGAAATTACGGTTACGTCTTTTGGTACTATTGAGCGCACTTCTTCTAGCAGGCTACGCTTTACACGTGCTTCTAGTGTGGCTTCTAGCTCAAAGCTAGTATCAAAATGGTTTTCGATTGAATTTTTTGAGGCGTGGGTAACCAGTATTATTTCTTTTATGCCTGCAGCTACAGCTTCATTAACTACATACTGAATCAATGGTTTATCAACCAATGGTAACATTTCTTTTGGAATGGCCTTTGTAGCCGGTAGCATACGAGTGCCAAGGCCTGCAACAGGTAGTACTGCTTTTAAAACTCTCACATTAATTCCTTTTTAATTCTATTTTTGCAAAACACGTAATAGGACTAGCAAAAAGCATAAATCCTTCTAACGTACTTCACATACCGTGTGAAGGCATTATTATACACACCATAGTAATGTACTCAATAGATAAAGCCTCCTTTAATACTATTTTTTTGTTAAGTTTATGTTGCACTAAATTAGCCTTCAGCGCACTATTTTAGTGCTTCTCATGCTTTTTTGTTATCTACCTTTTTATAGATAACAATACTATACTGATGGCTCGTTAGCTTTTGGGTTTAAACTCATATAACTATAAGAGAACAAGCTCCCGGCTTACTCTTTATTGATAACTTATTAAGGAATGAGTGTGCGTTTAGGGCTTTGCATAATATTAGTAATTTCATTCTACGTATGTGCGCAAGATATGCTTATGTATTTACGTAACAGTGATATAATTGCACGCGCACAAAAACAATATGGTAACGATGGGTACACACGCATAAAAAGCTGGCTAAACTTTATAGATGAGTCTGCAGACAAAAGTGAATGGCAAAAAATTCATTTAGTTAACGATTTTTTTAATAGAAATATCAAATACAAAACCGATGAAGACCTATGGGGCCAAAAAGATTATTGGGCTACCCCGCTCGAAAGTTTAGGTATTGGCATGGGCGATTGCGAAGATTACGTAATTGCAAAATACTTCACACTGATGGCACTAGGTATAAATGAGAATAAAATTCGATTAATGTACGTGCGACAAAAAACGGTTAACCAGCCACATATGGTACTCATATACATTGAAAACCCAAATCAAATTCCTTATGTTTTAGGTAACTTCAATACCAAATTATTACCCGCAAATAAACGAAACGATTTAACCCCTATTTATAGTTTTAATGGTCAAGGTTTATGGTTAGCGAAATCTAAAGGGCTTGGTAATAAAGTTAAAAATAGCCGTGGTGTTTCTGCTTGGAATACTATGTTAGAGCGAATTGAACAAGGTGAGCTCGCGCCCGCCAATAGTAATAAATAAGGAACGACGAGTTATGTCTCGAATATTTAAAAATGGACTCAGTTTAAAAACCCAAGTTTACGGCCTAATTATTTTAATTTCGGTTATATCTTTTTGTGTTCGTATCATTACTGATGTAGATACCACACGTGAATATTTGCAAACACAGATGGCAAGTCACGCGCAAGACACTGCTACAAGCCTTGGCCTTTCGATGTCACCATACCTTGAAGAAGATAGCATAATGATAGCCCAAACAATGGCTACTGCCATTTTTGACTCTGGTTATTACAAACAAATAAAATTCACTAATGCCGATAACAAAGTGACTTTTGATCTCACAAACCCGAAACGTGTTGAAACTGTACCCAATTGGTTTATAGCTGCTGTAAAACTTAAAGCCCCGACGATGCAATCTGAATTAAATAATGGCTGGATTATGGCAGGTATACTTGAAGTTACAAGTCATGTAGGACAATCGTATTTAACTCTATGGGAGCACACTAAACGTAGCTTTTATGGTTCTTTTTTACTACTAATTGCATCTCTTGGTGTTGCATTTTTAATACTGCGCGCTGTATTTAGGCCTTTGAAAGCGGTAGAAAACCAAGCTCATCTAGTTACGCGCAAACGTTTTACCTTAAACGAAGAGATACCTGTTGCGCGCGAGTTACGCACAGTCACTAAAGCAATCAACAATATGGTGATGAACTTACAATGTACGTTCGACTCACTCACGAAGCAAACGCAAGCACTCACAGAAGAAGTCTATATTGATTCATTAACAGGCTTAGGTAACCGCCGTTCGTTTGAGAATCACTTTAATTCTTTAGTTGACACTATAACTGCTGACACTCCAATTGCAGCAATGATGATTACACTTCCCTCACTTGCCAACATTAATCAAACTTTAAGTTACCAAGATGGTGACGAGTACGTCCATGATGTAAGCGTTACTTTGCAGTCTGTGATTGGTACTTTAACTAATACTAAAATTTTTAGACTTAACGGTAGTACTTTTATTGCATTAGCTCAATTCGATATACAGTTTTTAAATAGAACACGTCTTGATATTAACGATGCATTTAGCAAAAAGAAAAATAGCTTACATGTAAACGGTTTTGCTAATTTAGCATTAATGAATGTTGATAACGGATCGTCTATAGGGAGTGTACTCTCAGCACTTGATACTGGCTGTATTATTGGTGACACTACTGCAACTAAGGTAGATAAAGATACTTTATTTAGTGTTAAACAATGGCGAACTCTCATACAGTCTATTATTGATTCTGGTGAAGTTAGTTTTTCTATACAACCAGTCAAACGAGCTAACTCAGAAAATAAACAGTGCTATTTTGAGGTGTTTGCTCATTTTACGCATGAGGGCGAGAAGGTAAATAATGGCCATTTATTCGCAATGGCTGAAAAGTTGAATTTGACTGAAGAACTTGATAAAAAAATTATCCGTAATTTTGTAAATGTTAAAGAGCAATACCCAGAAGATATATTCGCGCTTAATTTGAGTAAAGCATCTTTATATTCAACCGACTTTATTGAATGGTTAACGCTTTACTCTCATACAAAACCCGTCATTAAAACAAACCTACTTTTCGAGCTACATGAAATTAGCTTATTATATAACGTCCACATCGCGTCGCAGCATATCGATATAATAAAAGATATAGGTATTAATGTGTGTATTGAGCACTTTGGTACTAGCCTTACATCGTTTAGGTACTTGCAAGGGCTCGATATCGAGTACGTAAAAATAGATGGAAGTTATATACAAGATTTATTAGATAACAATCAGAGTCAATTTTTTATCCAAACGGTAAATAATATTTGCCACGGTTTTGGTATTAAAGTATTAGCCTGCTTAATAGAAAAACCTGAAACATTACACATACTTGAAAACTTAGGGTGTGATGGCGTTCAAGGTAATTTAATTATGGCACCCTCTAAAATCATTAAAACTGGTAGTACTGATGCAAATAAAGAGTTTACTTTCTGCACCGATGCGCTAAAATTTTGTAATTAGAAAATCTCTTAAAGGGACACAAGATGAAATCATTTATACTTGCTAGCTTATTCGTTGGCGCCTCCAGCTTTGTTACATTTCCTGTTTATGCTCAAGCAGACACGGATGTAATTGTTCAAACTGACAATATAAACGCTTTAATTAATATTTTAGCCAATGCAACTGCTGACACCCCGTCAGATGAACTTCAACAAAAGCTTGTTGTTGCAATTGAACAGCTTTGTAAAAATAACGCCCCTATTGACTTAGATGATGCAATAGCTAACGGAACATGTTCTGCTGAGCAGTTAGATATTATTATGAATAGTATCATTGCAGCTATCGGCGCAGACAGCCCGTTTGTATCTGACTTTTTAGCAGCACTAGTAGCAGCTGGTGTTAACACCGATGCTGTTACACTCGCTGCGATCACAGCGGGTGTTGATGCAACGGTTGCTTCAGAAGCTACTGCAGCAGGTCCTGCAGCATCAACTGGCCCTGTAACTGTAATCTTGCCTACTCCAACGGTTCCTCAAGGAGCAGGTGGTACTGGTGGTGATGCTGGTATTTCTGAAGTTGGCAACTAATTACTAATTAATTTTATAATATAAACGCAGCCCAATGGCTGCGTTTTTTCTTTATACACCACGCTTAAATAAACAATTAACTTTTAGGCTCGTTTTTGAGAACGCTGTGAATCGTTTTATATTTTTTTTGTTATGCGCAATTATTTTTTTTCTGCCACTTCCATTAGGCAGTTACCGCCCTTGGGCTATTATGGCTATGGGTTCTTTAATTTGTCTTACCTTTATATTGCATTTGGTCAACAGCGCTGTAAACGACAAAGCGCTTTACCCTGCACGTTACTCCCTTCCCCTGTTTTCAGTATTACTATTAGTATGTATAGTCTGTGTTATACAGCTTTATACAGTCAGCTTAGACTCTTATCAAACAAAGCAAATGTTACTAAAAACGTGCTTTATATTTTTATTCTGCTGGCTAACTTTTATTTATTGTGACAACAGTGAGCGGATTAAAAAGCTTATTTATATCGTTATTGCTGCCGCGGTTTTTCAAGCTTTATATGCTACATATTTAAATCTATCACCTGAGATTCTTAGTCCTATTTTTGGATATAAGCACACCCAACGTGCTATAGGTACTTTTACATACTCTAACTTTTTAGCTAACTATTTAGCACTATCCTTATGTTTAGGCATAGGTGTATTAGTTGGCGAGTTAAAACGCGGCATTAATATCCCTAATCAAACACTAAAGCAAACCTTGCGGGCTTGGACCGAAATACTTTTAAGCTCTAAAATAATATTACGTATTTCATTAATTATTATAATTATTGCTTTAATATTAACACGGAGCCGTATGGGTAATTCTGCATTTTTTATCGCATTAATGGTGGTAAGCCTGTTGGCTTTATTTGTTTATAATAAAAAACCCAAAGCATTTAAATTACTTATTGTTAGCTTTTTTATTATAGATTTGATCGTAATTGGTGCAATATTCGATGTAGAAAAAGTAAAACAACGTATTACCGAAACCAGTATCAAATCAGAAACTCGTGACGAGGTCGTTCGTGATTCAATACCGCTAATTTTGGATAGGCCACTACTGGGATCAGGTGGGGGAACATTTTACACTGCCTTTCCTGCATATCAAACCCAGCCATATTCAGGTTATTACGACAATGCACATAATGACTATGTACAATTTGCTGTAGAGCTTGGCATACCAGTAACCACCGCTTTAGGTGCTCTGGTTTTGTATTGTTTATGGTTGTGCGTAAAAACTATGCGTAAACGCAAAACCGCTCTGTACCAAGGAGTTGCTTTTGGCTGTGCCGTAGCTATTACAGATATGCTTTTACATTCATCGGTAGATTATTCTTTACAGGCTGGCGCTAACTCTATGCTATTTATGCTTATCTTATGCTTGGCAATACTAAGTAGTGAATTACCTGCTGCAAGGAAAATAAAGTCTAAATAAACTCAATTCGTAGCCCAAGATATAATCAAACTATATTCCATTGTTGCTAATGCATTTCTTATCCTCATACAAGTGCTGCATTAGCAAAGTTTTAGGGGTCTCTAAATCTCGAATATAATTTCATATCCGAATTATGTTCAGCCTACATTTATTTTTATATATATAAAATTGCAAATTATTTGAGGCTATGACCCAAAATTAACTAATTTAAGAATAAAGCCTTTAAAAATTTAATTACTACACGATAATTTGGAAAAACTTTGTAACTCTAGTAAAAATATCAGCTGGTTCCATAATTAGTTTAGTCCGGCTAATATACAAAACTAAATATCAAAGCAGATAAAAAACTTTAAAGAAACTTAAAGACAAGGATAATAAATTGGTAAGGTTAAAAGGAAGTACAGAAAAAATGACGCGAAATATAAACTATGACTTAATACGGTTACTTGGGTTATTAATTATAATGGTCGCGCACTCATCTCCACCAGGTTGGATTTTTCAGTTAAGAAACTTTGGGACACCATTACTTGTAATTGGTTCTGGTTTAACTTATTCATTAATATTTGCATCTAGAAAATTAGAAATCAAAGCATTCTATAAAAAAAGGCTTCCCAAATTAATCTTTCCTGCATGGCTATTTTTAACTTTTTTCTTCTTGGCCTTATACGCAACATCTGTTGTTTCAGATTTTGAATTCCCTTTTTCTAATGAAAAAGTAATTGAATCATTCTTGTTTATGGGTGGTATTGGTTTTGTATGGGTCTTCAAAATATATATTATATTATCTTTGATTACACCACTTGCGGTATATTTGGATGATAAGGTCAATAATAACCTAAAATACTTATCCAGCTTATTGTTGTTGTACATAGGTTATGAAATTGCAGTTTACCTTATTACTCCATTATTAACTGGGGTTTATAGTACCGTATTCAATTCAATAATCTTTATTGCAATACCTTACACAATACTATTTCTATATGCCTTTAATCTTCCTTCCTTAAAAAAGATAAGTATATATTTTATTTCAATATCATCTTTGTTTATTTTTATCGTTCTAGCATATCTAAAATATACTGAAGCAGGTTATTTTGTTCATACACAATTATATAAATACCCACCTACACTATATTATCTTTCTTACGCATTCTTTGCGGTCAATGTAATATATTTAATTCTTAGAAACATCAAGATCAGCAATGATTTGACTAACTCTATTGTAATATGGCTTTCGTCGAACTCATTATGGATATATCTCTGGCATATTTTTGCATTTTATATCTGGAAATTTGCTTCAATAGGTGAAATAGACTCGATTGTGCCAGTTTTTGTTGGAAAAATATTTTTTATGATTACATTTGGTATTGTATTTACTCACCTTCAAAATACTTTACTTAATAGATTGCCTATTGAAAATACAACCTGGAAAAATAAGCTACTACCTTTATTGACTAATAAAAAATAACTTCTACTTATTGAAGGTGAGAGACACTCTCACCTTCAATACACGTAATTATATAGAAGCTCATATTTTCAAAATAAGTTTTCAATTTAAGTAATTAAATTAGAGAGTTGTGATGTAAAAGTTAATTAGTTTTAAAATGAAAGATTTAAGCTTCAAGATTACTGTTCTTCTAAATCAAACTCCGTTGTATGGCCATCACCATGTATAAGTTGGTAGCGGGCTAAATTCCCCTGCTCTAGTGTTATTAAACTAATAGCTGAGTCGCTTACTAAGTATTTTTGCCCTTCACCTTTAGTTTGGTGTTTATCTACTTCCATATGCCAGCGTTTAGTAAAAAAGTTTAAAGGACTTTTTGGGCCGTATAGGATTGAATCTAGTTTATCGAGTATGTTTATTAATTTACGCGGGAACTCGTTTTTAATACCGCTGGCGGTAAGTTGCCAAATTCGGTTGTGGTGATCGCCAAAACGCTTTTGCACCGAAAAGCAAAATGAGTAATGCACGTCTCCCGATAAAATAAGGGTTTCGTTTGGGGTATCGGTTCGTCTAAATGTATCGAGTAGCTTTTTGGCTGAGCCTTCGTGCGCCATCCAGTTTTCTACGTCAACCATGAGCGGTTGGCCACATATGTTAAACATGGCTTGAATGGCTTCTATTGATTTAACACCAAACACGGGAGCTGGCGATACAATAATAACTTGGTCGTGGCTTAATAGGCTTTCCTCAAGCTCTGTGAGACGTTCCCAATCAAGTAGACCTGACGGCTCATTAAAGTTTTGCTCATTTCGCCAGCGGTGCGTGCGCGTATCTAGCACCACTACTTTGGGTATTGTAGTAAGTTCGTAATGCCAAAAACTAAAATCGTTTAGTGGTTTATCAAATGCTTTAAACTGCCATAAATTATTAGCAGTACGGCTTTGCTTAAAAGGTGTTAGTAGCTCGCCTGTTTTATTTAGTGCATCGTTCCCCATTCCTTGGAAAAGCCAATAACTAATTAAACCGTTATTAATGATTCGTTTACTACTTGGATTTTCATTTATAGCTTGCTCCCACCCAGCGGTGAGGTTCCAATCATCGGTTACATCATGATCGTCAAACATCATTAATGTAGATACATTGGCAAACAACAGCTCTACTTCACTTAAGCCTTTTGCATAATCAATCAGTGCTGCTTTTTCAGCGTTAAAAATAGTTTTGTTTTGCTCGCTTTGACCTAAATACGTTGTGTTTTGTATATCAACGCATTGCCAAGCAGCAGCACTAAAATTTAATAAATAAAGTGCTATATATTCTTCAAAATGGATAAGGTGATTGTAGGCTTTTACACTTGAAAAGTGAGGTTCGTCTTTTTTTAGCCAGTAACCAACACCTAACTTTGAGCGTTTTTGCCAAGGCGTTTTTGGTAAGAACAAATGGCGATTATAAAGTTGCTCATTTATGTCGGCGGGTAGTTCAATGGCAAGTGGTTGCTCTTTATAAATACCTAAGGCTTTAATTAACTGATGAACAGCTAATAACATGGGCCCTGCTACGTCATCGGCATAAACCTGATCACCACTTAGTAATAATAACTGTGCGCCTTGATTATTATTAGCGCGCTGAGTATTTTGCCAGTGACTTGCAGACACTAAGCTGTCTTTTGCTGGATGATGTGCATTACGGCACGAGCCATGCAAAATATCACTCAGTTTATTAGGAATTACAAATGCAGGCGTTGTTTGATTGCTATAGCACCAAGGCGATAAATCGATTGCTGTATCGTCAATTACAAGTTCATAGCTTAATAAGCTATCTACAGGGAGTTTGTTGTCTATTGGCTTTATAATAACGAAATGCAGGTATAAATGCTCCCCTAAAGAAACAGTGTGTTGATCGCTATAACACTCAACATTTAATAAGTTTATTTGGCAGTTTGCAGGCCTGGAGGTAGCAAACTGAATGCAGACTCCAGTTTTCTCTGCACGGCGCACCATTGGCCCCATTAGTAAAATAGGAAGGTTTGCCGTGTGAGTAATCATGTATTTAGCCTTTAGCTGCTAATTTAAATAAAGAATAAAAGTTCTCGGTAGTCGCTTTAGCCAGTTCATTAAAGCTAATGCCTTTAAGTTCGCTAATGTAATAAGCAACATCTTCTACGTACGCTGGCTGGTTTGTTTGCCCACGATACGGTACTGGTGCTAAATAAGGCGAGTCGGTTTCTATTAGTAATCTATCTAGCGGTATTTGTTTTACTACTTCTTTTAGCTCTAATGCATTTTTAAAGGTAACAATGCCCGAAATAGAAATATAAAAGCCCATGTCTATGGCTTTTTTTGCCATATCCCAGTCTTCAGTAAAGCAGTGCAGTACGCCACCGCAGTTTTCGGCTTTGTGCTCACGCATCAAGTTAATGGTATCGGCGCGGGCATCACGAGTGTGAATAATTAACGGCTTTTGTAATTCGTTAGCTACTTCAATATGCCCAACAAAGCTTGCTTGCTGCACTGCATGAGTATCTTTTGAATAGTAGTAATCAAGACCCGTTTCGCCAATAGCGACGACTTTTTCGTGTGAAGCTAAGTCGATTAGTTGCTGTTTATTAAGGGCGTCTTTTTGATCAAGTGGATGTACACCGCATGAGGCTGAAACATCGTCGTAATGCTTAATTTTATCAAGCATGCTTGGAAACTGATCAAGCGTTACGCTTACACATAAAAAGTGCTCTATTTGCTTTGCACGCGCTTTATCAAGAACTTGGTCAAGGTTTAAGTCTAATTTATCAAAATCAAGACGATCTAAATGGCAATGAGAATCTACAATCACTATAAGGCCTGTATTATGTTCAGGGTTTAAATTTGTTCGTTTAATTTATTATGTTAGCAATTAAAAGAACCCAATATAGGGCGGCGTTAATCTCAATGAAAAACCGACCCTATAACTACATGGTATATGTTTGATCACCTGAGTTTAACATAGTCCCAAGTAGCTTTTCGATTTTAGCGTTTAGGTTTGTTTTATCGTCTAAAAAGCTAATACCAATACCTGGAGGGTTAGAGCTTTGTGCCCCTTGTGGCGTGATCCACGATACTTTACCGGTTACTACGTCATCTTCTAAGGCATCGGGCAAGGTAACTCTAAGCGCTAATGAATGCCCTGCTTCGTAACGCATATTAGTGCGTACAAATAAGCCACCTTTTTTTAAGTAAGGCATATAACAACGGTATAACTCGTCTAAATCGTCTATGTCTACTAGTAGTTCTTGCATGATTAATCCTTTTAAGAATTTCGCAATGTGTATGCTAATCGTGATACAGCAAGCGGTAAATTAAGGCCAAGTACTTGTGTGTTATTTTGTAAAAACTCGCCTAATGCATTTTGCGCACTTTGATAAGCGTCAAAACTCATACCTTGCAGTAATTGCTGCTTTAGTTGCACGCTTAAAAATAAAGTAAATATACGAACAAGCTCAGGCTGTTTATTTATTATATCGACTAACGCTTTGAAATTATGGCTTTGTTTAAACTCAGTTGCAAACTTATAAAGTGTATCAATATTTTTTAGCTGGTCTTGCTGTTGCCAATGCTTTACTTGCAGCGGTTGGTTATAAAAAAGTGCTAGCCAACTATAGTTAGGAATATCTAATGTTTCTAGCCATTGCTGAGCAAGTGCTGTATTTGTTATTTTTACGTCACTTTTAGCACATCGACTTAAAATAGTTGCAGGGAGCTGTGCTGGTTGGCTTGTAGTTAATATTAAAAAACGGCTATTAGTTGGCTCTTCAAGTGTTTTTAAAAGTGCATTTGCTGCTGCTGTAGTCATTTTTTCGCAATTTTCGATTATCGCTACTTTATTACCATTTTGCGCTGCTGAGTGGTTCATAAAGTCACTAATGCCGCGTATATCATCTACGCCTATGCTTTGCCCATCAACTTGCGTTAAGCGCTTGTCGGGATGAGTACCCGCAAGAGTAAGTAAACAGCTTTTACAATGCCCGCAAGGTTTTAGCATACTGTTTTGCGCAGCTACCTGCTTAGCTATATTTTGGCATAACAAAGCATTACCAAGCTCATCACTTAACTCAAATTTACCTACGCCAACAGGCCCACAAAATAATTGCGCATGATGAAAACGCTCTGCACGATAACTTTGCGCTAAACGTGCTTGAGTATCATGTAGCCACGGCAATGGCATATTATTTTAGGCCTTCAAAAAATGAATGCAGTACATTGGTTATATCGCGATGTACTTTATCAATACTTTGGTTTGCATCAACCGTTTTAATTGTGTTGTCGTCATTAGCAAGTTCAACATAACGCATACGTGTACGCTGAAAAAACTCAATGGCTTCTTGTTCAATACGGTCAAGCTCACCACGTCCTTTTGCACGTTCAAGGCCTATCACTGGATCAATATCAAGGTAAATAGTTAAATCAGGCTTTAAGCCCTTTAATACCATTGACGAAAGTGAAGCTAATGTATTTGAGCTAATACCACGCCCACCACCTTGATACGCCTGAGACGATAAGTCATGACGATCGGCAAGTACCCATTGGCCTTTATCAAGCGCTGGGGTAATAACATTGTGCATTAATTGCGAACGTGCTGCGTACATAATAAGCAACTCGGTTTCAAAGGCAATTTCTTCTTCGTGCTCTGCTTTTACAAGCGTACGAAGCGATTCAGCCAGTGGCGTGCCGCCAGGTTCGCGGACGTTAATGAAGTCTATTTTTTGTTTGTTTAAAAAGTCTTGGCATAACGAAATAGCGGTTGATTTACCTGCGCCTTCTAGCCCTTCTATTACTATAAATTTTGATTTCATAAAACTTAATTCTTTTTATTTAATATATACGTTTTAACTGCTGCGTTATGCTGCTTTAACGTGGTTGAAAATTGGTGGCTACCATCGCCTTTTGATACAAAGTAAACGTATTCACTTTGTGGCGGATTAACTGCAGCTAAAATAGCGGCTTTTGATGGCATTGCAATCGGTGTTGGCGGTAAACCATTAATACGATACGTATTGTAAGGCGTATAATCGCGTAAATCTTTGCGTTTAATATCGCCATCAAAATCAGCGCCTAATCCGTATATTACGGTTGGATCGGTCTGTAGGCGCATATTAGTGTTTAATCGATTAACAAACGCTGATGCAATTAACGGACGCTCGCTGGCAAGGCCTGTCTCTTTTTCAATAATTGAAGCCATTATTAGTGCTTCGTATGCTGTTTTATAGGGTAGATTAGCGGCGCGCTGCTGCCAAGCACCGTCTAACGTTTGCTGCATTTTTTGCGCTGCTCGTTTTAATACACTGCTTGCAGTATCGTTATTATGATAATGGTAAGTGTCGGGAAATAACCAGCCTTCTAAGTGCGTATTATTGCCCAGTATTTGTGTACTTAGCTCATCACTTTTTAAATCGTTTTGTAAATTATCGGCTTTTTTAATAGCACTTAGTACTTCACGTAAGTTTTGCCCTTCAATTATGGTAAAACTAAAACTAATTTGCTGACCTTGATTGATTTTTTTTACGTTGTTGATAACGCTATCGGCTGTTAGCTCGTAGAGGCCCGCTTTTAAGTCGGTTAGTGTGGGATCTAATTTGGCAATTACTTGATAACGCCAGCAGCCCTCCACCCAGTTATTAGTTTGCCACTGCTGACATAACTTATTAAAGCCAGTGCCATGCTTAACTTCAAACTGTGTGTTTTGCGCTACTTTTAGCGGGCTATTTATTGTGGCTTGTAATTGCTGGTAACCAATAGTAGTGGTTATAACAGCTAAAAAAAGTACCGATAAAATAACTTTTAACACTCAGCCTCCTTGGCTAATAATCTAGTTAGTAATGCGTGGCTGTCGTCTGTATTAAATACCTGTTGCTCAATACGTTTAACAGGTACTGCTCCCATTAAGCTATTACACACAAATACGGCGTCTGCTTGGGTTAAATCTTCTACTTTCACGCGTTTAAATTCAACAGGCAATTTATCACATAACGATTGTAGATAAACGCCCTTTATTCCGCACTCATCAAGCAATGGCGTAAACACACACTTATTTTTAATCGCAAAAATATTAGCAGCTGAAGCTTCAATTACATTGTTATTGTAATCAAGCACTAACACATCATCGCAGTTTTGCGTTTGCATCGCTTTTTTAACTAGCACTTGTTCAAGCCGGTTTAATGTTTTAAGGCCCGCTAAATATGGCTGTGCCGCTAATTTAATCGGGCTTATTTCGAGATTCACACCCTTTTTAGTAAGCGCTTCGTAATTACTAGGGTAATCTAATACACTCAATAAAATAGTGACATTACACTCACTTGGCAGCCCATAACCACGTCCGCCTTCGCCTCGCGTTACAAGTATTTTAAGCACGTTTAGTGGTGCAGCGTTTATATGCAAAGCAATTTGATTTTCAAGGCTATTAAAGTCTAACTCAGGAAAACCCAAACGCTGTGCGCATTCAATCAAACGCGCTTTATGATGAGCCCAATACTGTACTTGCCCATCAACAACCTTAGCGGTTGTAAAAAAGCCATCACCGTAATTTAAGCCCCTGTCACGCGTGCTTAAAGTGCTGTTTTGATCTACTGCTATTATTGTTTGCATTTTGTTTGGCATATAAAAAAAGCCCAGTTAAACAACTGAGCTCTTATAATTTGATTCGTTGTTAAAAAAGATTATACCTTTTTAAATAGCAACGAGCCATTAGTACCACCAAAACCGAACGAGTTACACAGTGCAAAGTCTAACTTTGCATCACGTGCAGTGTGCGCAATATAATCTAAGTCACACCCTTCGTCTGGGTTATCAAGGTTGATAGTTGGCGACACTTTTTGATCTGTCAGTGATAAAATCGAAATAATCGATTCAACCGAACCTGCAGCACCTAACAAGTGACCCATCATCGATTTAGACGAGCCTACCATTACATCTTTAGCTGCATTACCAAAAATTGACTTAACAGCGGCAGTTTCTGCTTTATCGCCTGCATTTGTAGATGTGCCATGTGCGTTAATGTAACCAATTTGCTCAGCGTTTACTTGCGCATCATTTAGTGCGTTTTGCATTGCAAGGGCAGCACCCGCACCATCTTCTGGTGGTGATGTCATGTGATACGCATCGCCACTCATACCAAAGCCTACTAGCTCAGCATAAATTTTAGCACCACGTGCTTTAGCATGTTCGTACTCTTCAACTACAACAACACCCGCACCGTCAGAAAGCACAAAGCCATCGCGGTCTTTATCCCAAGGGCGAGAAGCCGCTTGTGGATCGTCATTGCGGGTTGAAAGTGCACGCGCAGCATTAAAGCCACCCATACCAATTGGGGTACACGCTTTTTCTGCACCGCCAGCAACCATTGCATCTGCATCACCGTAGGCAATCATGCGCGCTGCATGGCCAATATTATGCAAACCAGTAGTACAGGCAGTTACAATTGAAATATTTGGACCACGAAGTCCATGCATTATTGATAAATGACCTGAAATCATATTAATAATGGTAGACGGCACATAAAATGGCGATAACTTGCGCGGACCACTGTTTAACAGCTTAATGTGGTTTTCTTCAATTAACGTAAGCCCACCAATACCTGAACCTACAGCTACACCAATGCGTGCTGCGTTTTGCTCAGTGATTTCAAGGCCTGAATCTTTAAAGGCTTGAACACCCGCTGCAATGCCGTACTGAATAAACAAGTCCATTTTTTTAGTATCTTTCGCTGACATGTATGCAGTTGCATCAAAATCATTTATTAATCCAGCGAATTTAGTACCAAATTTTGATGTATCAAAGTGCGTTATTGTTTGAATGCCACTTTTACCATCTAATAAGCCTTGCCAGGTTGATTGAACATCATTACCTAGCGGCGTCAACATTCCTAAGCCAGTTACGACGACTCGACGTTTAGCCACGGTTTGCCTCCAATAAGGGATATTTTACAAGGGGATGATCATACCCAAGCTACCTCAAAGTGCTAGTCCCAAAATAGATTAAAAACGCATAACACTATCAAAATTAATTTTTAGCTAAAATTGAGCATAGAGATTTAAGTTTTGAATCACGAACTTTGAGGTGGTTTGGATATAAAAAATTAAAGGCAGCGGATGCTGCCTTTAACGTGCGATTAATTACTCAGCGTGTGCTGTAACGTAATCGATAGCAGTTTGTACTGTAGTGATCTTCTCAGCTTCTTCATCTGGGATCTCAGTATCAAACTCTTCTTCAAGAGCCATTACTAGTTCAACAGTATCAAGAGAATCTGCACCTAGGTCATCTACGAAAGAAGATTCATTTTTAACTTCTTCTTCTTTAACACCTAGTTGTTCAATGATAATTTTCTTTACGCGTTCTTGGATATCGCTCATTCTTCTTTCCTTTATTAAAAACGCCAATGCGTTATTTTCAGATTGCGGCGTAGTTTACGCCGCATAATTCTCTGATTCAATGATTTGACCATAAATAATTGTCTGGTCAAACCTCTGAGTGTGTGTTTTGTCTTTTATCGCTTATTTTCGCAGCGATTTCAAGTATGTTTAAAGCAAGTTCACAAATAATTCAATGTTTTTGAGGTAACTTACTTAACTTTATCGAGTAGCAATCTAGGTACAATAGCGATTAAACCATGTACATCGCGCCATTTACATGCAAAGTTTCGCCTGATACATACGCAGCCGCGTCAGATGCTAAATAACATACTGCAGCAGCAATTTCGTCTGGTTGGCCTAAACGCCCTGCTGGAACATTTGCAAGTGTTGCTGCTTTTTGCTCATCAGTTAAATTATCAGTCATGTCTGTTTGAATAAAACCAGGTGCGATTACGTTAACTGTAATACCACGTGATGCAACTTCGCGCGCAAGTGACTTAGAAAAACCAATTACACCCGCTTTAGCCGCTGCATAATTAGCTTGACCTGCATTACCCATAGTACCCACTACTGAGCCAATGTTAATAATACGGCCTTTCTTTTTCTTCATCATTGGACGAAGTACCGCTTTAGATAAACGGAATACTGAGCTTAAATTAGTGTCAATAATATCGTCCCACTCAGTTTCTTTCATACGCATTAATAAGTTATCGCGTGTAATACCTGCGTTATTTACAAGTACGTCAATATCGCCTAAATCAGCTTTTATTGCAGCAAGTGTTGCTTCAATAGATGCAGGATCGGTTACGTTTAATGCATAACCTTTACCATTGTCACCTAAGTATTCACTGATTTTAGCAGCGCCTGACTCACTTGTCGCAGTACCTGCAACTTTTGCACCTTGTGCAACTAATGTTGTTGCAATTGCTTTACCAATACCACGGCTGGCGCCAGTAATTAGGACAATTTTGCCCTCTAATGAAAATAAATTAGACATTTTATATACTCTTATTTAGCTGCATCAATTGAAGCGGCGTCGTTTACTGAGCCACAGATCATTGCTTTATCAATTCGTTTAGCAAGTCCTGTTAATACTTTACCAGGACCAAATTCGTAGCTTTGTGTTACATCTTGCGCAACCAAGGCTTGTACTGTTTCTGTCCAGCGAACTGGGCTATAAAGCTGACGTACTAGTGCGTCTTTAATTGCATCAGCTGACGTTTCAGCTTTTACATCAACATTATTAATTACATCACACTTAGGTGTATTAAATGTTAAAGCGGCTAAGTCTGCTGCTAGCTTGTCAGCTGCTGGCTTCATTAACTCACAATGTGAAGGTACGCTAACAGAAAGTGGTAATGCACGTTTAGCACCGGCATCTTTACATGCTTGCGATGCTCTATCTACTGCCGCTTTATGGCCTGCGATAACAACTTGACCAGGAGAGTTGTAGTTAACTGGAGATACAACCTCACCTTGCGCTGAGGCAGCACAAGCCGCTTTAATTTCTTCATCGCCTAAGCCAATAATAGCAGCCATTGAACCTACGCCTGCTGGCACGGCTTCTTGCATGTATAAACCACGGTTTTCAACAAGCTTTACGGCTTCGCTCAAGCTTAATACGTCGCTACATACTAACGCTGAGTATTCGCCTAAGCTGTGACCCGCCATAACAACGTCTGCATCAGGGTTAGCTGCTAACCAATCACGGTAAATAGCAACACTTGCAGTTAGTAATGCAGGTTGTGTGCGGTGGGTTTGATTTAATTTTTCTTCTGGACCATTAAGAACTAGCTCTGCTAAGTCGTAACCCAGTGCATTTGATGCTTCTGCAAATGTTGCTTTAACAATATCAGAACTCTCTAGTAGTTCTTGTAACATACCAACGCTTTGCGAGCCTTGACCTGGGAATAGAAGTGCAATTTTTTGTGCCATACTTTGCTCTTTTTAATTAAACAAATAAATAATGAAATACACGGCACATCAATTATTGATTAACCGCCGTGTCTTTAGAATGTGTGTTTTCGAAAATAGCGGCTATTTTATCAGGAAGTTGACGTTCAACCTCTTTTACCGCTTCATCAATTGCTGCTTGAAATGCTTTAGCTGACGCATTTCCATGACTTTTAACGACAATACCGCGCAATCCTACCAGAGAAGCACCGTTATACTGGTCGGGGTTCACCCTTTTATAGAGTTTTTTTATTATTGGGCGCAATATAAACGCCATACATTTATATAAAAGGTGCTTTTCGAGTGCGGTTGTAAACTTATTCATAATAAGCTTGGCAATGCCTTCACATGTTTTAAGTGCTACGTTACCAACAAACCCTTCGCAAACAATTACATCAGCCTTACCCGAAAAAATATCACTTCCTTCGCTGTAACCAATATAATTTATGTGTGGGCTTTGCTGCATTAATTGTGCAGCTTGTTTAATGTCGTCGTGGCCTTTAATGTCCTCAGCGCCAATATTTAATAAACTAACGCGAGGATTATCCAAACCAAGTGCTTGTCCAGCAACAATAGAGCCCATAATGCCAAACTGATAGAGCATTTGCGCATCACAATGCACATTAGCACCTAAGTCGAGTAAATATACTGGGTTTTTAAGCTCTGTAGGAACAGATGAAATGAGTGCGGCACGTTTAACACCTGGCAGCATTTTTAATACATAGTGAGCCATAAAAAATAGAGCGCCGGTATTACCTGAGCTAACACATGCTTGAGCCTCGCCCGATTTAACTAAATCTAGGGCAACACGCATAGATGAATCTTTTTTTGAACGCACAGCAATTGCAGGTTCACAGGCATTAGTGACTATTTCACTACAGTGACGAATTATGAGTCTAGGATGAGGTAGAGAATCGAGGGATTCGAGTTCTTTAGATATAACGTGTTCATTGCCACATAAAATGAGAGTTAAATTGGCATGAGCATTTACTGCACAAACGGCAGCAGGAATAGATGAACGGGGGCCGTAATCGCCCCCCATCATATCTAACGCTATGGTTAGATCTTTCAGCATATAAGTAATCTCTTATTTAGAAATTACTTGAACGCCTTTGTAGTAACCATCTGCAGTCACATGGTGACGACGATGAGTCTCACCAGATGTTTGATCTACAGTTAAAGTTGGACCACTGATCGCATCGTGTGAACGGCGCATGCCGCGTCTTGCACGAGACTTTTTGCTTTTTTGTACAGCCATAGTCTTCTCCTAAGAATCTTTCTTAAGTTGTTTCAAAATATCAAATGGATTAGGTTTATCATCTTCCGCCTTTAATACACCAAAGCTGGCAGGCTTTGCTGAATAACTGCATGAAGCTTCGTTGTGGGTAGCCACTAATGGAATTGCTAAAATTAGTTCGTCTTCAATTAAATTAAAAACGTTAACTTCACCATTTTCATCAAGCGCTACTTCATCGTAGTCTTCTGGAAAAATATCTAACTCTGTATCTTCACCTACTGGTGAATATGCAAAGTCTTGAACCAAATCCAACCCTAAATCACCATTACAACGTTGACAAATGACAGTAACGTGTGTGGACAAATTGCCTCTAATCACAGCGAAACCTTGATCATCGTTTTTGCAATGTATTTTTACCGCTATTTCACCTACTTCTTCCTGCACAACTTTCTCTAAACGAGTAAGTTTTTCAAGCGGTACAATTCCGTCATACTTTAAACGGTGCTGCGCTGCTTTGCCTGGATGAAGAGTGATGGGAATTTTCACCTTTTGCATAGGGGCTGCATCATATAGATAGTTAGTTTGTTAGTCAAAGTAAAAAACCATTTTTACTTGGTTTTTAACGTGTTTTACTCTCGGATCTGATTTATCCTAACTCAATCTGAATTATCGTAGGAAAACAGTCCGTGAAGCATCCACTCATTTTAGCGTCAAGCTCGCCTTTTAGGCAGTCTTTATTACAAAAATTTAATTTACCATTTGATACGTTTTCACCAGACGTTGACGAATCAGCACTTGAATGCGAAACACCTACCGAACTGGTTAAGCGTTTAAGTGAATTAAAAGCCTCAGCGGCTAATAAACACTTTAACAAAGGGTTAGCTATTGGATCAGACCAAGTCGCTGTGTTTAATAATCAAATTTTAGGTAAACCACATAATAAACAAAATGCCGTAAAACAACTAAATTTATTTAGCGGTAATACTGTAACATTTTTAACTGGGCTTTGTGTTTACGATATTGTAACTGGCACTAAAAAAACCTGCGTAGAACCTTTTAACGTGTCGTTTAAAACACTCAGTAATGCACAAATTAGCGCTTATTGCGATGCTGAGCAGCCTTATAACTGTGCTGGCAGCTTTAAAAGTGAAGGGTTGGGTATCTGTTTATTTGAAAAGTTAAGCGGAGACGATCCTAATAGCTTAATTGGATTACCATTAATTAAACTCAGCCAGTTACTGGCTGAGTTTGGTATTGATGTACTTACTGCTCAGGGTAAATAAATTAGCCAAGCAAAACCTGTTGCAGCTGCAGATAGTTATCTACTGTTGCAACAGGACTAAGCTTATTTAGCTGCTGTGCGTTGTGTACACCCATTGTTACGCCAATTCTATCCATGCCAGCAGCTTTTGCCATAGTCATGTCTATTTGAGTGTCGCCAATCATTACAGCGTCTTGAGCACTTATGCCAAGTTCTTCAAGTAATTGATACAACATATCTGGAGAGGGCTTTGATTGCGCTTCGTCGCTTGTACGTGTCGCACTAAAAAAATGCCTCAATTGACTTTGTTCAAGCAAACGCTCTAACCCACCCCTACCTTTACCTGTTGCAACCGCTAAAACAATGCCCTGCTCTTTTAAGGCATTTAAAACGCTGACGACATTAGCAAATACAGGCGTGGGAGTAGTATCTACACTGTATTGATATTTATAACCTGAAATTAACGCTTGGTGCTGCGCTACATTATCAGGAAATAAAACGTCAATTGCTTTTTCAAGCGACATACCAATAATATTTTTAATGGTTTCGTCACTAGGTGGCACTAAATTAAGTGACTCAGCGCTACTACGAATACAGTTAACTATTTTAGTGACTGAATCCATAACAGTGCCATCCCAATCAAAAATGACGAGCTTATATTTTTTAATTGGCGTCACTGCAATCACAGTTTTGCATCTCGTAATTTTAGTAATGTATTTTTAAGCGTTTTATCTAGCGGTGCTTCAATACGCATAGTGGTTTCGTTTTTAGGGTGATAAAAACTTAAATCATGTGCGTGTAAAAACAATCGGTTTAACCCAACTTTACGCATAGAATCGTCGAAACCCTGATCGCCATATTTGTCGTCGCACGCTATTGGGTGACCTTTACATTGCGTATGCACACGAATTTGGTGCGTACGCCCTGTAACAGGCGATGCTTGTACCAATGAGCAATCGTTAAAACGTTCAAGTACTTTAAAACGAGTATGTGAAGGTTTTCCCTCAGTGTTATCTACGCGTACTACGCGCTCGCCCGATTTAAGTGTATTTTTACGCAGCCCTTCGGTTACGTTTTTAGTTTTAGAATCCCACTGCCCTTCTACAAGTGCCCAGTAATTTTTTTCCATTGTTTTTTCGCGAAGTTGTTCATGCAATGCTGTTAACACCGAACGACGCTTCGCTATAAGTAAACAACCCGATGTATCACGGTCAAGCCTATGAACTAGCTCAAGGCTACGTTCCTCTGGGCGAAGTGCTCGCAGCGCTTCAATTAAACCATAACTTAAACCACTGCCGCCATGAACAGCCATACCTGAAGGTTTATTTATGACGATAAGGTATTTATCTTCAAATAAAATATCGTTTTCTAGGCGAGTTACTTTGTCTAATTTTGATGGAACAAATTCTTCACGCTCAGCAACTCTGATAGGTGCAATACGAAGTACATCTTCAAGCTGTAGTTTATATACAGGCTTAATACGCTTTTTATTAACGCGTACCTCACCTTTGCGCAAAAGTTTATAAATAGCGCTTTTAGGCACCCCTTTTAAATGGGTAATAAGAAAGTTATCAATACGCTGACCTAAATGGTCTTCGTTGATCGTGACATAAGTTACTTGTAAGTCGTTTTTTTCTGACATTGCCTAATCACTAATTTAAGTAAAATAATTTAGTTGCTAACACTGTAATAATAGTGGGATAATCAGCAGCGCAAATATTTAGTATTTGCAAATAACAACGGTGCTTTTTAACACATTAAAACATTCGTGATGCACATTCTGGGTAGCCGATCATACAGATCCGAGTTAAGTTTTCCAAAGCTTTTATGCCTCCTCAGTTAACACGTGCGATCAATTAACGGCAATGCGCGTAATATATTGCCGGTTAAGTTTGAACATGAAGCGATTTTTAACGTGCTAGAGAAAGCAATGAACAGATAATTTGTCTGATAGTGACGACGTAAAAAATGTCGTTCAGCACTAGCTCAATTATTGTAGTACTGTATAGCAGCTTATTTAGAACTAAAAAAATCTAATAAATAAGCGTTCATTAACATCGGCAGCGATTTTTGCTCTTAAAACGGATATTAGCGATACATCAGTATGTATTGCTCACCAACTTAATGAGCCCTACGCGCCTAATATGAATGATATTTAGCAAGATTAATATGACAGGTCGACTTCTGGGTAAAACTTGTAAACGTAGCTGAAAAGCCGACAGTTTTAGCACCATTAAGAATTTAATAGCGATAATAATTGCTATTGTTTGCCAGCATTTAAAATACTGCATACGAGAAACAGAGCCGTTCCGTTAAAGACCCAGTCGTGAGGCTGCACATTCTAAAAATAGGGACAACTGAACAGGCGAGTAAACATCGTCATGTCAGAGACATAAATAAGTAGAGTAACAATATGAAACGTATGCTAATCAATGCAACGCAGCAAGAAGAAATGCGCGTAGCACTGGTTGATGGCCAACGCCTTTATGATTTAGATATCGAAAGCCCAGGTCACGAACAGAAAAAAGCCAATATTTATAAAGGCAAAATCACTCGCATTGAACCATCTCTTGAAGCAGCATTTGTTGATTACGGTGCTGACCGTCATGGTTTCCTTCCTTTAAAAGAAATTGCACGTACTTACTTCCCTGCAGGTTACACTTTTCATGGTCGCCCTAACATCCGCGACGTAATAAAAGAAGGTCAGGAAGTAATAGTACAAGTTGATAAAGAAGAACGCGGCCAAAAAGGCGCAGCGTTAACTACTTTTATCAGTGTTGCAGGTAGCTATTTAGTTCTTATGCCTAACAACCCACGTGCTGGCGGTATTTCTCGTCGTATCGAAGGTGATGAGCGTACTGAACTTAAAGAAGCATTAGGTCGTTTAGAACTTCCTAAAGGTATGGGCTTAATTGTTCGTACAGCGGGTGTTGGTAAATCGTTTGAAGAATTAAACTACGATTTAAAAGCATTATTAGTACATTGGGAAGCAATTAGACAAGCAGCCGATAGTGCTAAAGCGCCATTTTTAATACACCAAGAAAGTAATGTAATATTCCGTGCGATACGCGATTATTTACGTCGTGATATTGGCGAAATTTTAATTGATAAACCACGTGTTTTTGAAGAAGCTAAAGCGCACATTGAGCGTTTTCGTCCTGACTTTATGAGCCGTGTTAAGCTTTATCAAGGTGACACTCCTTTATTTACGCATTACCAAATTGAAAGCCAAATTGAGTCTGCGTTCCAGCGTGAAGTACGCTTGCCTTCTGGTGGTTCAATTGTAATTGACCCAACTGAAGCACTAACATCTATCGATATCAACTCGTCTAAAGCAACGAAAGGCGGCGATATTGAAGAAACAGCACTTAATACTAACTTAGAAGCCGCTGATGAGATTGCACGTCAATTACGTCTTCGTGACTTAGGTGGTTTAATTGTTATCGACTTTATCGATATGACGCCTCCACGTCATCAACGTGAAGTAGAAAATCGTTTAAAAGATGCTGCTCGTCCAGATCGTGCGCGTGTTCAAATTGGTAAAATTTCACGCTTTGGTTTACTTGAAATGTCGCGTCAGCGTTTGCGTCCTTCATTAGGTGAAGCAAGCCAAGGCCCATGTCCACGTTGTAGTGGACAAGGTACTATTCGTTCAAACGAATCTATCGCACTTTCTATTCTTCGTTTAATTGAAGAAGAAGCAATTAAAGACAACACAGCACAAGTAAATGCACAAGTGCCTGTTGCCGTTGCTGCTTATTTACTAAATGAGCAACGTCGTAGTGTTCATCGCATTGAAAAACATCATAAATGTGACGTAGTGATTATTCCTAATCAACATATGGAAACACCACATTACGAAGTTATGCGTTTACGTAAAGACGAAACACTTGAAACGGTAAGTTACGGACAAGTTGTTGCGCCAGAACCTGAAGCATTTGAGATGTCAAAATCACCAAGTGCACCAGTACGTGAAGAGCCAATGTTAAAAGGTGTTGTAATGCCTTCTACACCGGCTCCACAAGCAGCGCCTGCACCAGTAGCTCAGCCTGTAGCAACAGAGAGTAAAACTGAAGGTGGCTTGTTTGAAGCAATCACTAAATGGTTTAAATCGTTATTTGCAAGCGAAACAGTAGAAGAGAAAAAAGAAGCTGTAGAAAAAGAGCAGCAAGAAGCGCGTAATAACGCTCGCCGTGGTAACGATAATCGTCGTCGTAATAACAACCAACGTCGTCGTAATAATAACCCGCGCACTAATAAACCACGCAATGAGCGCCCTGCAGCTGAAGAGGAAGTTAAAACAGACTCACCAGCAGCAACTAGTACTGAGACTCAAGAGAGAAGCGAGAACCGCAATAAGCGTCGTCGTAACCCTAACTCTCGTAAGCGCCCAGAGCATAAAAGCGAAGACAAAGATCAAGTTAAAGCTGAAGCTCCTGTAAAAGCAGAAGTAGAAGTAGAAACTGATTCTAAGCCAGCTCAAGCTGTAGAGCCTAAAGAGCAAAAGCCTAAAGTTCGCCGTCAACGTCGTAACATACGTAAAAAAGTACGTCTGCAAGATGAAAACGCTGAGCAAGCTAACTCAACAGAGCAAACACCTGAGCAAGCGGTAGTTACTGATACTCCACAAGTTCAAGAGCAAGCTCCTGTTGTAGAAAAGCAAACACAAGCTCCGGCAGAAAAAACAGCGCATATTAAAGAAGAAAAAGTTGACGTTGAAACTGTTGATTCTAACGATGAAACAGCAACTACAGAAGACGAGCAAGAGCAAACACGTACACGCTCACGCCGTTCTCCTCGTCATCTTCGTGCATCTGGTCAACGTCGTCGTCGTCCTGAAGGTGAAGCAGAAGTTAAATCTGATGAAGCCCCTGCATTTGTTCCAGTTGCTGATCAAGCAGCTGCAGAATATGAAGCAGAACTTAAAGCTAAATCTGAAGAAACACCTGTGGATGCAGCGCAGCAAATTGAACAAGCCGTTGCCGTTGAAGACTTAGCAAAAGTTGAAGCTGTAGAAGAGCCTGCTAAAGTTGAAACTCCAGTAGCAACTGAAGAGCCAACTAAAGTTGAAACTCCAGTAGTAACTGAAGAACCTGCTGAAGCCGAAGCTCCAGTAGTAACTGAAGAGCCAACTGAAGTTGAAACGCCAGTAGTAACTGAAGAACCTGCTGAAGTCGAAGCTCCAGTAGTAACTGAAGAGCCAACTGAAGTTGAAACTCCAGTAGTAACTGAAGAGCCTGCTAAAGTTGAAACTCCTGTAGTAACTGAAGAGCCTGCTAAAGTTGAAACTCCTGTTGTGACTAAAGCACCGCATGTGAAAACAGCGGTAACTCAAGGGTCTGCAAGTGCGCCAATGGCACAGCCTACTCCTGTAGCTGATAGCGAAGTAAAACATACATCTGTAGCAATGGCTCACGATAAGCGTGAACTAGTGCCAGACAGTGGTTTACGTGCGGGTTCTATCAAACCTGCTGGTCGTGCAAGTTCTGCAATGACTAAAACATTGAGTGTTGATTAATAACTAACACTTATTAAAAAGCCCTGCTATTTAATAAATAGCGGGGCTTTTTTGTTTACATGCTTTGAATAATTATTAAAGTTTCTTCACGCCCATAATAAGCAATTTATTCACAAAGAGGTTAAGAGACGCTGCGCTTTTAGAGGTAGTAATAAGGCTAAGTCTTGCTAATAAAGCATGGCTTGTGTTTACTCATTTACTCCTCTTTCACTTCTCTTTGTACAATAGATATTTTAGTGGCCTTGTTCCGATTCAATGAATTTTGATACCGATACAAAAAAGCGCGATATAAATATCGCACTCTTAAATCAACTTTCAACTAGCTCAAATGAGTTTACTCTTTTTCATTTTCCATAAAACGTTGTAGCTGATCTTTCAAGTTTGGCGGAATACCTTTAATCACTAGTGTATCGGTTGCTTCGTTGTACGTTACGCGCTCACCTAAGTGTTTACGTTCAAAACTTACACTTACACCCCCACCAAGGCCTGAGAACTTAACCATACTGGTAACTGTTTTTTTATCAACGGGAAAAGTTTCTTCCAAGTCATAGCTTTGCTCTTTGCAAAAACTATCAAACGGGCTGTCATCGCCTTTTGTAAGCGTTGTAGATAGATCGCTCACACTTGCATCTTCGCCTGTGGTTACGCAATCATTGCAGTAATCAAATACTTGTTTACGTAAATCGTCTTTTTCTGATTTATCAAACTGTTGCTCTGATAAATAATCCTCTACTGCGCTAAGCATTACTTGGCTTTGCTGTTTTGAATCAATACCCTCTTCACAGCCTAAAAAGTCTAAGAAAAAGTCAGCAACTTTACGACCCGCACGTCCTTTGATAAACGAAATATAACGATTATCTTCTGCTTGCGTATCCCATGCTGTTAAATCGATACGAGCAGCGAGTTGCATGCGAGAGATGTCTAAATGGCGAGAAGCCGCTAAATCAAGCTCAGAGGTCATAGAATAATGCTCTTTAATGTTAATCATCGCAATTAACATGTAATCGGTAGCAACATACTGATAATGACAAAATACTAAATAACCTGTTTCGCTAAATGCATACTTATCAAACTCTTCTTTTAAAACCGTTGAGGCTTGCTCGGTCATATGCCAAAAGCCTAACTCATTATTACGGTAGCTTTGCATTGCAGAGGCTACAACGCTGTTTTTATCACCACTGAAAGCACAGTAACCTTTACCTGGCTTGCCATTATATGCATGATGTAATTGTTCGATAAAAACGGCTACTTTATCGTTAATTACCATCTCATCATTTCGAAGGTGAATTTGCGTATCGTCGTCTTTTTTGTCTACATAGTGAACGACTAATTTTTTAACGTCTGTTGTCATCTTTGTTTTTCACGCCTCTAGTGTTAAAATACGAGAATATAACTATTTTATTGAACCAACTGATGCCAATCTTATCAAAATACTCTAATGAAGAAGTAGAACAAATCGTCGATCAGCTTATTGATGTGCTAACTAAACACAATGCGCCGGTAGATTTAAGCCTTATGTGTTTAGGAAATTCTATCACGCATATCTTAAAAGAGCATGTACCAACAGGGAAAAGACAAGCCGTAACTGAGAACTTTGCAAAAGCTCTATCACAGTCGGTTAAATAAACTCTATGAATTTATCGCAGCACAATCAATTTTCATCAAAAGCGAGTCAGCTATTAAGCTGGGGCCATTGGTTTACTTTTGCCAATATTGGCTTGGCGCTATTTATTAGCTTAAGCTACTTATTTGCCGACTCGCCACCAACAAGCTTTATGGGCATTACCTACATGCTAGTTACGTGGCTGAGCCATACTAGTTTTATAGCCTTCTTAGCATTTGTGCTGACGGTGTTTCCGCTTAGTTTAATTTTCCCCTACCCACGGCATATACGTGGCATGGCCGCTGTTATAGCCACACTGGGCGCATCACTGCTTACTCTTGATGCTTATGTGTATGTTAATTTGGGTTATCACCTAAGTATATCTGCCTCAGCTGAGATTATTTCTCTACTATGGCATCGCTTAACCAGTTCACCTGCTTTAACAACGATTTTAGCCAGTGGGATTGTATTAATTATTTTAGGTTTTCAGCTATTTGTAAGTAATTACACATGGCACCATCTTGAGCGCTTAAAACAATATAAATTTGCACGTTACGCAATTTCATTTTTAATCGTGTGCTTTTCACTTAGCCACAGTATTCATATTTGGGCTGACGCCAATCTAAACTTTGATGTAACAAAGCAAGATAATGTACTACCACTGTCATACCCTACTACCGCTAAAAGTTTATTAGCTAAAAATGACCTGCTTGATATAGAAAGCTATAAGCAAGCACATAACGTAAAAATTAATAACCAAAACATTAGTTATCAAATGCCAAGCCCGCTTGATAAGTGTGAAGACTACACACAAGCCAATGTAGATATTTTTGTATTTGAAACCGAGCAACAACTCGCTAAATTTGTTGCCGATAATAAAAACTTACACAAAACAGAGCAGTTTTTACAGCCAACTAATCACGACGATATGCTATTTAGCTTAGTGTATGGTTTGCCAGCTTTTTATAAAGCAGCAATTTTAAGAGATCAAACTCTTCCCGCATGGCAAAGTCAGCGCCGCAGCATTGAAGTAACCGGCGTGGAAGAACTTAGTTTTATAAATGATCAAGCACATAGTTCTAGCGCAATTAGAGTTATTAAAAGTAGCGATAACGCCGTTGTACGAGATGATAAAACACAGGTTTTTGCTTTTAGTCTTGCCAATAACAAGCAAGAAGTAGTAACAACATCAACTTTATATAGCTCCGACAAACGTATTTCTAAAGTAGATGGACTTATTCAACCTAGCGATTTAATTGCAACAAGTGTTGGCCAATATTTAAATTGTAAAGCCATTGCTAAGCAAACAATGCTGGGCGTTAATTTATACAAGAAAAAAGATGATATGGGCGTTAACTACTCTCAGGGTGTTGTTATAGCCTATAAAAAAGATAGGATTACCTTAATAGATTCAGATGGTAACTTTAAAAACATCTCTGCCGCTGAAGGTTTTTCTATTGAACAAGGTTTAGATATACCATTTTTAGTACAGAGTATTAAAAAGCTTAAAACCTTCACCCAATAGCCGTTATCCTAACCTAGCTTGATATACCACCAAGCTAGGTTATAGTTTTATATTGTTTTACTAAAAAATATAAAAATCAAGGACGGCATACATGTTTAAAACTTCTCGTTATATTCTCTATTCTAGCTTTTTACTTATCAGTTTTTTTAGCTTTAGCGATACCACTTACTACAAATGTGTAACAGAAAAAGGCACTGTCTTTTCTCAATTCCCCTGTGACGACGAAGCAACAACTTATAAAGTTAACACAACGGGTAGTCAGTATTCAGGCCCTCAAATTGATTACACTAAACAACTAAATGAGCTTGAACGTGAAAGACTCCTGTCAGGTTTACAGGCAGAGCTTCGCAGTAATAACCACAAACTAACAATACTTGATCGTAACAAGCAGCGTGCTGAATATAAACAACAAGAACGGTTAAATCATATTCTAGCCGTTGAAGATAAAAAGCGTATTACCAAAGACATTACTAAAACACTAAAAACAATTAATAAAGAGTACAAAAAAAACGTATTGGTTATTACTAAACAAATTAAAATACTCGAAAAAAAGATAGCTCAATACCAATAAATCACTCCAAAATAGTGAGTAATATTTATCTTGGTTTTAAACTTAAAATAACATACCCTTAACATAATAGAGTATAAGCTCTAAGGACTATTAAGGAGTGTAAATGCAGCCTCGCCATATTGCTGAATTAATTTTAACGGGTTTTAAAAGGCACTATCAGCTATTTCAAAAAACAACGGCCAAAGCCCCTCTCGCCTTTGCAAAAAAAGATTGGCAAGCAATTAATGATATCAGCCGTTTGCGTATCAGCTATTATGATGATCGTGTTAACGAAACCACACAAGCGCTAAAAAAAGAAACCCCAACAGAGCAATTAGATGAAAGCCTATGGCTCGAAGTTAAAAAGATATATCAGCACTTTTTATGTTTCCACCCTCAAGCAGAACTCGCCGAAACCTTTTATAATTCTGTATTTTGCAGGCTGTACCATAGGCGCTATTTTCATAATGACTTTATATTTGTAGAAGCAACTTTGAAAGATGCTCCTTCAGTGCCTGTTGAGGCCGAATATAGGACATACTTTCCAGTAGTTGATGGCCTAAAGCCAACAATAAAACGCATTATTAATCATTTTGATTTTAAAGCCCCATTTGTAAATTTAGAGCGTGATATTCGCCTTCTTGTTAAAGCTTTTTATAAACAAGCACCCGATACACATCACCAACCTTGGCAAATGCGCTTTGATATTTTGCACACACCTTTTTATCGTAATAAAGCAGCTTATATTGTTGGTCGTGTTGTTTCAAAAAGTGGGGTTCAGCCTTTTATAATCGCCGTATTGCACGATGAAGATGACGGATTATATTTAGATGCACTTTTAACTAAATCATCTCAAATGCGTGTCATTTTTGGCTTTGCCCGCGCCTACTTTATGGTAGAGACTCATGCACCTTCAGCACTTGTCCGGTTTTTGAATCAGCTTATGCCAAACAAAACACTTGCTGAGCTCTATAACGCAGTGGGTTTTCATAAGCAGGGTAAAACTGAGTTTTATCGAGAGTTTTTAAATCACTTATCTCACTCTAATGATGAGTTTACAATTGCACCGGGTACTCCCGGTATGGTGATGATGGTATTTACCCTTCCCTCATTTGGTTATGTTTTTAAAGTAATAAAAGACAAATTTGGTGAAAGTAAGCCCTTCGGCCGTGATACCGTATTAAAGCGTTATCAACTAGTAAAAAACCATGATCGCGTTGGCAGAATGGCCGATACCATAGAGTATTCTAACGTCGTATTTCCTTTGGCGCGTTTTGATAGTAATTTACTTGCGCAATTACATAAAACAATTGGCTCATCAATGGTAATTGAAGGCGAATGGTTGATCATCAAGCATTTATATATTGAACGGCGCATGACACCACTCAATTTATTTTTAGAGAATGCAGATGAAGAAAGTGCCGCAGACGCGATTGAAGAATATGGGCAAGCTCTAAAAGAAATGATTGCCGTTAATATATTTCCTGGCGATATGCTCTTAAAAAACTTTGGTGTAAGTAAGCACAAACGTATTATTTTTTACGATTACGATGAAGTTCAGTACCTAACAGATATGAACTTTAGAGCATTACCGAAAGCAAAGAGCTATGACGACTATTTAATGGATGAACAAAGTTACTCTGTTGCACCACAAGACGTATTCCCAGAGCAGTTATGTACATTTGTAATGCCTAATCCTATGTATAAAAAGTTTTTCCTCAGCACTCATCCAGAGCTTATAGATGTTAGCTTTTGGAAGCAGGCGCAACAAAATATAAAAAATGGGCAGGTAAGTCATATTTACCCATACCCGACAGCACAGCGATTTATCCATCACTGGTAGACGCAAAGGACACACAATGAATATAAGTAAAATAGATTTAAATTTACTCGTTTATCTCGATACATTGCTTCGAGAATGCAACGTAACACGCGCTGCTAATCAATTGAGTATTACGCAGCCAGCAATGAGTAATGGCCTTAAACGTCTTCGTAACTTATTTAACGACCCTATTTTAGTTCGTACCAGCGATGGTATGGTCCCGACAGAGCGCGCTTTAGAGTTACAACCCGTTATTCGCGGCATATTAATGACGCTTGAAGAAACCCTAGCACCTAATCGAGAATTTGAGGCAAGCCAGAGTAAACGTGTATTTAGAATAATGGCCAGTGATTACGCTGCAAGTACGTTAGCGCCAAAGCTCTTAAGTAAACTACACGAAGAAGCCCCCGATACTACTTTAGATATACTCACACCAAGTGATGTAACCTTTCATGACGTAGAAAACGGTAAAGTAGATATGGCAATCAACCGCTTTGAAAACTTACCTCAGTCTTTTCATCATAAACGTATTTGGAAAGACAGTTTTTGCTGCTTAGTTAAGGCCGACAACCCTATTATTGAAAACTTTAGCATCGACAGCTACTTAAAAGCGCGCCATATATGGGTGAGTAAAACAGGTTTTGGTGTAGGCGTGGGCATGGACCCTAAAGATGTGCAAAAACTTGGTTGGGTTGACGAAGCACTTGCCCACTTTGGTAAACATCGTAACATTGCCACTTTTACGCGTAACTACCATGTAGCGATTCATTTAGCTAAAGAGAAAAATTTGATTGCGACCCTTCCTTCAAAAGCCGCAAATATATACTTAGATGATCCGGGGCTTAAAATTTTAGAACCACCGTTTCCAATTCCTCCTTTTGAGCTTGATATGATTTGGAGCCCACTGTTACATCGCGATGCGAGCCATATCTGGTTACGCCAAAAAGTAGCTGAAGTAGCTGAAGAGCTAAAATAACTTTATTACACAATATAATGTAAAAATTGCTAGGTTAATACTTTCCTCATTAACTTAGCCCCTTTCTTAAATAAAATTAAACTAATAAAATCAAACAACTACATAAAAATAAAAACGTGGAACATACATTGCTTTTATTAAATTGAACTATACATTCATTTAATAAAAGAGGTCATTATGAACACCCATCAAGGATCAGAAGTAAATCATATTACTGACATCATTCAAGTTATGAACAGCGGCATCGACTTTTATCAAAAAGCACAGGAAAAAGTTGAAGACCCTGCTATCGGCGCACTTTTTCAGCGTATGATAGATGCCCGAAAAGTGAGTGTTGAGCGCTTGCAGCCATATGCAATTAATGAAAAAGGCGAACGCGAAGATGGTTCATCTTTCGCAGTTGAAGCACGACGTGCATACACAGCCTTACTTACTACATTCACCTCACATAACGACAGCACGTATGTTAAAGAGCTTGAAGAAGTAGAAGATAAAACCCTTGAAGAAATTAAAGCCGCTATGGATAAACCACAACCAGCTGATTGCGAAGCTGCACTGGCTAAAACATTATTAACTATGCAAAGCTGCCATGCAGAAATGAGTCGTATGCAAAAGCAGTAAGCTTACATAACGCATAAATACAACCCAGCCTAGCGCTGGGTTTTTTATTGCCTCTAATACCAATCTGCATAAATCTTTAAGCAATTTAACGAATTAAATCACACTATAACGATGCCATATAGACCCCATATATAAGCAAATTGGTATAAACACCACCTTATTTCGCCACGCTTTATTTTTGCTGTGCTAATTTTGTTAATAGGTACCTAAAACCTTGCTGTGGCGCCGCAGCATTTAATTAAAAATAAGGTCCAATATGAAAAGTAAGCTAGGGCGTGTTGATCTCTGGTGGTTGAATTTGAAGCAGTATGTTTGGTTTTTATGCAAGACAGAGCCTATGTAGTGTGGTTATTCCCCATAAATAGGCGATAACGCAGCATAAAGGCCAAACATGCGCTGCCCTTTGGGCTCTTTCTAGGGACGATTAACTCTTTGTTGCTCGGTTTTTACTTAGCCCACTAGGTTACAAACCTCGCGCCGCGATTTAATCGCCCCTAGATTGAACAAATTTCAATCCACAAAGATTCACACGCCCTAACTAAACTGCAAAATAATGCTGATGTAGATATGACCTCGATGTTAGACATAGTGTTCATATTACTAATTTTCTTTATTGTAACTACATCTTTTGTAAAACCTGTGGCTATTGAATTAAACCGACCACTCGACAGCCCTCAAATAGATAAGCCTGTTAAAAATGCTTTATTTATAATTGATGAAAGTAACGGAGTATATTTTTCAGGGAGGTTAATTGATTTAGAGCAAGTTGCGACTAATTTAGCGATGTTCGCGGCTAAATATGAAATAAGTTCGGTACTTATAACCGCAGACGAAAACAGTACACATAATACTTTAATGAGTGTAATGAATAATATTAAGCAATACGATGATTATTCAATAAGTTTGATTTCTAAATAAAATCAGCCCAGGCTAAAACCAAAAAAAGGGCCTTACGGCCCTTTGAGTTAAATAACGAAAGGGAGTGTTATTAATTAAAAACGGTATTCTGCGCCTACGTAGTAGTAAGCACCGTTAAATCCAAATGGTGCCGAACGACGTGAGTAGTCAAACACACCTGAGCTACTTATTACTGTGTTGCCACTAGCATCCACAATAGTACCTGAGCGAGAGTTACCTATTTCGTTTTTATCTGGGTAAACGTCAAACAAGTTGTTTGCACCAATGTTTACCGACAAATCTTCAGTAACGAAGTAGTTAACTTTAACGTCAGTTAAAATCTCTGCACCATACGTTTGACGACCACCATCTTCTACTGTGTACTCACCAAAGCGATTAAGTGACAGGTTAACTGTCCAATCATCACGTTGATACAGTGCACTTAAGTTAATACGATCCTCTGGTTGCCACTCTTCAATAATAGAGATGTCTTCCGCTGAAAATATATCGTCTACATTTACTGTCTCAAGGCTTGAGCCAGCAGGCGAAAATAACGATACAACATCTGTTTTAGTAAAGTTAGCTGCAAGTGTAAAATCAAGCGTGCCGCCTAAACCTTCAGTGTTCCACGTTGCTACAAAATCAACACCACGAGTTTCTGTATCTGCACCATTTAAGAAGAACTGACCTACGCCAGCACCCGCACTATTTAGTGCAGCATCAAGGCTTGTAGATAAACCTTTACCTAAGCGGTCACTAATTACAATACGGTCGTCAATATCAATTGAGTAGTAATCAACGGTTACGTTAATATTATCTGTAACGTTATACACAATACCTAAACTACGGTTTTGTGATTTTTCTTCTTTAAGCTTTGGAATACCTAAGCTTTGCGCAAGTGTTGAATCGTTTCTAAATGTCCCTACTTCTTCTGCCACTAAGTTACCATTAGTACCAACAACAAATTGCGTACTTACATTGTTGAAGTAAAGCTGTTGCATTGAAGGCGCTCTAAAACCTGAGCTTAATGCACCACGTAGTGAAATATCGTCGGTTACAGACCAGTTACCAGCAAGTTTAAAGTTTACAGTGTCGCCAAAGCCTTTGTAGTTATCGTAGCGAAGTGCACCCGATAAAATTACATCTTCAATTACATAAGCTTCTGCATCTATGTAAAATGAAATTACATCACGCGATTCATCAACTGATGATGCAGGAGACGAGCCACCAAAACCTTGCGAACCACCTGATGCGTCTTCAGAGCCAACACCGCCACTTAAACCGTTGTAAATACTTACACCGTTAGTTGTATCGTAATCGCGGTATGCGTACTCATTGCCTTCTAAAATGCGGTATTCGTCAGTGCGGATTTCAGCACCCATTGCTAAAGAATAATCATCAAAGTTTTGCGTAAAATCGATATTAATTGTTTGCAGTGATAATTCCATGCCGTAAGCGTATGCTTCACGTGGGATAGTTGTACGAATATCAGCAGCACTTAAACCTTGGTCATAACGTAAAAAGTTAGCGTATGAGGCATTGATAGTGTCACTTGTCGTGTAATCAATGCTGTTCTCACCATAGGTGTAAGATAAATCAAGGCTTGCATCGTTATCAAACTCAGTTTTATAACCAAAGTTGTACGAGATATCGTCGATAGTTGTATTAATTTTTGGTAAGAAGCCTAGCGGAATAGTCGCATCGTTATCTTGCAGTACAGGGTTACCACCAGCATTTGCGTTATGACGGAAAAATGCAGCCGACTCGTTTTCGCGTGTTGAGTAAGTAATAAAGCCGTAAAGCTCGCCATCACCTAACTCGTAACCGGTATTAATTGTTAAACCAAACTGCTGAGAATCAGCATCACCAATTCTGAATGTATCACGATCAGCTGTTAATTCACGCGGATCGCCAGCAAGTAAAGTACCGTCACTTAGTTCTGTACAACCATAAAACTGACAAGAGCCATGTAAACCTGCACGGTTAGTCGGTGCACGGTCACGGTAATTGATAGTTGTATTTAAATAACCGTCATCACCTAGCGCAAAGCCTTTATTAAAATCAAGGTTAATGGTTTCGCCATCGCCTTCAGAATATTGACCGTAGTTAATAGCCGCTTTGCCACCTTCGCTACCATCTTTAAGCACAATATTAATAACACCTGCAATAGCATCAGAACCATACTGAGCAGCAGCGCCATCACGTAATACTTCAATGCGTTTAATTGCAGAGGCTGGTATTGCATTCATGTCAGTACCTGCGGTACCACGCCCAACAGAGCCATTAATATGAATAATACTTGCTTGGTGACGACGTTTGCCGTTAATTAACACCAATGTTTGATCGGGACCCAAACCGCGAAGTGTCGCAGGTCTTAAAGCATCAGTACCGTCACTAATTGCAGAGCTTGAAAAGTTAAATGAAGGGGCGATAGACTGTAGCATACGACCAACTTCTGTTTGGCCTGTATTTTCAAGCGCTTCTGCACTTAAGATATCTACTGGAACGGGTAAATCTTCAACTGAACGTCCTGCTACACGGCTACCGACAATAGCAATTTTTTCAATTTTTTCTTGAGCGACTTCTTCTGCTGCGTTTACACCTTGCGAATTTACTGCAAGTAAAGCTGGTAATACTGCTGCACTGACCGCTGAAAGCTTCATCATGTTGTTATCATTCCTGTTGATTTGTTTGAGTTTTATACTCAGTAAACCATTTTGATCAACAACCGCATCGAGCTCAGTCCCACCTAATAATGCCTCTAGGGCATCTAGCTGAGTGTAAAATCCATAAACTGAATTTGCGTCATACTGCTTTGCCAACTCATAAGAAAACACCACGGTTTGCTCTGTTTGTTTAGCATATTCAATTAAGGCTTTGTCTGCTCGCTGCGCTTTTATATCAAATTGCACCATTTGCCCAGTGGTTTGAGTTGCTGCTTGTACACTCAAGCTAAAAATAGCCGGTACAAGCACACTAAATCCACTTAATAAATGCGTTTGGTTACTGCGCAACTTATATAAACAGCTGACAAACAAAAATCCTCTATGGTTTCGTTTCTTCTTTTTAATGTTTTTTTTACGTTCAATCTTTATTGATGCAACTTTATCTAACATTAGTTTGATTTGCATAACGTCTACTTATGATTCTGTATGGTGTTTTAGCGTTACTACATGCTCACCTAAACGCTCATGATCAATCGAAAAATTAGTTTGTAAACTTTCTAGTAAACCTTCAACGTCACCCGCTTTGAATACCCCAGCTACTTTAATGCTGGCAAGCTCGGCTGATGAAAGCTCAAAACGTGTGGCGGTATAGCGACTTACTTCATGTAAAGCATCGCTTAGCTCTTCTCCATTAAAAATAAGCATGCCATTTTGCCATGCCAAATCGCGTTGTACGTCGTTCATTGAAAGCTGGGTAATTGGCTTTGTAACACTCTGCTCTATAATTACTTTTTCACCTGAGGTAACAATATTGGCATTAATTTGACGAATTTTTTGCGTGCTGTTATCTGCAAGCTGATAATCTTTAAAGTCATTTGCGTCAACCGCTACACTAGGGTCGGTGATCATCACTTTGCCTTCGGTAACAACAAGCTCTAAATCTGATGAGGTATTACGCTGTACATTAAACACGGTACCGAGTGCGGTAAAACTTTTGTCGCCGGCCATAACACTAAACGGACGCGTGGCATCTTTTGCTACATTAAAACGCCCTTCTCCTCGACTAAGTAACAACTGCCTGCGGCCTTTGCTATAAGCAACTTCTAGTAAGCTATTAGTATTTAGCTGCACTATAGTGCCGTCTGGCAATACATACGTTGCTTGCTCGCCTACTTTTGTTTTGTAAATTTTAGTGTAGTTAACTTTTGCAAGCTCTTGGTTATAGCCGTTTTCTAAATTAATTAGTAAGTAACTGCATACCATTAGTGCTGCAAATAAACTCGCTGCAATTGAGTAAGAAAACATCCACTTATTTTTTGATGCTTTAGTATTGTTACGCTGAGGAAATAAATGACTTAATTCATTTAATACCGAAAGCTCATCCCAAAGCTGAGCAAGCTCGTATATAGAGTCTTGATGGGCGATGCTTTGCATCATCCATAATTTAAATTGCTCTTTTTCATCATCAGTTAAACCACGATCAATCGCGCTTATCCAATCACATGACTTTTCTAAAATTAAATCTTTTGAATTAAATTGATGAACATTACTCATTCTGCGACCCTCTTAACTGAGATAGGGTGTGCTTGAGCTTTAGGGTTTGTTTGAGGGCTTTGCTCATGTTCACGCATGTACAACATGGTTTGTAACAATCCTTTGGCAATGTGTTTTTCAACAGTGCTTTGGCTTAACTGCATTTGGTCTGCGATCTCTTTTTGGCTCATGCCGTAAACTTTTTTTAATATAAAGCATTTACGAATCGATGAGCTTAATTGCTCAGTAGCTCTACAAAAAAGTAAAAAACGCTCTTTAGATGTGTATTCATCTTCAAGCTTCATTGATTTGAGTAATACGGGTAATTCGTTATCATTTTCTAACGAATCATTAAATTTGTTGTCCCACTTAGCTATATGGTTAAGTGCTAGGTGTTTTGCTGTTTTAAGCATGTAACTGCGGGTAAACTGTATATCTTGCTTTAAATCAGCTTCGTAGCTTTTTACAAAGGTTTCTTGCACAATATCTTCTACATCGTCGGGTTGAACAATGCGCGATACAAAACGTTTGAGCTGTTTAGATATATCAACAAATGTTGACGTGAACTTTACTTTTTTCGTCATCCTTAACATCCACCTATTGTTATTTTTATTACTAGGGCGTGTTGACCTTTCGTGGTTGAATTTGCAGCAGTACGTTTGGTATTTAGGCAAGGCAGAGCCTATGTAGTGTGGTTATTCCCCATAAATAGTTGATAACGCAGCATAAATGCCAAACATGCGCTGCCCTTTGAGCTCGATCTAAGGACGATTAACTCTTTGTTGCACGGTTTTGACTTAGCCCGCTAGGTTACAAACCTCGCGCCGCGATTAAATCGTACCTCGATTGAACAAATTTCAATCCACAAAGGTAAACACGCCCCAATAGATTACGAGTTTTTGATATAAAAACAAGCTCAAATGTTAATTTTGGGTTATTTAAATGTACAGGAAGATAAATGAGTAAATTTTTAGATTATATCCGACTTAGTTTCTTTGCATTCGGTTTACTACTTGGAGTGCAAATTCCTGCATTTGTAAGCGATTTTGGCCAAGCATTATCAGCCCAATTAATTGAAGCTAATAATGCTATTGCGCCTTTTAAAAGCGATGCAGCTAAGTATTTTAATAATGATTTAAATAAGCTAATTAAACATTATAAAAATATTGATGATGGGATTGTGAATAAAGGTGCAAGTAATATCAGTACACTTTACACACGACAACAAGACTTACAAATCGCTGTAAATAGGTTTGCGCAATCTCCATATATTTTTACTATGATCAGTGGCATGAGCGATGTAAAGCAACAAGTGTGGCAACGCTTCGAAGGTCAAATCATTTTAAAAAAAGACTCTATTATAGCCGCCATTGTTGCAGCTATTATAGTTGCCTTACTTGCCGAACTTACTGGTTATTTGTTTTTAACTGGAGTAAAACGCTCATTTAAACGCTTATTCGCAGCTCAAAAATAGTGATTTCATAAAGTCATAAAATACATCGGTTTTGCGGGTAGTTAAGCTATTTTGCGGACGCAAAAACCAAACTGGTGCATCATCTTGTGCCATGACACCGGGCATAACTTCAACTAAAATGCCATTTTTAATATCTTCATGAATAGCTATCATTGATTTAATTGCAATGCCATGACCTGCAATGGCTGCTTGAGTCATATTGTCGGAATTAGAAATAGTAAAGCGTGTTCTTGCATTAAAAGTATGTGTTTTACCTTGTTCATCAAAAAGCTTTAATTGGCGCTGCCACGGCAGGCAAACCCAATAGTGTTCGCTCAATTGAGCTAAGCTTTTAGGCATGCCATATTTTTTTATGTAGCTAGGAGCTGCGCAAAGTATACGTTTGTTGTTTACTATTTTTCGTGACAGTAAACCGGAATCATTTAATTGTCCTACACGAATTGCCACATCTTGTGCGTCATCAACCACATTTACAAAATGATCAGTAATTAAAAAATCAAGTTTTAGTTCAGGATAGGCCTGCTCTAACTCATTAAGTCTTGGCATTACGTATTTTGAAAAAATCCAAGGGGGCATAGTCACGCGTAATAAACCACTCACAGATGAACTACGCGCACCAATACTATGCTCAGCGTCGTGCAGCGCCTCCATTATAGCGCCAACTCGCGTATAAAATATTTCACCTGCGGGAGATAACCGTACTCGTCGGCTATCTCTAAAAACAAGTACTGTTGCAAGCTCACGTTCTAATTTACTTAAGCGATGGCTTACCGTTGCAGGCGATAAACGCTGCTCACGCGCAGCAGCAAGCACCCCTTTATTTTCAACTACTGCTATAAATGTTTCTAGGTCGCTTAAATTATACATAAAGATGCCATTGTGCACTTTTCAATGTTTAACATTTTCGAATGAAGCTTTCAGTTTTGCAATGTTTATTTAAATATGTAAAACACTATAATTGCAAATAGTCTAATTATTGAGGTTCAATCATGAGTTTAAAAGCGCAAATAGATGCCTATAACGTACAAAAAGATGCCAAGTTACCGGCTCACGTTTTAGCATTAATGAACACTACAAACGAAGAACTTATTGCACAGCATATTAAAGACAATGCGTTGCAAATTGGTCAAAAAGTAGAAAACTTTAGCCTAGCCAATCATAAAGGCGAAAACATTGACCTTGCGGATTTATTAAAAAAAGGCCCGGTAATTATTAGCTTTTATCGTGGTGGCTGGTGCCCATATTGTAATTTAGAGCTAAAAGCACTTAATGACTACTTACCGCAATTTAAAACTCAAAGTGCTCAGTTAGTCGCAATATCACCACAACTGCCTGATGAAACTCTCTCAACTGCACAAAAAAACGCCCTTGAATTTGATGTGCTTTCAGATGTTAGTAATAAAGTAGCTGAACAATTTGGTTTATTGTTTACACTCGATGAGCGTATTCAAGCGTTGTACACACAATTTGGTATTGATTTTGAACACTACTACGGCGATAAAAGCTTTAAATTGCCGCTACCGGCTACTTATGTGATAAACCAAAAAGGTGTTATTACATACGCATTTTTAAACGAAGACTACACCCTACGCGCAGAACCTATTGATATTATGGCAGCACTTGAATCGGAGAATAACTAATGTCTATTTTAAAATCGTTAAAAACACTTACTCTTTCACTACTTGTAGGCACAAGCCTTGTATCTGGTTATGCAGTCGCTGATGAACCAAAAGAACAAACAAAGCCCAAAGTGCTTATTTTTGATGTAAACGAAACCCTACTTGATTTAACGTCAATGCGTACCTCTATCGGTAAAGCACTAGGCGGACGTGAAGATTTATTACCACTGTGGTTTTCAACTATGTTGCACCATTCATTAGTAGATACAGTAAGCGGTAGTTATCACGACTTTGGGCAAATCGGGGTGGCGTCACTCCTTATGGTAGCTCAAAACAACAATATTGATATTACAAGTGAACAAGCTAAAACAGCTATTGTTACGCCTCTTTTAACTCTTCCTCCACACAGCGATGTTAAAGAAGGACTGGCAAAACTTAGAGCACAGGGCTATAAATTAGTAAGCCTTACAAATTCTTCAAACAAAGGTGTAAAGGCACAGTTTGAAAGCGCTGGTTTAATGTCTTACTTTGATGCACGTTACAGCATTGAAGATATTAAAATTTACAAACCAGACTTACGTGCTTATGAATGGGTACTTAAAAAGCTAAATGTAGCACCAAATGAAGCAATGATGGTTGCAGCCCATGGCTGGGATGTTGCTGGCGCAAAAGAAGCGGGCTTACAAACCACTTTCATTGCACGCCCAGGTAAAGCACTTTATCCATTAGCTAAAAAACCAGATCACGTTGTGAAAGATTTACATGAATTAGCCGCTCTACTTAAATAAGTATGCGCTGATGAATCAATACCCAAGCGGCCAATGTTAGGATAACATTGGCCGCTTTTTTATACCTAACCCTAATAATTTAGAATTTTAGTGTATTTATTTTCATAAAAAACATGTTAAAAAATTGAATGTAAACAAAGCATTTAGCCCGCTATGAGTTACTTTATCTGCTAGCAATTTAGTACTCACAACGCTACTATTAAATAAATACGTGGTGGAGAACATAATGAATAGTGAAAAATTAGGTGAGTTTGAGCAGTACTTTCAAATTAATGAAAGTATAAGAGTGAATTTATTCGCCGTATCTAACGGACAAGTTCCTAAATCGCAGCTTGAGCTAGAAGACGATATCCCCCCACTATTTAGATTAGCAAATGAAGTAAGTGAACTTGAGCAAAGCTCGTTACGACCACTACGTAACCTAGGCGATATAGCACAAGAGCTAGCTACATTTTTACAAGCGCAGTCACGTAAAATAGATTTAATAATGAGCCATATTTTGGCCTCAGAACAAGCGCAAGATAATGCAATTCAATGTGATAGCTACGGTGGTGGCGGTATCCGCTTTACATCACCCGAAGTACACTCAATTGGCCAAGCATTTAGAACAAAACTGTTTTTGCACCACGAAGCCTCTGCGGTTTATTGTTACACCGAAGTTGTGGCAGTAGAAAAACAAGATAGCGAACATTATCAATACACCATGCTCTTTACTGCAATTAGAACCACTGACCAAGAACTTATTGTTAGAGCGAGTTTACATGCTCAAACCCGCCAACTTAAAAAACGTCAGGAACTTGATCAAAACCAAGCCAACCTAAACAGTGATAATTAGCTGACATCTTTATGTAAAATGCTAAACTAGCGTCATCTTAATTAGTATATAAACTTCATGAACTTTAGACTTTTACCAGAATGGGCCGAGCAAGACGCTGTTATGCTTACATGGCCTCATAAAGACACAGATTGGGCTGATAATTTAGCACGTGTAGAACCTGTATATATTGAGCTTGCTAAGCATATAACAATGCAGCAACAGCTTGTTATTGTGGCGCATAACAGTGCCTTAAAAATGCATATTACAGCATTGCTAAATAGCGCTAACATCTCTCTTAATCGTGTTCATTTTGTAGTAAGGCCTACCAATGATACCTGGGCGCGCGATCATGGTCCGCTTACTTGCGCCGCTATTGACTCACCAGAGCAACTAAAAGTATATGATTTTACTTTTAATGGTTGGGGCAATAAATTTGAAAGCGCATTAGACAATCAAATTAATCGTACTTTGGTAAAAGAGCTAAGTAGCACAAACAACCAATATCAAGCGCTTGATATGGTACTTGAAGGTGGCGGTATTGAAATAAACGAGCATGGTGTGTTGCTAACAACCAGCGAATGTTTACTTAACAAAAACCGTAACCCAGATTTAAGCCCTGCTGACATAGAAGTACTTTTAAAAGAGCACTTGGGCGCAACACATTTTTTATGGGTTGATCATGGCTATTTAGCGGGTGATGACACCGACAGCCACATTGATACCTTAGTGCGCTTTGCTCCAAATAATACCCTTGTATATGTGCAGTGTGACGATAAAACTGATGAGCACTTTAGCGCACTTGATGCAATGGAAAAACAACTAAAAACCTTTAAAACTGCCGATAACACCCCATATAACTTAATTGAGTTACCGTGGCCAAAAGCCGCTTATGACGATGAGCAAACACGCTTACCGGCTACCTACGCTAACTACTTAATTATTAATAATGCTGTGCTTGTGCCAACGTATAATGATGCCAATGATGAACGTGCTCTTGCACAAGTTCAAAAAGCATACCCACAACACATTATTATTGGCGTTAATTGCCAACCAATAATTGAACAATTTGGCAGCCTGCACTGTATTACAATGCAATTACCTCGTGGATTTTTAGCTGGAGCAGCACAATGACAAGCCCTGCAAAATTAACCGTTGCGTTAGTGCAACAAAGCAATACCGATAACGCTCAGCACAATATGGCAAAATCAATGAGTGCCATTCGTGAAGCCGCTCAAAAAGGTGCAAAACTGGTTGTACTTCAAGAGCTACACCGAAGCCTCTATTTTTGCCAAACCGAAAATGTTGACGTATTTGATTTAGCCGAAACCATTCCAGGCCCTAGCAGTAACGCCTTAGGTGAGCTTGCTAAAGAGCTAAGCATTGTTATTGTGGCCTCTTTATTTGAAAAACGCGCTACGGGCCTTTATCACAACACCGCGGTTGTATTAGAACAAGATGGCAGTATTGCGGGTAAATACCGCAAAATGCATATTCCTGATGACCCTGGTTTTTACGAAAAATTCTACTTTACCCCAGGTGATATCGGTTTTGAGCCTATTCAAACCTCGGTGGGTAAATTAGGCGTGCTAGTATGTTGGGATCAATGGTTTCCTGAAGCTGCCCGTTTAATGGCAATGGCAGGCGCTGAGGTGCTAATTTACCCAACCGCTATTGGTTGGGATCCTAACGACGACATTGCTGAGCAAACTCGTCAAAAAGATGCGTGGGTTATTAGCCAGCGTGCCCATGCTGTTGCCAATGGTGTACCGGTAATTAGCTGTAACCGTGTCGGCCATGAAAGTGACCCAAGTGCGCAAAGCGATGGCATTGCGTTTTGGGGAAATTCGTTCATTGCAGGCCCACAAGGTGAATTATTAGCAGAGGCTAATAATACTGATGAGCAAATTTTAGTGGTTGAAATTGATCAAAAACGCTCAGAAAACGTAAGACGTATTTGGCCTTTCTTGCGTGACCGACGAATTGATCACTATAAAGACCTAACAAAAATATACCGAGACTAAGTAAACTTAACTCAAGATGGCTCTTACTTGCTAAGAGCCAACTATAAATGGAGTAATAAATGGCGTTTGAGCAATGGGCAGCCTTGCCTTGGGTAAAATCTCATAAAGATAAAATTCAATGGGGCCAGCTAAGCGGAAGTGGTTTAAGTATTGCCATTGCTGAAGGCGTTAAACAACAAGACAACTTAGTCTTGATTGTTACACCTGATACACCAAGCGCACTGCGCCTTGAAACAGAATTAGAATATTTATTACCCGATAACCCAGTAATGGTATTTCCTGATTGGGAAACTCTGCCATACGATCACTTTTCTCCCCATCAAGATATTATTTCAGCCCGTTTAGCCACTTTAAATACCTTAAAAAAAGAACAACAAAGTGTGTTAATTGTGCCTGTATCTACCTTAATGTTGCGCACAGCACCGGCCTCGTTTATTTACGGTTCAACAATAAACTTTAAAGTGGGCGACAAGTTAGACACACATAACTTTCGTGACAACTTAGAGCAAGCTGGTTATTTAAATGTTCAACAAGTAATGGAGCACGGCGAATACGCTATACGCGGCTCTATCGTTGACTTATACCCAATGGGTAGCCCGCATCCATTTAGACTCGATTTTTTTGATGACGAACTCGACACAATTCGCTTATTTGATGTAGAAACGCAGCGTTCTGATGAAAAAGTAGATAAAATTGAGCTACTTCCAGCGCATGAATTTCCTACTAACGACGCTGATATTGAACGTTTTAGAATAAGCTACCGCGAAAAATTTGGTGCAAGCTCGCAGCAAGACTCTGTATACATGCAAGTAAGCAAAGGTAACTGGCCTGCCGGTATCGAATACTACATGCCGTTGTTTTTTGAAAAGCTAGCGACTATTTTTGACTACCTGCCAGATACAACAACGGTTATGCAACTAGGTGATTTAGAGCACGCAGCAGATAATTTTTGGCACGATGTAAATGTACGCTATGAGAACCGCAGAGTTGACCCACTTCGTCCATTACTTGAACCCAATGCGCTTTATCAGCCTATTGAAGAGCTGTTTTCTAATTTAGGCAACTTTGCACGTATTCGTTTATCCCTTGCAAAACTCGGTACTAAAGCCGGTAATAAAAACTTAAGCGTTAGCGAGCTGCCGGCTATTCGAATTGATCATAAGCAGCATGAACCTTATGGTGCGTTTATAAATTATGTAGCAGAACAAAAAAAGAAAAAAGGCCGCATATTACTCAGTGTTGAATCGGACGGTCGTCGCGAATCATTACTGAGTATTCTAAAACCAAGCGGTTTAAAATTTAAAGAATTTGAAACACTCGAACAATTTACAAAAAGCGCGAGTGATGTAGGTTTAATAGTAAGCCCGCTTGAACAAAGTGTTGTACTGGGTACTAAGCCCAGCCTTTCTATTATTACCGAGCAAGAACTGCTAGGTATTAAAGTATCTCAACGCAGACGCCGCAAGCACAAGTACGAAGCCAGCCAAGATGCGCTAATCCGTAATTTAGCAGAGCTTAAGGAAGGCCAACCTGTTGTGCATCTCGATCATGGTGTTGGCCGTTACCAAGGTTTGCAAACAATTGATGCCGCAGGTGTAATTACTGAGTTTGTTACGATTACTTACGCAAGTGAAGCTAAACTTTACGTGCCAGTGTCTGCACTGCATATGCTGAGTCGTTACTCTGGCGGTGAAGAAGCTAGCGCCCCGCTGCATAAGCTTGGCTCAGATGCATGGGAAAAAGCAAAAAAACGTGCGGCTGAAAAAGTTCGCGATGTAGCAGCAGAATTACTCGACATTTATGCACAGCGCCAAGCAAAACCCGGTAATAAGTTTACTCTAGACGCCCCTGCATATCGCCAATTTAGCGATAGCTTCCCGTTTGAAGAAACTGACGATCAACGAAGCGCCATAGAAGCGGTGTTAGGTGATATGCAATCAAAGCAAGCCATGGACCGCTTAGTGTGTGGTGACGTAGGCTTTGGTAAAACAGAAGTGGCCATGCGCGCTGCTTTTGTAGCGGTTAACGATGATAAACAAGTGGCAATTTTAGTGCCTACCACCTTGCTGGCTCAGCAGCACTATGAAAACTTTAAAGATCGTTTTGCTGATTTTCCTATTGAAGTTGGTGTACTTTCGCGCTTTAACTCCACTAAAGAGCAAAAAGACACGCTTGAAAAAATGGCGAACGGTAAGCTCGATATAGTTATTGGCACACATAAACTTATTCAGCAAGACATTAAATTTAACGACTTAGGTTTACTCATTGTTGATGAAGAACATCGCTTTGGTGTACGCCAAAAAGAGAAAATTAAAGCACTACGTGCCGATGTAGACATACTTACACTAACTGCAACGCCAATACCGCGTACACTTAATATGGCTATGAGTGGCATGCGTGATTTATCAATTATCGCGACCCCGCCTGCTAAACGTTTAGCGGTAAAAACCTTTGTACGCCAACGCGATGTAGAACTAATACGCGAAGCGGTACTGCGTGAAATTAAACGCGGTGGTCAAGTTTACTTTTTACATAACAATGTAGAAACTATTGAGCGTGTTGCACAAGAGATCAGTGAATGGGTGCCTGAAGCAAGCGTAACCTCAGCTCACGGTCAAATGCGCGAGCAAGAGCTTGAGCAAATAATGACTGACTTCTATCATCAAAAATACAACGTGTTGGTATGTACCACGATTATAGAAACCGGTATCGATGTACCTACAGCCAACACCATTATTATGGATAGAGCAGATAAACTCGGCCTTGCACAGTTACACCAATTACGTGGGCGAGTTGGCCGAAGCCATCATCAAGCCTATGCTTATTTACTAACAGGTGACCCAAAAGCCCTTTCTAAAGATGCGAGTAAACGCTTACAAGCAATCGAATCGTTAGAAGATTTAGGCGCAGGTTTTGCCCTCGCAACACACGATTTAGAAATTCGTGGTGCGGGTGAGTTACTTGGCGACGATCAATCAGGTCAAATGCAAACTATCGGTTTTAGCTTGTACATGGAAATGCTCGAGCAAGCTGTAAATGCGCTACGTGAAGGTAAAGAACCAACACTTGAAAACCTACTTAAAAAACAAACCGAAGTAGATTTAAAACTAGCTGCACTATTACCTGATGATTACATACACGATGTAAATGCACGCTTAGGTATGTACAAGCGCGTTGCAAGTTGTGCTAACCTTGATGACATGGATGAACTGCAAGTTGAGTTGATAGACCGTTTTGGTTTACTGCCAGATGCTGCTAAAAACTTATTTAGCCTGCAACAACTTAAAATGCAGGCCAGTAATTTAGGCATCACAAAAATTGAAGCAAACCCTAAGGGCGGTTACTTTGAGTTTAGCCAAGATACCAAGGTTAACCCTAGCTTCATTATAGGTTTGATACAAAGTGCGCCTAAGGTGTACAAAATGGATGGCGCAAATAAACTGCGCTTTGCAATTAGTGAGGCTAATGCCCGCGAACGCTTAAAAATGGTCACTGCAATGATTGCAGATTTCGAAAAAAAGGTTAGCCATTAATGTTGCTAAAAAAATCGCTTGTTATTTTATGCTGCTTATTTAGTAGCACTGCATTTGCAGAGCGTTGGTTTGAGGTTGAGGTGCTGGTATTTAAACAGCGCCCTGCTCCGTATTTACAAGAAGACTTTACCCTTAAGCACAAAGCTATTGAGGATAAAAATTCTCTAGATTTAATGACGCCACTTTACACAGAGCAAGCAATGCAAGCCTGTATAGATGGCGATGAGCGTTTTCAAAAACGCTCTTTTACCGATTCCTTAGTTAATTCAAACCCGCAATCGGGTGTATGCAGTGACAGTACAGACTACATACAAAGCTATGATGAGCTACCTGTCACACCTCTAGCCCCCGCTAAAGATGATATGCAGCAAACTTATTTACTAGCGCCAGAACAGCTACAATTTAAAGCGCAGTACCAACAGCTAGATCGCAAAGGATTAACACCTATACTACATACTGGCTGGCGCTTTGAAGGCGCAAGTAAATCGCGTGCTCCAAGTATGCATTTAATAGCAGGTAAACACCTTAAAAGTGATTCTAACGTAACCCCTAGCTATTCAAATCCTGATTTTGTAAGTTTATTAAATTCACAACCTGAACTATTTAACGACCCAGACCAATCAAAAGCAGAATGGGAACTAGACGGCTTATTTAAAATACACTTACGACATTATTTATACATTACAGCTAATTTTGATATTAGCCAAAAGCTAGAAAATGGCGATATAGAGTCAGCCCGTTTTTCTCAGTTTAGACGTGTAATAAGTGGTGAAGTACATTACTTTGACCACCCACGAATGGGCATGATCGTCCAAATCAGAAAATTCAAACATTAATACTAAGTAGGATATAACAATGAAAAAACTCCTTATCATCGCAGCTACATTAAGCCTTGCGGCTTGTTCTAAGGTAAGTCTTGAGAGTTACGAAAAAATCAAAGTAGGTATGGACAAGACTGAAGTTGAAACCATTTTGGGAAGTGCTGATAACTGTGTTGAAAAAACACTGCATACTAATTGTGTGTGGGGCGATGAAGCAAAAAATATCGAGATCACGCTAGTGTCAGACAAAGTAACTTTATATAGTAAACATGGTTTAGCTAATAAATAAATTTAAAAAAAGGACTGATTTTATCAGTCCTTTTTTTATTCATAAGCTTACTTTTTCGAGTAAATAAGCTCAATATTGACGATTTTACTGCGATTTAACGTTATTTTATAGCGTTGATAAAGTGTTCTATCTTCCTCAGTCAGCACAAGCACCATGTTAAGTTGGTAGCGCCGCTCAACCGCCTGTTTAGATATTTTATTACTGTCTAAATGATATAACTTCCCTTCACCACGTTTTAAATAACGCGCAAATGGCGCAAGACTAAATTGCAGAGTTTGTTGCAAGGTATCGTAACCGGGTAAAAATTCTTTTGCACTTACACGCGTTTCACTCGCAAAATGTAACCACTGCGCAGCTTGTTTATTTTGCTGTCGACGTTTTGAAAATATAGACTTTACTTCTTTAGGGATTTTTTTAAAGCGTGTGTATTCAAGCCAAATTAGCTGACTTGCTATTTTGTCTTTGGTAATACTATTTTTAAAACTAAATCGCCACTTAGGTCGCCCTTGTACAATAGCTCGCCAAATCATACGCGTAATATCTTCTTTGAATATTTCACGTAGCCCGTAAATAACCCCTAAAATTAAAATAAGCGTCGCGGTGACTTCAGTAAACGTTGAGCGAGCATTGAGTATAACAACCATCACAAATGCCATGATAACGGCTGTTACAGTGCCCTTAACTAATCGCTTAAGGTAGCTATTAAGAAACCGCGTTTGGCGTTGTAATATAACGCCATGCTCAATTAAGCGTTGTAGCAAGCGCATTTTATTTGTTATTCGATTAGCGTCTTGCATGGTGGTTTCAGAATTATAATTTTTGTCGGCCCGGTACGCATTTTCGTTTTTACAAAACTGCATTAAATCGTTACGTTCTTTCGCATAATCGCTACTACGGGGCCCTTCATCTAAAAGCTTTAAAAAAGATTGCTCAACATGCCAACTTAAATAGTTATCAGCATTGGTAAAAAATGGCAGTAGTTTTTCGTCATCTGGTGTATAGCGGCGCAGCTTTTTTAAAAGCCCCTCACTTTGTTCATATACTTCGTTAGCACGTTTATAAAAGTCTTCGGCTTCGTCAATTTTTAACGCGTCTTTTATATCAGCATCAAGGGCTAAACGTACTTGGTAACAAAATAAATTAAGATTTTGACGATAATCTTGCTGCTCACCTTTATTTTTACTCACAAAGCGGCTTCGCACTAAAGGCAGGTGTATATTATTCGCGTTATACGCTAAATGGGATTTGAAGTGGTTATTAAAATATGATTCTTCGGTAAGCGTTTGCGGATTAATCCCCATTTCATTAGGGATAGAAAAATACAGATCTATGCGCTGTTCAGAACGAGGAGTTAGTTCTGGCTCAATGACAAAAGATAAGTTTTCATCTTGTTTTAACAATCAGTTCTCCTTCTAAAATATCGTTTTAGTTTACTTGTCTCCTTTGTTTTGTTCAATAAAAAAGGCCCAGTAAATACTTAACACCACTCGTTTAAGAACGAGTGGTGTTTTTTCGTTTATACCTAACTGGATATTTTTGTGTCTTTGCGAGCACCGTTCGCGGATAAGCTTTTCGCTTTCTTTTCTCCGGTAATATTA